>JALYWF010000162.1 GCA_030852845.1 Pseudomonadota bacterium
GGGTGGTGCTGGCCACGCGGGAGGCGGTGGCGGCGTAAGCGCAAGCGGCGCCTCGTCGCGGTCGGGCTGGGCACCCGCCCGACGGCATTGCCCTCCCTTCCGGCATGCCCCAGCATTCGCCCATGACCTCCCTTACCTTGATCCTCGCAGTCCTCGCGCTGGTTCTCCTGGGCGCGCTGATCTTTGTGCTGCTGCGCGCCAATCCCCTGCAATCCCGTCTCGAGGAACTGCTGGAAGAGCGCAGCCGCCTCAACGCCTCGCTGGAACACGCGCGGCAATCACTGGAATCCGAGCAGGGCCGCTCCCGCGATACGCTGGCCGCGCAGGAAGAGCGCTCGCGCCAGGCACAGCTCACCGCTGAAGAGCGTTTCCGCGACGCGCTCTCGAAGGAGCAGCAGCGCGTGCAGCAGCAGCTGGCCGAGCAGAAGCAGTGGATCACCGACCAGACCCGCCACTTCGAAACCAGCGTGCTCGCCGCCGCGGCACGCCTGATGGAGGAACGCGGCAAGGCCTTTGCCGAGCTCAACCAGAAGGAAGTGCAGACCGTGGTCACGCCCTTCAAGGAACAGCTGGCCGAGTTCCGCCAGCGCGTCGACCACATCTATGCCGAAGATATCCGGGAGCGCGGCAGCCTGAAGGCGCAGATCGAGACGCTCACCGGCATGAACCAGGCCATGTCCATGCAGGCCGAGCGGCTGGCCAATGCGCTCACCGTCACCTCCAAGTCGGTGGGTGACTGGGGCGAGACCATCCTCGGCAAGATCCTCGAGGACTCCGGCCTGCGCAAGGGACATGAGTACGACCTGCAGCTGGTGGTGAAGGGTCTTGATGGCGAGCGACTGATCCCCGATGCGGTGATCCACCTGCCCGAGTCGCGCCAGCTGGTGATCGACTCCAAGGTGTCGAACAAGGCCTGGACCGAATACTGCGCCGTGACCGACGAGGTGCAGCGCGAGGCGCTGCTGCGCGAGCACCTGGCCTCGCTGCGCGGCCACATCAAGAACCTCTCCGGCAAACGCTACAGCGACGCGCCGGAGCTGAAGACCGTGGACTTCGTGCTGATGTTCGTGCCCGTGGAGGCCGCGCTGCTCACCGCCTTCGTGAAGGACCCGGCGCTCTACAGCGATGCCTACCGTGCGCGCATCGTGCTGGTGACGCCCAGCACGCTGATGGCGGTGGTGAAGCTGGTGGAGGGCATCTGGACCTTCCAGAAGCGCAAGGAATCCGCCGATGAAATCGCCGAAGCCGGCCGCAAGCTGTACGAGAAGCTGACCAACTTCGCGCAGAGCTTCCAGAACCTCGGCCGCGCCATCCAGCAGTCCCAGGCCGCCTTCGAACAGGCCGAGGGCCAGCTGGCCAAGGGCAAGGGCAATGCCATCCGCCTGGCCGAGCAGATGAAGGAGCTGGGCGTGACGCCGGCAGCGGGCAAGCAGATGCCGCCCGCACTGCTGCAGCGCGCCCTCGACGAGGGCGGCGACGCGTAGCCCGTCGCCCCTCGATAGATGCCATCTATCAAAGTCATAAGGAATATCGTCAGCGCAATGGGCGCCCCGCCGGTAAGCTCACTCCCCAGTAACCATCCGCCAACGAAAGAGGACTTCGAAATGTCTCTGATCAATACCCACGTGAAACCCTTCAAGGCACAGGCCTTCCACAACGGCAAATTTGTCACCGTCACCGAGGCCGACCTGAAGGGCAAGTGGTCCGCGGTGGTGTTCTACCCGGCCGACTTCACCTTCGTGTGTCCCACCGAGCTGGGCGACCTGGCCGACAACTACGCCGAGTTCAAGAAGATCGGCGTGGAGATCTACAGCGTCTCCACCGACACGCACTTCACGCACAAGGCCTGGCATGACGCCTCGGACACGATCAAGAAGATCCAGTACCCCATGGTCGCCGATCCCACCGGTGCCCTCGCGCGCGCCTTCGGCGTGATGATCGAGGAGGAGGGCCTGGCGCTGCGCGGCACCTTCCTGATCAACCCGGAAGGCCAGATCAAGGTGTGCGAGATCCACGACCTGGGCATCGGCCGCGACGCCAGGGAACTGCTGCGCAAGGCCCAGGCCGCGCAGTACGTGGCCAACAACCCGGGTGAGGTTTGCCCGGCCAGCTGGAAGCCCGGCGCCGACACGCTGAAGCCCTCGCTGAGCCTGGTCGGAAAGATCTGAATGCAGGCCTGAAGAAGGCCATTGGAGGAAGCGATGTCCCTGCTCGATACAGACATGAAAGCGCAGCTCGGTGAATACCTGCAGCGTCTCGTCACGCCGGTGGAGATCACCGCGTACACGGACGCCAGCAAGGAGTCGCGTGACATGCTGGCACTGCTGGCGGACATCGCTGCCCTCTCGCCGAAGATAGCCGTTACGGAGTCGCGCGGGGGCGAGCGCACGCCCGCCTTCGCGCTGGCCTCTCCCGGCGAGCCCGCGCGCGTGACGTTCGCGGGCCTGCCCATGGGCCATGAGTTCACCTCGCTGGTGCTCGCACTGCTGCAGGTCGGCGGTTATCCGCCGAAGGTGGAGCAGGGCGTGATCGACCAGGCCAGGGCGCTCGATGGCGATTTCGAATTCGTCACCTACATTTCACTGAGCTGCCAGAACTGCCCCGATGTGGTCCAGGCGCTCAACCTGATGGCTGTGCTCAACCCGCGCATCCGTCACACCATGGTCGATGGCGCGCTGTTCGAGCAGGAAGTGGCGGCGCTGAACATCCGCTCCGTACCTGCGGTGTACCTCAACGGCCAGGCTTTCGGGCAGGGCCGCATGGAGGTGGAGCAGATCCTCGCCAAGCTCGACAAGGGCGTGGAAGCGCGCATCGCGGCGAAGATGAACAGCCAGAAGCCCTACGACGTGCTCGTGGTGGGCGGCGGTCCGGCCGGTGCTTCCGCGGCAATCTACGCCGCGCGCAAGGGCATCCGCGTTGCGGTGGCGGCCGAACGTTTCGGCGGCCAGCTGCACGACACGCTGGGCATCGAGAACCTGATCTCGGTGCATCACACCGAAGGCCCCGAGCTCGCGCGTTCGCTGGAGCAGAACGTGCGCGCCAACGGCGTGGAGATCTTCAACCTGCAGCGCGCGGCCGAACTGGTGCCGGGCGAGCTGGTGAAGCTGCGCTTCGACGGCGGCGCCACACTCGCTGCGCGTTCGGTGATCCTCTCCACCGGTGCACGCTGGCGCGAGCTGGGCGTGCCCGGCGAGAAGGAATACCGCAATCGCGGTGTGGCCTACTGCCCGCACTGCGACGGCCCGCTGTTCAAGGGCAAGGATGTCGCAGTGGTCGGCGGCGGCAACTCTGGCGTCGAGGCGGCGATTGACCTGGCCGGCCTCGTGCGCCACGTGACGCTGATCGAGTTCGGTGACGCGCTGCGCGCGGATGCCGTGCTGGTGAAGCGCCTGGCCAGCCTGCCGAACGTGAAGATCCTCACCGCCACGCAGACGCTGGAAGTCTACGGCGACGGCAACCAGGTCACCGGCCTGCGCTACCGCAATCGCAGCAGCGGCGAGGAACACGCGCTGCCGCTCGACGGTGTGTTCGTGCAGATCGGCCTGGTGCCCAACACCGACTGGCTGAAGGGCGCGGTGAAGCTCAGCGCCCGCGGCGAGATCGAGGTGGACGAACGCGGCCAGACTTCGGTGCCCGGCGTCTATGCGGCTGGCGACTGCACCACGGTGCCGTTCAAGCAGATCGTCACGGCAATGGGCGAGGGATCGAAGGCGGCGCTGGGTGCGTTCGAGCACATGATGCGCCAGCCTGTGGAGGAGAAGGCGGCCGCGGCCTGACCGCGGCACTTCTTCAGGATCACGTGCGGTTCATGCAACACTCCGCCGCACGATCACATCGTCCGCCACTCAGTCTTCGGTAAGTGGTTCCAGGCCCTCGGCCGATTCTTCCCAGTTCTGGCCGTCGAAGGGCGTGACGGTCAGCATCTCGACCGTGCCATCGTCCAGGCAGCGCGCGTTGACGCTGTAATCATGCGGATGCGAGCGCGGCACATAGAACGACTTGACGCCGCAGACCTTGCAGAAGAGATGGTTGGCCGTGCGTGTGTTGAACTGGTAGCTGGTGAGCGAGTCCTCCCCCGAGAGCAGCTCGAACTGTGCCCTCGGGACCAGGAGATGGAGGAAGCCGAGTTTCTGGCACAAGGAGCAGTTGCACTCCAGTGCCTCGACTTGAGCGGGCGCCTCCACCTCGAAGCGTACCCGGCCGCAATGGCAGCCCCCCCGGTGCGTCGTCATCGGGCTAGCATAGCAGCGGCCCGGCCCGCCGGGTGCCCGTGTAGGGGCACCTGAGCCACGGTCTCACATAATGAGGCAGTAGGATCGGGCTTACACACGCTTCCGCATGTTCCCGGCCACAGCGCTGCCAGCGACGCAGCACACTTTAACGGGTACACACCGCAACCTTGAGGAGCTGCCCGTGAACAGCCAGCACAAGGAACTGATCGACCTGGAGAAGCGTTTCTGGCAGGCGCTTGTTGATGAGGATGCGGACACGGCAGTGTCCCTGCTCACCGATCCGGCAATGCTGGTCTCCGACCACGGTGCGATGAAGTTCGACCACGCGACCTACCGGGCGATGGCCAGCAAAGGTCCGATGGTGGTGAAGAACTTCCGACTCGGCGACATCCAGGTGGAGTTTCCCCTTCCCGACGTTGCAGTGCTGACTTACGAGGTGACCCAGACGGTCTCCGGGCGCGGCAGCCACGAAGCCACCACCCAGCAGATGGCTGACTCATCTACCTGGATACGCCGGGACGGCCACTGGATCTGCGCCATGCATACCGAGACCCCGCTGGCCCACTAGGGGCACCGGGGCCTCCAACAGACCGCGCGAGGACTCCTCCCCCCCGCTTTTTCGATATCAGCAATACCAAGGGCCGGGATTCCGCCGCTGGGCGCAAGCCACCCGGGGCTATCACTCCCCCTGCCCCCTCGCCGCTATTGCCCTGGTGTTCCGGGATAAACTCCCTCTGTTCCGCACTGACAAGATCTTCCGGGGGTCCCGTGAACCGAATTCTCCAATCGGCAGGCGCCGTGCTGCTGGTGTCCGCCATCGTGGCCGGTGGGGTGATCGCCGCCCAGCCATCCGCCACGAATCCGCTTGCGAATCCAGCGAACCTGAACCAGGCGCGCATGCTGCAGGGCACCTCCGACGGCACGGCCTGGCCGAGCTACGGCGGCAGCTACGACGAGCAGCGCTTCAGTCCGCTGACGGCCATCAATGACCGCAACGTCGCGCAGCTGGGCCTGGCCTGGTACGGCGACTACGACTCGAACCAGAACCAGCACGGCTCGCCGCTGTATGCCGATGGCGTGATCTACGTGTCCGCCTCACGCAATCACCTCTATGCCTTCGATGCGCGCACCGGCAAGCGCCTGTGGCAGTACGCGCCGGCCCAGGTGCCGCACCAGAACCTGGGCAATGTGAACAAGGGCATTGCCATGTGGAATGGCAAGATCTACATGGGCACGCTCGACGGGCGGCTCGTGGCCATCAGCGCAAAGACCGGCAAGCCGGTGTGGGAGGCAGACACCATCCCCGCCAATCTGGTCGGCGAAGCGAATCGCACCAAATATTCGGTCTCGATGGCGCCGCGCGCGGCCAAGGGCAAGGTGTTCGTCGGTGCCTCCGGCGGCGAGTTCGGCTCGCGCGGTTTCATCTCTGCCTACGATGCCGAGACCGGCAAGGAAGTCTGGCGTTTCTGGACGGTGCCCGGTGATCCGGCCAAGGGCCATGAAGCAGCGCCCCAGCAGAAGGAAGCCCTCGCCAAGGCGGCAACCACCTGGAAGGGCGAGTACTGGACCTACACCGGCGGTGGCGGTGCGGTGTGGGATGCGGTGATCTATGACCCGGTGACGGACCTGCTGATCTTCGGCACGGGCCAGCCTTCGCCGTGGAATTCCGCCGTGCGCGACCGCGACCTGGCCGACAACCTCTACACCAACTCGATCGTGGCAGTGAGGCCGGATACCGGCGAATACGTCTGGCACTACCAGGCCACGCCGGGCGATTCGTGGGACTACGACAACGTCAGCCCGATGATGACGGCGGACCTCGACTTCAACGGCACCAGGAAGCACGTCGTCATCCAGCCGTCGAAGAACGGCATGCTGTACGTGGTCGAGGCGGCGACCGGCAAGCTCATCAGTGGTGATGCGTTCACCGTGGTGAACTGGAACACCGGCATCGACATGAAGACCGGCCGGCCCATCGAAGTGCCGGAGGCGCGCTACCTGAAAGAGCCCTGGAACGTAGCACCGGGCCCGCCCGGCGGCCACACCTGGCACCCGAACGCCTTCAGCCCGCTCACCGGCCTCATCTATATCCCGACCTGGGAAAACTATGGCGTGAATGCGCCGCAGACCGTGGCCGCCGGCGCCAACCCGCCGCTGATCAGCTTTGCCCCGGGACCTGCTCCTGCAGGCATCAAGCCCAACAACAACAGCCAGGACGTGGGCTGGCTGCAGGCCTGGGATCCGGTGGCGCGCAAGGTGGTCTGGGAAACGCCCAAGGCGCCGCGCGCAACCAGCGGTGCGCTCGCCACCGCGGGCAACCTCGTGTTCATGGGCAACAGCCGTGGCCAGATCCTGTCTGCCTACAATGCAAAGACCGGCGCGAAGCTGTGGGAATTCCCGACCCAGGGCGATGTGTACGCCGGGCCGATCAGCTACGAGCTCGATGGCGTGCAGTACATCGCGGCCAGCGTCGGTGGCGCTGGGCAGGGCGACTACTTCGCGCCGGGCTACGGGCGCATCCTGGTGTTCAAGGTGGGCGGTACCACTGTGCTGCCGCCCAAGGCACCGTACACGCCGCGCCAGCTCAACCCGCCGCCGGTCACCGCGTCGGCCGAGGCCGTCGCGCGCGGCACCAGGCTGTATGCGGATCATTGCTCGGTGTGCCATGGCGCCAATGCCGCGCCGGGCGGCGGGCGCGGGGGCAACAGCGCCCCGGACCTCGGCACCTCGCCGTTCATCCAGGCACAGGCTGCCTTCGACACCGTGGTGCTGCAGGGGCAGCGCGTGGACAAGGGCATGCCGACTTTCAGCGACAAGCTGAAGGCCGATGATTCTGCCGCCGTGCTGGCATATGTAGTCGCGCGCGCCAATGAGCGCAAGAACGCGCCCGCGGGAGCGGGAGCCTTCGGACCCGGCCGCGGGGCGGCGGGACCGGCACGCGGTGGTCTTGGTGGTCCCGGTGCGGGCGCACCGGCGCCGGCACCGCGTGCAGGCGGCGCGGCGACTGCGCCGGCGCCCCAGCCGCCGCGCGATATCCATCAGGAGGCTGCGGGCCAGTAGCCCCAGAGGAAAGAACATGCGCATTCACAAGCCACTGCTGGGCATCGCCCTGCTGCTCTCGATCGGACTTGCGGCCTGCCAGAAGAAGGCCGCGACAGCCGATCCACTCGCCAATCCCGCCGCCATCACCCAGGAGCGCCTGCTCAAGGGCACCACCGATGGCGATGCCTGGCCCACCTATGGCGGCAGCTACAGCGAGCAGCGCTTCAGCCCGCTGAAGGCCATCAACACCGAAAACGTGGGCCAGCTTGGCCTGCAGTGGTTTGCCGACTACGACACCAACCTCGACCAGCACGGCACGCCGCTGTATGTCGATGGCGTCATCTATGTCTCCACGGCCTTCAACACCAAGGTGTATGCCTTCGATGCGAAGACCGGCAAGGAGCTGTGGAAGTACAGCACGAAGACCGATGGCGGCTGGCTGCGCAATGTGTGCTGCGGCAACATCAATCGCGGCATCGCGGCCTTCAACGGCAAGATCTTTGTCGGCACGCTGGACGCGCGGGTGATCGCCATCGACGCGAAGACCGGCGAGGCGGCGTGGATCACCGACACAATCATCGGGGACCGCAATGATCCGCTGAACCGCCTGTCGATCACGATGGCGCCGCGTGTGGCCAAGGGCAAGGTGTTCGTCGGAGCCTCGGGTGGCGAGTTCGGCGTGCGGGGCTGGATTGCCGCATTCGATGTGGACACCGGCAAGGAAGTCTGGCGCTTCTACAACGTGCCCGGTGATCCCGCGAAGGGCTTCGAGAATGCGGCGATGGAAGCCGCCGCGAAGACCTGGAGCGGTGAGTGGTGGAAGCTCGGCGGTGGCGGCTCGGTGTGGGATGCCACCATCTATGATCCGGTCACCGACCTGCTCTACTACGGCACCGGCAATGGCACGCCCTGGCTGGCCAGCGCGCGCGATCCGAAGCTTGGCGACAACCTCTACATCGCATCCATCATCGCGCTGAAGCCCGACACCGGTGAATACGTGTGGCACTACCAGGCCACGCCCGGCGACAACTGGGACTACGACGCCACCAGCCCGATGATGACGGCCGACATCACCATCGACGGCCAGCAGCGCCACGTGCTGATGCAGCCGAACAAGAACGGCTTCCTCTACGTGCTCGATGCCGCCAGCGGCAAGCTGCTGTCGGCCGACAAGTTCACTGAAGTGAACTGGGCCACGCATGTGGACCTTGAGACCGGGCGCCCGGCCGTGGTGGCCGAGGCCCGCTATGAAAAGCGCCCGTGGAACCTTGCGCCCGGCGTGCAAGGCGGACACAGCTGGCATCCCAATGCCTACAGTCCTGAAACGGGGCTGATGTACATCCCCGCGTGGGAAGCCTACTTCATCATGCAGAAGGATCCGAACTACGCGCCTTCCACGGGCGGGTTCAACCTGGGCATCTCCTTCGGCGGACCGCAGGGCATCTCGCTGCCGAATGTTGCGCCGACCGACAAGGAAGGCATCTACGGCAGGTTGATCGCCTGGGATCCGGTCGCACGCAAGATCGTGTGGGAAACCCCGCCCTTCGACAATGACCGACCCAGCGGCGGCGTGATGGCCACTGCCGGCGGCCTGGTGTTTGCCGGCAACGGCGCCGGCCAGGAACTGCGCGCCTATGACGCGAAGACCGGCGATCAGCTGTGGAGTTTCCCCGCGCACACCTCGGTGTTTGCTGCGCCGATCACCTACGAGCTCGACGGCGAGCAGTATGTGGCGGCAAGTGTGGGCGGATCCGCGGCGGGCGAGGGTTACTTCGCGCCCGGTTACGCGCGCATGCTGGTGTTCAAGCTGGGTGCCACGGCCGCACTGCCACCGAAGCTGCCCTACACGCCGCCACCGTTGAACCCGCCGCCCTCCACTGCCTCCGCGGCTGTGATCGAGCGCGGTCGCGTGGTGTACGAGCAGTACTGCACGGTCTGCCACGGTGTGGATGGCGTGCAGCCGCGCGGCACCTTCCCCAACCTCACCACCACGCCGATGCTGCACTCGCAGCAGGCCTTCGACCAGATCATCCACGGTGCCCGCGCGGACAAGGGCATGGGTGATTTCTCGAAGGACGTGGGCCCGGAGGATTCGGCTGCGCTGCGCGAATACCTCATCGCGCGCGCCAACGTGGTGAAGGAGCGGCAGCCGCCGCCAGCACCTGTCGACAACTCGGGCAACCAGCACCAGCAGTAGCGCTCTTTCTGCCGCCGGCAGTGTTTGCCGGCGGCACGCTGCGCTACGTCAAAACCCCTGTGATTTCCGGGAGATGGGCTGGCCCTTTGGCCGTTTCCTGTGCGAGACTCGCCACCCCTTGGAAGACCGGCCACCGGCCTCTTCAAGCCCATTTCACAGCAAGACAACCAGACAGAGGTTCGGGAACATGAGCAATCTTGAAAGCGTGCTGAAGGCCGCTGGCAACACTGTCGAGCATCTGCGCAACTCGAAGATCGGTGCCTATGTGTACCCGGTCGTTGCGCCGGAGTTCTCCAACTGGCGCGACGAGCAGGCTGCCTGGCGCAACGCCGCGGTGCTGTTCGACCAGACGCACCACATGGTCGACCTCTTCATCGAAGGCCCGGATGCGCTGAAGCTCATCGAGAGCCTCGCCATCAACAGCATGAAGGGCTTCGTGCCCAACAAGGCCAAGCAGTTCGTGGCCTGCTCCTACTCCGGCCATGTGATCGGCGACAACATCCTGTTCTACCTCGCCGAGAACAGCTTCGTGATGGTGGGCCGCGCCCCGTCGACCAACTGGGTGCACTTCCAGGCGCAGACCAGCGGCCTGAACGTGAAGACCACGTACGACGACCGCTCGCCCTCGCGCCCGAACGGCCATGCCGTGAACCGCAAGTTCTACCGCTTCCAGATCCAGGGCCCCAAGGCCAAGTTCGTGATCGACAAGCTCAACGGCGCGCCGCTGCCCGAGCTGAAGTTCTTCAACATGGCCGAGATGAACATCAAGGGCCGCAAGGTCCGCACGCTGCGCCATGGCATGGCCGGCGAGCCGGGTGTGGAGATCTGGGGCCCGTACGCCGAGCGCGAAGAGATCGCTGCCGCGATCCTCGAGGCCGGCAAGGAATTCGGCCTGGTGCCGGTGGGCTCGCGCGCCTATGCGACCAACACGCTGGAGTCCGGCTGGGTGCCCTCGCCGCTGCCCGCCGTGTACACCGACGAGCGCATGAAGAAGTACCGCGAGTGGCTGCCGGCCAACTCGTACGAGGCAGCTGGTGCGATCGGTGGTTCGTTCGTCTCGAAGAACATCGAAGACTACTACCTGACCCCGTACGAAATCGGCTACGGCCCGTTCGTGAAGTTCGACCATGACTTCATCGGCCGCGAGGCGCTGGAGAAGCTCAACGGTGGCAAGGGTGGTCGTCGCAAGGTGACCCTGGCCTGGAACGGCGAGGATGTGAACCGCATCCAGAAGTCGATCCTGGAGAAGGGCGAGCACTACAAGTACATCGAGATGCCGCTGTCGAACTACGCCAACAGCAACTACGACCTGCTGACGGTCGGTGGCAAGTCGGTGGGCGTGTCGCTGTTCTCGGGCTACAGCTACAACGAGCGCAGCTTCCTGTCGCTGGCCACCGTCGATGAAGACGTGGCGATCGGCAACGAGGTGGTGCTGCACTGGGGCGAGCCGAACGGCGGCACCGGCAAGACCACCGTCGAGCGCCACAAGCAGACCGAGATCCGTGCCGTGGTGTCGCCGGTGCCGTACGCGGTCACCGCCCGCACGGCGTACGCGGAAGGCTGGCGCACCGGCAAGAAGTAAGTCGCCGGGCGCACCAGAGGCGCAATCCAGGAAAGGCAGGTGCGCAAGCATCTGCCTTTTCTTTTGCACGCCATCAACCGCGCGCACAACGGTCAGGGATACCCTGAATCGCGCACCGCTGCCTCTGCCTATGCAGCATCTTGCGCGACGGCACACGCTTTGCGCGATCGTGCCGCCCGTATCTTCACGTCACGATGATCAAGGAACTGATCCTGGTGGCATTCCCCTGCCTCCTCGCTGGCGTCATTGCCGTGACGTGGCTGCGCTCGCGGCTGCTCGGCGCGCGGCGCCGCGTGGCGGAGTTGCAGCGTGCGCTCCAGGCCGCCGAGAGCCGCATGGCGCTGCAGGCCCGGCATGAGCAGGCCCTGCAGCTGGAAATGGAGCGGATGCGGACTGCGGCCGAACAGGCGGCGCGCGAAACGGCGGCCGACTACGCGCTGCAGACACAGGAACGCGACCGCAAGCTGCGTGAGCTGGAACGCCTGCGCCAGGCCGAGGCACAGGATCACCAGCGCCAGCAGGTGCGGGCGAAGGAGCTGGCACAGCAGCAGGCGCAGCAGGCCGCGCAGCACGAGAAGGAAGGCAACGAGCGCGAGCAACAGCGCCGCCAGCTCGCCAGCGAATTCGAGTGGCAGGTGGCTGCCATCCTCGAACAGGTGCAGACGGCGGTGCGTGAGCTGCGTGGCTCGGCCACGCAGATGGCGCGGCTGGCCGGTGATTCGGCCACGCGCAGCAATGATGCAGCGGAAATGGCCCGTCGCACCGACGAGACCGCGTCGCAGGCTGCACGAGGCGCAAGCGCCTTGTCGGAAGCGGCGCTGCGCATGCGTGGACAAGCCGAAGCCTCGCGCACTGGCGCCGAGGCGGCAGTGGTGCAGGCCGCCGAGGCCGCCACCGCCATCCGCGGACTCTTCGACGCGACGCGGGAGATCGGCAGCATCGCCGGCATCATCAGCGAGATCACGCGACAGACCACGCTGCTCTCCATCAACGCGCGCATCGAGGCGGCGCGTGCCGGCCAAGCAGGACGCGGCTTCGCCGTGGTGGCCTCCGAGGTGATGGAGCTGGCCGCGCGCACGCGCAAGGCCACCGACAGCATCGAACAGCAGATTTCACAGGTCACCGATGCGGCGCAGCAGTCAGCCGATGTGCTGGCACGACTCGGACAGTGCATCGGCCAGCTGGGCGATGCAGCGGGCAGCATCTACGCCACGGCCGAGTCGCAGTGCCGCTCCACGCTCGACATCTCCGAGCGCATGGGACTCATCAACCAGTCCACCCGGTCGGTGACCGCCGGCATCAAGGCAGCGCTGGGTACGGCCAGCGATGCCCGGCAGGTTTCCGCCGAGGTGCTGCAGGCCGCCGGGCGCATGGATGAGCAGACCCGCCGCGTGCAGGACCAGGTGGCCAGATTCGTGTTCGGCATCCAAGATCCCGGCGCTGATCCGGGCGCTGCGGCCCCAGTCGAATCGGGCCTTCGCGCCGCCAGCTGACCGCTCAGGGTCCCTCGGTTTCTGCCGTGGTCGTGATTGCTGGAGCAATCATTCTCCCGAAAACAATGCAGTAGCAGCCCGCTGCTGAATGGCTGTAACGTCCTGTCCACAGCGCTCCACATCACGGAATGTGGTGCTGAACACAACAATGACGGGGGTGCGGGTCGATGCGTCATGCATTGCTGGGTCTCCTACTGCTGGTCTCCGGCGCTGCATGGGCGCAGGAAGGCTTCCCGCTCGACGGCACCTGGCGGGGGGAAGTCGTCAACAAGGATGGGTCGCACCGCACCATCGTGCTGGTCATGCAGTACGACGGCAAACAGGTGAACGGCACCCTCAATCCCGGTCCCGACAGCATCGACTTCACCGGCGGCAAGCTCGATCCGGATGGCTGGAAATTCGCCATGGCGTTCAAGGGCGCCAGGGGCGTGAGCACGCAGTTCAACGGCACCATCTCGAACCTCGGCAAGTACAACCGCGTGCTGGCCGGCAAGTGGACCGAAGGCGCCAACAGCTTCGACATCCGCTTCGTGCACGAATAGGGCACCCATGGGCAGCATGAACAACAACAGCTGGATGAAGATCGGCGCCGCGCTGCTGCTTGCCGGCGCGCTGGCCACACAGGCTGGAGCGGCAGCGCCGCCGCGCCACGCCGATGGCACGATTCGCCTCGACCGCATGCCGGGCGAGAAAGGCTACTGGGATGCACCCAGCACCAGCAGCCTGGTCGAAGTGGGCAAGAAGGTGGAGTTCCAGCCCAACGGCAAGCTGAAGAACATCGCCGATGCGGCCCAGGTCGCCCCCTTCCAGCCCTGGGCGCTGGCGCTCTACAAGTATCGCCAGCAGAACAACTTCGAAGACGATCCGATGAAGGAGTGCATCGGCCCGGGCAATCCGCGGCAGATGATGACGCCGGGCGGCGTGCGCTTCATCCAGGACAGCAACTACAAGCGCATGTACATGATCTTCGGCGGCGGCAACCACACCTGGCGCACCATCTACATGGATGGCCGTGATCCACCGGTGGCCGAGGAAGTCTCCGCCACCTTCCTGGGCCTTGCCGTTGGCAAATGGGAGAAGGACACGCTGGTGGCCACCTCCACCGGCTTCAACACCCGCTTCTGGATGTCCAACGGCGGACTGCCGCACACCGAGGCGCTGACACTCACCGAGCGCTTCAGGCGGGTGTCGAAAGAGGAGCTGCAGTACGAGGTGACCATCGACGATCCGCGCACCTACACCCGCCCGTGGAAGGCAGCGTGGACCTTCAAGTGGGTGCCCGGCGACATCCAGGAACAGTTCTGCGAAACCGGCCGTGAATAGGGAGAACCAGATGTATCCGACCATCCTGACGCGCGCGCTACGACTGCTGCCGGCCGCGCTGCTGGTGCTGGCCGCCATACCGGCCTCACAGGCGCATCATTCCTTCGCCGCGCAATACGACAACAACAAGCCGGTGAACATGACCGGCGCGCTCACCAAGCTGGAATGGACCAATCCGCACGTGTACATCTATATCGACGTGACGGATGCGGCCACCAGCAAGGTGACCAACTGGGCCTTCGAGATGGGCCCGCCGCACATGCTGCAGAAATCCGGCTGGAAGAAGAACAGCCTGAAGATCGGCGAGGTCGTCAGCATCGAGGGCTGGCTGGCGCGCGACGGCAGCAACAGCGCCAATGCCCGGCGCGTCACGCGCAAGAACACCGGCGAGGTGATGGGGGCGGCCAGTTCCGCCGGCCAGACGCTGACCAGCAGCGCCGGCGGCCAGTAGGCAAAGGAAGATTCCCATGCGCAAGACCGTCGTCGGAACCATCGCACTGGGCCTGCTGGCCGGCGTGCTGCTGCAGACGCAGCAGGCAACGTCAGCCCAGCAGGCCGCAGCCGAGCGGCCGGCTCCGAAACCCGCTCCGCGCCGGCCAGATGGCAGGGTGAGCTTTTCGGGCGGCCCGGATGACGTGGGCAACTGGGAAGGTCCGGCCAACGCATCGATCTTCTTCAACATCGTCGACGGCAAGAAGGTGACACCGGCCCCGAGCCTGCCCACCAACAAGACCGTGGACGAGATCCCGTTCAAGCCCGGCATGCGGGCGCTGTACGACTCGCGCTGGGACCAGTCGGAAGATCCGCACACGCGCTGCAAACCCTCCGGCGGCTCGCGCTTCTGGCACACGCCCTATGGCATCGAGATCGTGGACCTGCCCGAGACCAACGAGGTGATCTTCCTGCACGTCGGCGCGCCGCATAGCTGGCGGATCGCCTACCTCGACGGTCGGCCGCATCCGAAGGATGTGAAGGACCTCTGGTACGGCCACACCACCGGCAAATGGGAAGGCGACACGCTGGTGATGGACACCGTCGGGTTCAACGATCGCTTCTGGCTCACCCGCGAGGGCGTGCCCACCACCAAACAGCTGCACCTCATCGAGAAGCTCTCGCGCCCCAACCACGACACGCTGCGCTACGAGGCCACGGTCGATGACCCAGGCGCCTACACGGCCGCCTGGTCGGGAGGATGGAACCTGCGCTGGTCGGAGGGCAATGAACCCTTCGACTACCTCTGCCAGGAAAACAACCGCGATCCGGCGCGCATGACCGGCGGCGGCGTGGCGGACAGCAACCGCTCGCGGTAGCCATGCCTCACGGGTCATCAATGCAAGGCGCCAACGGCATGCGATTGATGACCCTGGCGAACGCCGCCAGCCGCGGCGCTGCGGCTCTTGCAGCCGTTCTTTTCTTTTCGGCGCATGCGCAAGGCGCCGGGGTGGACACCGGCGCGCTGCTCGACCGGTATTGCAGCAAGTGCCACAACTCCACCGACTATGCCGGTGGCCTGGACCTGCAGGGCGCCACACCCCACAGCCTTGCCGAAGCACCGGAAACCGGCGAGAAGGTGATCAAGCGCCTGCGCGCCGGCATGATGCCGCCGGCGGGCGAGGACCGGCCGCAGTACAACATCGTGCAGCAGATGGCGCTGATGCTGGAGCAGGGCATCGACAGCCGCGCCGCCAGCGAGGGGCTCCACCTGCCGGCACCGGGCCTGCATCGGCTGAACCGCACCGAATATACCAACGCCATCCGCGACCTGCTGGCGCTCAATATCAACGCCGCCAGGTTCCTGCCCTCGGATGATTCCAGCCATGGCTTCGACAACATGGCAGGCACGCTCACCACCTCGCCGGCGCTGATGGAGGCCTATCTTTCCGCAGCCGGCAACATCAGCCGCCTTGCGATGGGCACGGAGACGAAGCCGACACTGGCCGTGTTCGACGCGCCCCACGACACCAGCCAGAACGAATACGTCGAGGGACTGCCCTTCGGTACCCGTGGCGGCATGCTGATCGAACACGAGTTCCCGGCCGACGGTGAATACACATTCACCGTGAAGGGCATGACCGGCTATTTCACCGCCGTGCTCGGCAATGTGAAGGGCGAAAAGCTGGAGGTCACGGTCGATGGCCGGCGCGTGTACCTCTATGACTGGGACAAGGAGATTGCCACGCGCCGCGGTGACGGCGGCAAGACAACGCCCGTGGCCATCAAGGCCGGCCTGCACCGGATTGGCGTGGCGTTCATTGCCACCAGCGACCTGCCCGACACCGGCCTCAACAGGTCGTTCCAGCGCACGATGAACTCCCCGGGCTCCATTTCCGGCTACACCTTCTATCCGCATGTGGGCCAGGTGTTCATCGAGGGGCCGTTCAATGGCAAACCGGCCACCGAGACGCAGAGCCGGCGCAAGGTCCTCGAGTGCTACCCGCAGAAGGCCAGCGAGGAGGCGGACTGTGCGCGCAGGATCATCACCACCCTGACCACCCAGGCCTTCCGCCGCCCGGCCAGCGAAACCGATATCAGGATGATGACTGCCTTCTTCCGCAGCGGCCGGGAGGAAGGCGGCCGTTTCGACAGCGGCATCGAGGCGGTGATCCAGCGCATCCTGGCCGATCCGGAATTCATCTATCGCGCCGAGATCGAGCCGGCTGACGTGGCCCCGGGCGCGGCGTACCGCATCAGCGACCTGGAGCTTGCATCGCGGCTTTCGTTCTTCTTGTGGAGCAGCATTCCCGACGCGCAGCTGATACAGCTGGCGTCTGCCAACAGGCTGCATGAGCCGAAGATCCTGAAGCAGCAGGTGGCGCGCATGCTCGCCGATCCGCGCTCGCAGGCGCTGGTACGCAATTTCACCGGGCAGTGGCTGAACATCCGCGGCATCGCGGCCAGCGAACCGGTGGTGGAGATGTTCCCCGATTTCGACAGCACGCTGCGCGATGCCTACCGGCGCGAGGTGGAGCTGTTCTTCGCCAGCATCATCCAGGAAGACCGCAGCGTGGATGACCTGCTCACGGCAGACTACACCTTCGTCAACGAACGGCTGGCCCGGCATTACGGCATCCCCGGCGTCTACGGCCCGCAGTTCCGGCGCGTGCAGCTGGGTCCGGACCAGGACATGCGCCGCGGACTGCTGGGCAAGGGTGCGCTGGCCACCATCACCTCGGATGCGGCGCGAACCTCGCCGGTGAAGCGCGGCAAATGGTTCCTGCAGACCTTCTTCGGTGTCAGTCCGCCCGATCCTCCACCGGGTGTGGAGACACAGCTGGCCCAGGTGCCCGGCGAGGCACCGAAGACCATGCGTGAACGCCTGAAGGTGCACGCCACCAACCCCAGCTGCGCCAGTTGCCACATGCAGTTCGAGCCAATGGGCCTGGCGATGGAGAACTTCGACGCAGTGGGGCAGTGGCGCACGATGGAGGTCGGACATCCCATCGACTCCGTCGCCATCACCAATGATGGCACCCGCATCGAGGGCATACGGGGCCTGCGCGAGCTCACGGTGCGCAAGCGCGAGCTGTTCGCCGAAGTGGTGATCGAGAACCTGCTCACCTACGCCATTGGCCGCGGCCTCGAATACACCGACATGCCGCTGGTGCGGTCGCTGACCCGTGGCGCGGCCGGGGACAACTACCGGTTTTCATCACTGGTGATGGGCGTGGTGCAGAGCCCGGCCTTCACCATGAACACCAAATCGGCGCCTGCCGCCAAGCCGGGGAGCTGATCCATGTTCATCCCCAGGAAACACATCAGCCGCCGCACCCTGTTGCGTGGTGCCGGCACCGCACTGGCCCTGCCCCTGCTCGATGCGATGATCCCGGCGCTGACGGCAGAAGTGAAGACAGCGGCCAAGCCGCCGCCGCGCTTCTTTGGTGGCTTCGTGCCGCATGGCGCGGCGCCGGGCTACTGGATTCCGGAAAAAGCCGGCGCACTGCCTGCGGACCTGCCCTTCATCTGGAAGCCGCTGGAGCCGTTCCGCAAGCATCTCAACATCCTCACCGGGCTGCACTCGCGCTCGTCCGAGCCGCCTCCCGGAGAGACCGGCGCAGACCACTGGGTGGCCGCCGCATTCCTTTGCGCGCAGAAGCCGCGCAAGACCGCCGGTGCGGATGTGTATGCCGGCCAGACCATCGACCAGATCATAGCCGCGCGCTACGGACAGGAGACATTGCTGCCGTCGGTGGAAATTTCGGTGGAGGATCCCGGCTCCGGTTCGAGCAACTGCGGCGAAGGCTATAGCTGCGTGTACACCAACACCATCGCCTGGAGCTCACCCACCACGCCCTTGCCCATGGAGCTGAACCCGCAGGTGGTGTTCGAGCGCATGTTCGGCAGCGGCAGCACCGCCGAGCAGCGCGCCCTGCGGCGGCAACGCAACCAGAGCATCCTGGATTCGGTGAATGACAAGATCAGGGGCGTGCGCAACACCATCAGCGCACCCGACCGCGCAAGACTCGACGCCTTCACCGACAACGTGCGCGAGATCGAGCGCCGCCTGCAGATCGCCGCGGGCGCCACGGCCGCGGCGCCGGAAGAATTTGCGGTGCCGCCGGGCATTCCGCAGTCTTTCGACCAGCACATCAAGATCATGTTCGACCTGCTGGTTCTGGGCTTCCAGGCCGACATCACCCGTGTAGGCACGATGCTGTTCGCACGCGACCTCACCGGCCGGGTGTACCCGGAAAGCGGGGCGCCGACGGCAGGATTCCACGGCCTCTCGCACCATGGCGAGGACCCGAAGCTGATCGACCAGTTCTCCAAGATCAACCAGTACCACGTGAAGATGCTGGCGTACTTCGTGGAGAAGCTGGCCAGCACCAACGATGGCGATGGCTCGCTGCTCGATCATTCGCTGCTGCTTTACGGCAGCAACATGGGCAATCCGAACCAGCATGTGCACTATGACGTGCCGCATGTGCTCATCGGTGGCAACAACGGGCGGCTGAAGGGTGGCCGCCACCTGGCGTACCCGACCAGGGAGGTGCCCACGGGCAACCTGCTGGTGAGCATCCTCGACCAGTTCGGCATCGCCCGCGACAGCTTTGGCGACAGCACCGGGCATCTGTCCGGTCTGGCCTGACGGGCAGCGACGCGCGGCATGCGAAGCCTGGTGCTGAAATGGATTCCGACGCTGTTGCTGGCGATGGCGGCTGGCACCGCATTTGCGCAGGCTGACGTCGCCGACGCAGCCAGCCGCGGCGACCGCGCGGCGGTTGAGCGCCTGCTGAAGTCCGGAACCGATGTGAATGCCCAACAGGGCGATGGCGCCACCGCGCTGCACTGGGCCGCCTATCGCGGCGACGCCGAGCTCGCGACGCTGCTGCTGAAGGCCGGCGCCAAGCCAGGCGCCGCCAACCACAATGGCGCAACTCCCCTGTGGCTGGCCGCGTCGCGCGGTGACGCCGCGGTGATCCGCGCGCTGCTCAAGGGCGGCGCCAACGCGAATGAACAGCTGCCACTCGGCCGGCGCCCGCTGATGCTGGCCGCGCGTTCCGGCCAGCCCGATGCAGCGCGGGCGTTGCTCGAATACGGCGCCGACGTGAACGCCCGCGAGTCGGAGCGGGGCACCACGGCGCTGATGCAGGCGTCTGACCAGGGCCACGCGGAGGTAATGAAGCTCCTGATCCAGCGCGGCGCCGACGTCGCTGCCGTGTCGAAGTCCGTGCCGCGCGATGCCCGCTCGGCTGCGCTGGGCAATGCAAACGATCCCCGTCGCGCCGTGCGCCAGCAGGCCATCGCCGTGCTGTGCGAGGCAAAGCAGCCTGACCTGGAGCAGGTGCGCATGCAGCGCGTGCTGTTGCTCGGCGAGAGCCAGCGGAACCTGCCGGCCTCCGAGCTGTGCAAGGGGATCCGGCGCAGCGGCCTTGGCTTCGTCACCATCGACGGTGCTGGCGGCAACGCCGGTGCGGGCGTTGGCGGCGAGGTGGAAGTGGATGCAGAAGGCAATCCGCTGCCGGAAGGCAATGGCGAGGACGCGCCTCCCGCCCGCGCCAGCCGCACACCGGCGCGCGAGCCCGATGGCGGCGGTTTGACCGCGCTCGTCTATGCCGCACGCGCCGGCAGCATCGAGGCCGCACGCGTGCTGCTCGACGGCGGCGCGGACGTGAACCAGGTGACCCGCTACGGCTGGAGCCCGCTGCTGGCCGCCACGCAGAACCAGAACTACCAGATGGCGAAGTTCCTCATCGAGCGTGGCGCAAACGTGAACCTCGCCAACAAGGGCGGCTGGACCCCCCTCTACCTGGCTACCGACAACCGCAACATCGAAGGCGGCGACTACCCCACGCGCACCGCCGACATGGACAGCCTCGCCTTCATCAAGCTGTTGCTGGACAAGGGCGCCGACGTCAACGCCCGCATCACCGAAAGCACCGAAACCCGCACTGTGTTCACCAACCAGTGGCTGAACGAAGACGGCGCCACCGCCTTCCTGCGCGCCGCGCAGTCCGGCGACATCGAACTGCTGAAGCTGCTGCTCGCCCACGGCGCCGATCCGAAGATCAACACCCGCCTCGGCGTCACACCGCTGGCCGTGGCCGCCGGCATCGGCTGGGTCGAAGGCGTCACGCGGGAACACTCCCCCGCGCAGACAGTGGAAACCGTGAAGCTGCTGCTCTCCCTCGGCATCGACCCGAACTTCCAGGCCGACACCGGTCGTGTCGCGCTGCACGGCGCCGCACACAAGGGCGCTACCGAAGTCGTGAAATTGCTGGTCGGTGCCGGTGCCCGCATGGACGTGCGCGACTTCGGCAACACCGACAACCGCGGCAGCCCGGAACTCTCCACTCGCACGTGGCTACCCATCGACTACGCCGATGGCCTCGTGCGCGTAGGCGTGCAGTCGGCCATCGCGCATCCCGAGACCTCGAGGGTCCTGCGCGAGCTGATGCAGAAGGCTGGCCTGAAGGCACCCCCTGAAGGCCGGACGCTCGAATCGCTGTGCATCGTTGAGGTGTGTCAGCCCGGGTATGACCCGATCGTCATCAACGACTGATTCATAAAGAGCGACACTGGGACGAGAGAGTCCCCTGCGCGGGCTCGTGAAATCAGGGAAGGAGCATGTCACGGAAGGCGGCAGTGCGTGCCGGTCTGGTCGCAGTCGGCGCTCTCATCGGAGCCATTCTTTCGAGCCTGGCCCAGAAGGATGGGCGGATGGATGTTGCTGCGACGCAGGCTCCTTCCCCGACTTCATTGGATGGGCCCGATGAGACCATTGATCTGCTTCGCGCCGAATATGCCCCCCGGATCGAGCAGCTGACCAAGGAGAATGAGATGTTGCGGAGGCGGCTTTGGGCCGCAGGCGCGTCCAATCCCGTCCCACCCCTGAGTCCAGCCGAGGTCAGGGCCATGCTCGCTGAAGGGCTCGCCAGATCCGACGCCGAAAGGAGTCAGCGGACAGTCGACAGGCTCGTGGCCGCAGGGTACCCACCCGACCGGATCGAGTGGCTCAGGATGCGTTCCGAAGAGCGGCAGAGGCAACGCCGACTGGCGGAAACAGAGCAGCGGACGAAGGGTCTGCCGGTCGATCCCGTGAAAGAGATGGCGTACGTGTTCGACAAGGACATTGAGCTCAGATACGAGATTGGCGGTGCCGAATACGAGCGGTATCTGCGGGCATTGGGAAAGCCGACCAGCGTCCAAGTCGCACAGGTGCTGCCGGACTCGATTGCCGACGCTGCGGGCATCAGGGCCGGCGATGTGATTCTCGACTATGACGGCAAGCGACTGTTCAACCAGGGCGAACTCGATGGCCTCTCCATGGGCAAGAATGGTGGCTCTGCAACGATCACTGTGAACCGCGATGGCACGATCCTGAAGCTTGTCGTCCCGGGCGGAGGAATCGGCGTCAGATCCAGCAGACCAGACTCCACTGTCGGTTCACTTACGCATTGACCGAAGCGAAATGAAGACCGGGAAATCCGTCTGCTGTTTGATCGGTATGCCGACTGAGGTGACCCCATGCCCCTGAAAGCAGCCATGTATGTCGGTCTGGTCGCCGCGGGCGCCCTGGCTGGCGCGCTCTCTGCGTGGCTGTTCAGGAGCCATTCGCAGGCGAGCGCAAGTGACGCGGAAGCTTTCCCGGGAGTTTCAATCGCAGGTCATGACGAAGACGTCCAGTTGCTTCGTGCCCAGTATGTCCGGCAGCTTGAGCAACTCGGGATCGAGAATGAGGCGTTGCAAAGCCGCCTCTCGGAGGCAGTCGCGTCCGGAGCCGTACAGCCCTCGACTCCGGATGAACACCGCGCGCGGTTCACCGAGCTCCTGGATCTCGACAAGATGAAGGCCGCCAACAACCGGCGCGCAGTCGCGATGCTTCTGGCTGCCGGCTATTCGCCTGATCAGATCGAGGGCTTGAGGGCCCGCCTGGAGAGGCTCCGGAACGAGCGAGCTGTCGCTGTGAGCGAGCGGCGGGCGAGAAACCTGCCATCGGATCCTGTCAAGGAACTTGCGCACCAGTACGACCCGGACATCGAGCTGAGATACGAAATCGGCGACGACGAATATGAGCGGTACCTGCGGGCACTCGAGCGGCCGACCAATGTCGATGTCACAGAAGTTCTGCCTGGTTCAGTTGCCGGCTCTGCGGGCATCAGGGCAGGCGACGTCATCCTCGCCTACGACAACAAGCGCCTGTTCAACCTGGGCGAACTGGATGGAATGGCCATGGGCAAGAGTGGCAAGTCTGTTCCCGTCACCATCGACCGCGGTGGCGAGATCCTGAAACTCGTGGTCCCGGGTGGACCGTTTGGCATCAGGTCTCGCAATGCAACCATCGTGGCTTCCGTTAGGCTTTAGCCGGACAGTGAGGTTGAAGCCAGGAGAAGAGAGGCGATCTGATTGGGCAGCGCGGGAGCACACGAGCGCTTTCACGCGCTGCGGACAGGGCCTGTACCGCGCCCGCGCGTCCCGACAATAGCTCTTCAACCCACCGCCCCATCGCAGAAATGAAAAGCCCCGCACGAAGCGGGGCCCTCCACCTGCCTGATGCAGCGCCAACGCGTCAGTGATGAATCGTCGCGAGCGTCGCAGCGTCCAGATGCGAGATCGACCGCGTATCCTGAAACGCGCGAATGCCCTCGATCCCCTGCTCGCGCCCGATGCCCGACGACTTCATGCCGCCAAACGGCGCCCGCAAGTCCAGGCGCGTGGCGCCATGATCATTCACCCACACATACCCGCACACCAGCTGGCCGCCCACGCGGTTCGCCGTCTCGACGCTGGCCGTCCACACCGAGCCGGCGAGGCCGGCCCAGGTGTCGTTGGCTGCCTTGATCGCTTCTTCTTCGGTTTCGAAGGGGATCACGGGAATCACGGGTCCGAACTGCTCTTCGGTGACCACGCGCAGTTTCGGATCCGGGTTCACCACGATGGCGGGGCGCACGAAGTTGCCGCCCTTCATGTCGCCGCCGGGCAGCTCGCCGAATTCCAGCACCTTGGCGCCGGCGCCCTTGGCCTCGGCGATCAGCTCGTCCACGAACTTCTTCTGCGCCGGTGAATGCAGCGGGCCCATGGTGGTGTTCTGGTCGAGGCCGTACCCCAGGCGGGTCTTCTTCAGGCGCTCGGACAGGCCATTGACGACTTCATCCATGCGCGAGCTGTGCACGTACAGCCGCTTGGCGTTCATGCAGATCTGGCCGGTGGTGTCGTAGATGGCCGCGAACAGGCGGTCGAGGTGCGTGTCGTCGATGATGGCATCCTTCAGGATGATGGCGGCGTCGTTGCCGCCCAGCTCGAGCGTGACGCGCGTGAGCGAACCTGCGGCCAGTTCCATGATCTTCTTGCCGCCGCCCACCGAGCCGGTGAAGCACACCTTGGCGATGTCGGGGTTCTGCACCAGGCCCTTCATGTTGGCGTCGGGGCCGGTGATGACGTTCAGCACGCCCGGCGGCAGCTTCTCGGCAATGCGCTGCACCACGCGCGCGGTGGCCAGCGGCGCGGTGAGCGCCGGCTTCACGATCACGGTGTTGCCGGCCAGCAGGGCATGCGGCAGCGCGGCGCCCAGGATGGCGATGGGCCAGTTGAAGGGCACGATGATGCTGACCACGCCCAGCGGCTGGTAGCTCACCGTGGTCTCGGTGGGGATGTGCCCGGTGACGGGCTTGAGCACCTTGGACTGGTTCACCTCGTCCGCATGCATCAGCGCCAGCTTCCAGCGGATCTGCAGCACCAGCGCATCGACCCAGCCCTCGAGGCGGATCTTGCCGTTCTCCTGCGAGAGGATGGCGCCGTCTTCGGAGGCGAAGGGATTGGGTGAGTCGGGCACACCCTCGATGGCGGCCAGCATCTTCTCGGCACGCTGCTGCGGCGTGAGCGCGGACCAGGCCGGGTAGGCAGCCTTGGCAGCGGCCACGGCGTCGCTCACATCCTTCGGCGTGGCATGCGCGGCATAACCCACCACCACGCCAGGCTTGGCCGGATCGGCGATGGCCATCTGCTCGGTGGTCTGCCGTTCCTTGCCGCCGATGAAGAGGGCGGTGCGGACTGTGTTCGACACTTGCGTAGCTGGCGTGGCCATTCGAGATACCCCTTTATCCAGGTTGTCCGTCTGCGCGGAGGGCCGATAGGTTACCTGCCTTGGACAGGTTCGGCACCCCCTGCGCGCGCTTGCACGCGCATGCATGAAAACGCGGCCGCGGCTGCAATTTCCGCATCCAGAAAGCGAAATCTGCCGCGGGCAATGGCTGCCCGCTACTCAAATTGACAGCAAAAACCCTCTACAACAAGATGCCCGCCCCGTCCAGTGACGTGAAAATCCTGCAAATCCACCGCGCGGCTCGAGGGGGCACGCGCCTCACGGAGTAAATATGGCCGTTAAATCCCTGGAAGACCGCATCAAGGCCGCTGGTGGCCCGCTGAAGCTGCTGCGCGACTCGCAGACCGGACCGAACCCGTACCCGGTCGTGAAGCCCGAGTACACCAACTGGCGCGACGAGCAGTGGGCGTGGCAGAACACCGCCATCCTGTTCAACCAGAGCTTCCACATGGCCGACCTCTTCGTGTCGGGCCCCGAGAGCTTCGAGTTCCTGAACTACCACGGCATCAACACCTTCAAGGGCTTCGAGCCCGGCAAGGCCAAGCAGTATGTGCCGGTGACCTGGGACGGCCACGTGATCGGCGACGTGATCCTGGTGTACCTGGCGAAGAACAAGTTCGACCTCGTCGGTCGTCCGCCGGTGATCAACTGGATCACCTACCACGCCGAGACGGGCAAGAACCCGCGCACCGGCAAGAAGTGGCAGGTCAAGCTGGTTCGTGATGACCGCTCGGCCGACCGCAAGAACCCCTGGGCGCGCAAGTTCTACCGCTTCCAGATCCAGGGCCCGAACGCGATGAAGGTGACGACGAAGCTTCTGAAGAAGACTCCGCCGGACCTGAAGATGTTCAACTGGACGTACCTGAAGATCGCCGGCAAGCAGGTCGGTGCGCTGCGTCACGGCATGGCCGGCCAGCCGGGCTTCGAGCTGTTCGGACCGATGAAGGACTACGAGGCCGTGCACAGCGCCATCGTGAAGGCCGGCGAAGAGTTCGGGCTGCGCCTGGTGGGTGGCCGCGCCTATTCGTCCAACACGCTGGAATCCGCGTGGATTCCCTCGCCGATGCCGGGCATCTACTCCGGCGACGAGAAGTACGCCAAGTACCGCAAGTGGCTGAAGGCCGACTCCTTCGAAGCCATGGCTTCGCTGGGTGGCAGCTACTACGCGAAGAAGATCGACGAGCACTACGTGACGCCCTATGACCTGGGCTACGGCTTCATGATCAAGTTCGACCACGACTTCATCGGTCGCGAGGCGCTGGAGAAGATCCACACCCAGAACCATCGCATCAAGGTCACGCTCGAGCTGAATTCCGTGGACGTGCAGAAGGTCATCGCTTCCCAGTACGACAACAAGGACAACGCGGGCGAGCGCGGCAAGTTCTTCGAGTATCCGTCGGCCGTGTACAGCATGTACCCGCAAGACAAGGTGCTCTCGAAGGATGGCAAGCAGGTCGCGGGCATCTCGACCTGGGTGGGCTACAGCTCGAACGAGCGCAAGGAGCTGACCCTGGCCTACCTCGAACCTGAGTTCGCGGCCGAAGGCACCGAGGTCGTCTTCGTGTGGGGCGAGGAGAACGGCGGCTCACTGAAGCCGACGGTCGAGCGTCCGCACAGGCAGTTCCAGATTCGTGCGAAGGTCTGCAAGGCCCCGTATGTGCAGGAAGTGCAGAAGTCCTATGCCGGCGAGTCGAGCTGGCGCGCGCAGGGCCTGAAGTAAGGTCCGACCGCTACCATTGCTGAAGCACCAGGGCGCCGTGGCAACACGGCGCCCTTTGTTTTTGGGCATTGCCTGCCGCGGCACCGTTGCCCCGATGTCTTGCTGCCCCCGCTGTGGCTGCCCGTGCCGCTATTCGAAATACATTCGACAATCGAACCAATTCTCAGAATCACGCTCTATGTACTCACAGACCCCGCAAAGGGGCTTCACGGGGGTATCGGGAGAGCGAAATGGACATGCCGCAGCAGAATGTATCGCCGTCTGGACGGCGGGAAGTGATGGGGGGCCTGGCGAAGGGCCTTGAGGTGTTGCGCACTTTCTCGCGCGCCAAGCCGCACATGACCCTCAGCGAAATCGCTGCGCGGGCGGGCCTGCCCGCGGCCACCGCGCGCCGCTGCCTGAACACGCTTGAAGAGCTGGGCTATGTGGCCCGCAATGGCCGTCAGTTCCTGCTGCGACCGCCCGTGCTTGAGATCGGTGCGGTGTACCTCGATTCCATGGGCATCCAGGCCCTGAGCCAGACCAGGCTCGAGGAGCTTGCCCTGGCCACGGGTGGCTCCTCGATGCTCGCCGTGCTTTCCGGCACCGGCGTGGTGGTGGCCGCGCGCGCCTCGGTGCGCACGCAGCAGCTGCCGCTGGAAGCCCACGTGGGCTCCCGCATGGCCGCCCATGCGACAGCGCTGGGCAAGGTGCTGCTGGCCGGCCTGGGCCCGGAGCGGCTGACGGCCTGGTTCGAGCGCGCCCAGCTGGAACGTTTCACCGACCGGACGATCACCGACCGCGCCACGCTGATGCAGCAGATCGAGGCGGCGCGGCGCGACGGATATGCCACTGCCGAAGAAGAAGTCACCCCCGGCGCCGCGGCGCTGGCGGTGCCGGTGCGCGATGCCGCCGGGCGTGTGGTGGCGGCGCTGAACGTGTCCGTGCATGTGCGCGACGCCAATGCGGCGCAGCTGGTTACCCGTCACCTGGCGGGGCTGCGCGATGCCAGCCTGGCCGTGTCGGCCGAAGCCGCACGCATGCCGGTGATCGCACTGAGCGCACAGGTTTCCTGATCCTGCAGCGGCCGCTGGCGCCGCCGCGCGCCAGCCTGGCCCGAAAGCCGTAAGGCCGCGCCCCCTCGGCCTACAATAAGGGGATGGGACACGCGGCAGCATTCCAGGTGATCGTGATCGGCGGCGGCCATGCCGGCGTCGAGGCCGCGCTGGCGTCCGCCCGGCGTGGCGCGCGCACCCTGCTGCTCACGCAGAGCATCGATACCATCGGCAGCATGAGCTGCAATCCGGCCATCGGCGGCATCGGCAAGGGCCACCTGGTGCGCGAGATCGATGCCCTGGGCGGCGCCATGGCGCGCGCGGCCGATGCGGCGGGCATCCACCTGCGCACGCTCAACGGCAGCAAGGGTCCGGCGGTGCGCGCCACGCGTGCGCAGGCCGACCGGCAGCTGTACCGGCAGGCCATCCGCCGCGCGGTGGAATCGCAGCCGGGCCTGCAGGTGTTCCAGCAGGAAGTGGCCGATCTCGTGGTCGAGGATGATCGTGTCACCGGTGTCGTCACCGCCGCCGGCATCCGCTTCAGCGCCGAGGCGGTGGTGCTCACCACGGGCACCTTCCTCGGTGGCCGCATCCACATGGGGCTGGAGAATTTTGCGGGCGGTCGCGCGGGTGATCCGCCGTCCAACCGCCTGGCGCAGCGGCTGCGCGAGCTGATGCCGCGCACGGGTCGACTGAAGACCGGCACGCCGCCGCGCATCGACGGCCGCACCATCGACTACGCGCGCCTTGCCGAACAGCCGGGCGATGAGCCGCGGCCGGTGTTTTCCTTCCTGGGACGGCGCTCGGATCATCCCGAACAGCGCTCCTGCCACATCACGGCCACCAACGCGCGCACGCACGAGATCATCCGCGCGGCCACCGACCGATCGCCGATGTTCACCGGCATCATCGAAGGGGTGGGTCCGCGCTACTGTCCTTCGGTCGAAGACAAGGTGGTGCGTTTCGCGGAGCGGCAGTCGCACCAGATCTTCCTGGAGCCGGAAGGGTTGCACACGCACGAGGTGTATCCCAACGGCATTTCCACCAGCCTGCCCTTCGACGTGCAGCAGGAGTTCGTGCACAGCATCGCGGGCCTGGAGCGTGCGCATCTCACGCGGCCCGGCTACGCCATCGAGTACGACTACTTCGATCCGCGCGACCTCATGCCCACGCTGCAGACCCGTGCGGTGGCGGGGCTGTTCTTCGCCGGGCAGATCAACGGTACCACCGGCTATGAAGAGGCCGCCGCGCAGGGGCTCATCGCCGGCGTGAACGCCGCCGCGCTGGCCTGCGACCTGCGTGAATGGCTGCCCGAACGCGCCAGCAGCTACATGGGCGTGCTGGTGGATGACCTCACCACGCAGGGCACTCGCGAGCCCTACCGCATGTTCACCAGCCGCGCCGAATACCGGCTGCTGCTGCGCGAAGACAATGCCGATGCGCGGCTCACGCCGCTGGGCCGCGAGCTGGGCCTGGTCGACGACGAGCGCTGGCGCTTCTTCAATGACAAATGCGAGGCCATCGCGCGCGAGGCTTCACGGCTGCAATCCACTCTGTTGCGCGCGGCCTCGGTGCCGGCAGACTGGCAGCGGCGCGTGCTCGGCGCGCCGCTCACGCGCGACCTGCCGGCCTTCGAGCTGCTGCGCCGCCCTGAAGTGGACTACGACGCCCTGGTCGAGGTGGCCGGCGCGGCGCCGGACGCCGCTGCGCTCGACGATCGCATCGCGGCCCAGCGCGTGGTGGAGCTGGAAGTACGCGCGCGCTATGCCGGCTACATCGAGCGACAGAACGACGAGATCGTGCGCGCACGCGCGCATGAGTCCGCGCCGCTGCCCGGGGATCTCGACTACGCACAGGTCAGCGGGCTGTCGAACGAGGTGCGCCAGCGCCTCGCCGAAGTGCGGCCGCTGACGCTGGGGCAGGCGGCACGGGTGCCGGGTGTGACGCCCGCCGCCGTGTCGCTGCTGATGATCCACATGAAACGCGGGAGGGCGGCGCGCGCATGAACTACGGCATGGAAGAGGACCGCAAGGCGGGCCGCATCGCGATCGGCCTCGTGCTTGTGCTGGTGGTGGGCGGCGGTGCCTGGTGGTACTGGCAGCGCTCGCAGTCCGCGGCTGAGCCGGCCGCGGTGGCCATCGAAGACGAGGTGGCGACGGTGGGCGAACTGCCGGACGCGGAGCCGGCGCCGATCGAGCATCCCATCGAGCCAGTCGCCCCTTCCACGACGGCTGAAGCCGCGCCGCCGGCCGATCCCGACACCGCCGCGCAACAGGCGCTGGGCGAAGTGTTCGGCGCCACGCTTGCGGACTGGCTGGTCACCGACCAGATTGCCCGCCGCCTGGTGGCCACGGTGGACAACCTGCCCCGCAGCACCAGCATCGAGAAGATCCGCCCCCTGCGTCCCCCCGCCGCGCCCTTCGAGGTGCAGCGCGAGGTGATCGATGCGGTCGGCGGGGTTGAGCGCATCACGCTGTCGGACGCGAACGCTGCGCGTTATGCCCCGCTGGTCGAACTGCTGGCGCGCTCCGATGCCGCCGTGGCGGCCGCTGCCTACCGGCGCATCTACCCGCAGCTGCAGTCGGCCTATGAAGACCTCGGCTACCCGGGGCGCTACTTCAACGACCGGCTGGTGAGCGTGATCGATCACCTGCTCGCCACGCCGGAGCCAGAGGGGCCGCTGCTGCTGGAGCAACCCAAGGTGCTTTATGTGTACGCGGATCCGGACCTGGAGGCGCGCTCGCCGGGCCAGAAGCTGCTGCTGCGCATGGGCGTGGACAACACACGCACGGTGAAGAAGAAACTGCGGGAGTTCCGCGCGCAGATCGCGACGCAGGCCCCCGCCAACAACGAAGTCAGGGAGTAAGGGATGTCGCTCTTCAACTATGTATCGATCGCGATCCTCGTGGCCATCATTGTCATTCTCGTGCGCGCGGTCGTCACGGTGCGGCAAGGATACGAATACACGCTGGAGAAGTTCGGCCGCTACAAGCGCACCATGGGGCCGGGACTGCACTTCATCGTGCCCTTCTTCGAGCAGGTGGGGCGCCGCATCAACATGATGGAGCAGGTGCTCGACGTGCCGCGCCAGGAAGTGATCTCGAAGGACAACGCCATGCTCGGCGTCGACGCGGTGGTGTTCTTCCAGGTGCTCGACGCTGCCAAGGCGGCCTATGAGGTGGACAACCTCCGGCTGGCGGTGATCAACCTCACCATGACCAACATCCGCACCGTGGTCGGCGCGATGGACCTGGACGAGACCTTGTCGAAGCGCGACGAGATCAACCACCGCCTGCTGCGCGTGGTCGACGAGGCCACTTCGCCCTGGGGCATCAAGGTGACCCGCATCGAGATCAAGGACATCCAGCCCCCGGCCGACCTGATCGACTCCATGGCGCGGCAGATGAAGGCCGAGCGCGACAAGCGCGCCAACATCCTGGATGCCGAGGGTTTCCGGCAGGCGGCCATCCTGAAGGCCGAGGGCGAGAAGCAGTCGGTGGTGCTGGAGGCCGAGGGCCGCAAGGAGGCCGCCTTCCGCGATGCCGAGGGGCGTGAGCGTGCAGCGCAGGCCGAGGCCCGCGCCACCGAAATGGTGTCGAGCGCCATCGCCGCCGGCAACACCAATGCGCTGAACTACTTCGTGGCGCAGAAGTACATCGAGTCGCTGAAGGAGTTTGCGCACTCCAGCAACCAGAAGGTGTTCTTCCTGCCGATTGAAGCCACCAGCGTCATCGCTTCCATCGGCGGCATCGCCGAGCTGGCGAAGGATGCGATGCAGAAGCAGACGGTCAAGTGAGGAACTTCACATGCTGAAATTCCTGGAATCGCTGACGTGGTGGCACTGGTGGATCGTTGCGGCCGTGCTGGCGGCGGCAGAGACCTTCATCCCCGGCGCGCTGGCCATCTGGTTCGCGGGCGCGGCGCTGGTGCTGGGCATGGTGCTGCTGGCAGTGCCCATCCGCTGGGAGCTGCAGCTGGTGCTCTTCGGGCTGCTGTCGGTGGGGGTCACCATGCTGTGGTGGCGCTTCGGCCGCTCGCGCGAGGAGGAATCCACGCAGCCCATGCTCAACCAGCGCGGCGCGCAATACATCGGCCGCACCTTCCACCTGGCCGAGGCCATCCGGGATGGCAGTGGCAAGGTGGAAGTGGGAGACAGCGTATGGCTGGTGCGCGGCCCGGATGCGCCGGCCGGCGCACGGGTAAAGGTGGTCGGCGTGAGTGGCACCGTGCTCGAGGTGCAGAACATCCAGTAGTCCGCCAAGGAGGTCGTCATGACCATGCTGTCGCAGTTGCTGGGGACCAAGGGACATGCAGTCTTCTCCGTGGCGCCGGGCGCATCCGTGCTCGACGCCATACGACAGATGGCGGACCGCCACATCGGTGCCCTGCTGGTGATCGAGGACGGCCGGCTCGAGGGCATCGTTTCCGAGCGCGACTACGCCCGCAAGGTGGTGCTGTCCGGGCGTTCCTCCAGCACCACCGCGGTACGCGAGATCATGAGCTCGCCGGTGGTGACCATCACGCCCGACGACACCGTAGATGACGCGATGCGCCTGATGACGGCGCGTCGCATCCGCCACCTGCCGGTGGTGCGCGGGGGCGAGCTGGTCGGCGTGCTGTCGATCGGCGACCTGGTCAAGAGCGTGATCGAGGAACAGCGTCACACAATCGACGACCTGCGCAGCTACATACAGGGCTGATGCCGCCGGTGGCTGCCCGGGCAATTGCGAGCCGACTCGCAGTTCCATATTGCAACGGATGCATGGCCTCCAGAGTGTGAACTGACCCCGCCCGCCCGGACCCGGGATGGCTGATATATGCGGTACCCCAGCCCTGCCTGGAAATCGGTGCCCGCATGACCAACGACGAAATCGACAAGGCCACCGGCTCGGTGCGTGGCCAGCTGCTCACGTTCCGGCTCGGCAGCGCCACCTATGGCGTGGATATCCTGCGGGTAAAAGAGATTCGCGGCTGGTCGGCGGTGACCAAGATCCCGCATTCCCCGCCGCATGTGCTGGGTGTGCTGAACCTGCGTGGCGCCATCGTGCCCATCATCGACCTGCGCCTGCGCTTTGCGTTGCCGGAGGCCGGCTTCTCGCCCATGACCGTGATCATCGTGCTGTCGCTGCAGACCGCGGCCGGCCAGCGCGACTGCGGTGTGGTGGTCGACAGCGTCTCCGACGTGGTGGACGTGGCGCCGGATTCGGTGAAGCCACCGCCCTCGCTGAAGGCCGGCCAGAGCCGTGACTTCATCGCCGGCATCGCCACTGTCGATGAGCAGATGCTGATCCTCCTCAACGTGGACCAGCTGGTCACCCAGGACCTGCACGCCGACGATCCGGCTGCGGCAGCCTGAACGGCGCCGCTGTGAAGTTCGCGGGAAAGCTCGGCCACACACCGCTGGTGTGCCTGCTGGCGGTGCTGCTGCTGGCCACGGGCACCTTTGCCCTGGCGCCCGTGGTCAACGGCGCGCGGGACCTGGCCCACATGGCGGCACTGGCCATCGCGCTGGCCTGCTGCGGCGCCTGCGCCCTGTTGCTGGCGCGCAGCCGCGGCCTGGACGACCGCCTCGCGCGCGCCATCGACGCCACCACCTCCAATGTGATGGTGACGGACGAGAAGAACAACGTCATCTACGCCAACTGCACCGCGCAGGCGCTCACCGCCGCGGTGCAGGCGGGCCTGCACGACACCCTGGCCGCCCTCACCGGTACCTACACGGCGGAGATGCGGCTCGGCGGCGCGACCATGAAGATCATCGCCAACCCGGTGCTGGATGCGGACGGGCGCCGCATGGGCAGCGTGGTGGAATGGGTCGACCGCACCGCCGAGCTGGCGCTGGAAGACACCACGCGCACGCGCACCGAGGCGCTGCGCACCGCCGCGATGGAAAGCGCGCGCATCCGCCAGGCGCTGGATGCGGCCACCGCCAACGTGATGGTGGCCGACGAGACCGGCAGCATCCTCTACATGAACCGCACGGCGCGGCAGCTGATGCTGTCGGCGCAGGCGGATTTCCAGCAGGTGCTGCCGCATTTCGACGCCACGGCGCTGATCGGCGCCAGCGTGTCGCTGTTCGACCCGGTGCTGGCCACGCACCGTGTGTCGCTGGCCTCGCTGGAGCAGGCCTTCTCCGCCGAGCTGACCTTCGGCACCAGCACCATGCGCATCATCGCCAATCCCATCTTCGACGATGCCGGCAAGCGCCTGGGCACCGTGGCCGAATGGGGCGACCGCACGCAGGAAGTGGCAGTGCAGGTGGAACTGCAGCATGTGGTGTCCGAGGTGCTCAAGGGCAACCTGGAACAGCGCATTGCGCTGGACGGCAAGCAGGGCTACATCCGCGATCTTTCCGCCGACATCAACGCGCTGGTGGAAAACATGGCCGCGGTGGTGGGCGAGGTGCAGTCGCTGGTGGCGGCGGTGAACGACGGCAACCTGGAGCGGCGCATCCGTACCGGCGGCCGCTCGGGCCTCACCGTGAAGCTCGGTTCCGGCATCAACGAACTCACCGCCAACGTGGGCGCGGTGGTTGACGAGGTGCAGGAGCTGGTGCGGGCGGCCAACGAGGGTGACCTGAACCGCCGCATCCAGACCGAGGGCAAGTCAGGCCTGATGGTGAAGATGGCCACTGGCATCAACCAGCTGACCACCGATCTTGCGGGCATGGTCTCGCAGGTGAAATACGCCGCCGAGGAAGTGAACCGCGGCGCAGACGAGATCACCACCGGCAATGCGACGCTGTCGCAGCGCATGGAGGAGCAGGCTTCCTCGCTCGAAGAGACCGCTTCCTCGATGGAGGAGATGACCAGCACGGTGCGGCAGAACGCCGAGAACGCCGGCCAGGCCAACCAGCTGGCGGTCGCGGCGCGCGACCAGGCCGAGAAGGGCGGCGCGGTGGTGTCCAGGGCGGTACAGGCCATGACCGAAATCAACCAGGCGTCGAAGAAGATCGCCGACATCATCGGCGTGATCGACGAGATCGCATTCCAGACCAACCTGCTGGCGCTCAATGCCGCGGTTGAGGCCGCGCGCGCCGGGGAGCAGGGCCGCGGCTTTGCCGTGGTGGCCACCGAGGTGCGCAACCTCGCCGGGCGTTCGGCCACGGCCGCCAAGGAGATCAAGGCGCTGATCAATGACAGCGTGCAGAAGGTGCAGGACGGCTCGACGCTGGTCACGCAGTCCGGCGCCACACTGGAGCAGATCGTCGCCGCGGTGAAGAAGGTCACCGACATCGTGGCCGAGATCGCCGCAGCCAGCCACGAGCAGTCCGCCGGCATCGAGCAGGTGAACCGCGCGGTGATGCAGCTGGATGACCTCACGCAGCAGAACGCCGCGCTGGTCGAGCAGGCTTCGGCCTCGAGCCTGGCGATGGCCGGCCAGGCGCGCAGCCTCAATGAACTGATGCGCCATTACAACGTGGAAGCGCGGCGCATGCATGAGGCGGTGGACCAGGCCGCAGCAGCGGCACCGCCGCAGAACGGGGAGAGGCGCAAGCCGGGCCGACCATGGTCGCGCGGCACCGCCGCCGCTGCTCCGGCGCTTGATGCGTCCGACGCAGTCTGGAAAGAGTTCTGATACCAACAAGAACCGGAGGAACGGGAGTGGCGCGGATACTTGCAGTGGATGACTCGGCGTCGATGCGCCAGATGGTGGGCCTCACGTTGAAGTCCGCCGGGCATGATGTGATCAGCGCGGTCGACGGCGTCGACGGCCTGGCCAAGGCCAGCTCCGGTCCCGCGGTGGACCTGGTGATCACCGACGTGAACATGCCCAACATGGATGGCATGACGCTGGTGCGCGAGTTGCGGCGCCTGCCGCAGTACCAGGGCGTGCCGGTACTGGTGCTGACCACCGAGGCCAGCACGGAAAAGAAACAGGAAGGCCGGAGCGCGGGTGCGACCGGCTGGATCGTCAAGCCATTCGACCCGGACCGGTTGCTGGCGACGATCGACAAGGTGCTGGGCTGAACTGACGTGGGGCGGCTGTGAGGACGAAGCCGCCCCCGAGGATCCACCGGATGCCTGGCGGGCTGAGGCGTGTACGCGAATTCGACTTCACCGATGCGGATTTCAATTCGCTGCGGCAGCTGGTCCGTGAGGTGGCCGGCATCTCGCTGGCCGACTGCAAGCGCGAGCTGATCTACAGCCGCCTGTCCCGCCGGCTGCGCCACCATGGCCTCACCGCCTTTGCCGACTATCGCCGCCTGCTGGCCAGCCCGGAAGGGTCAGCTGAGCTGCGTGAGTTCACCAACGCGGTCACCACCAACCTCACGGCCTTCTTCCGCGAGCGCCATCACTTCGACTACCTGCGCGATGCCTTCCTGAGGCCGCGCGTGGCTGATCCCACGCCTTCGCGGCGCATCCGCATCTGGTGCGCGGCGGTGTCCACGGGTGAAGAAGCGTGGTCTGCGGCGATGACAGTGGCTGACGCCATCCCTGACTGGGAGCGCTGGGACATCCGCATCCTCGGCACCGACCTGGACACCAACGTGCTGCGCACCGCCGCCAATGGTGCCTATCCATTCGACCGTTTGCGTCAGTTCGCCCCTGGCCAGCTGGAGCGGCATTTCGTGCGACAGGGCAATGGCGCCGAGGTGCGCTACCAGGTGCGCCCGGAACTGGCGCGCATGGTGAGCTTCCGGCCGCTCAACCTCACGCATCCGCTGCCGATGAAAGGACCGATTGACGTCATCTTCTGCCGCAACGTGATCATCTATTTCGACAAGGACACCCAGCGCGAACTGTTCCGGCGCATGGCGCCGCTGCAGCGTCCGGGCGACCTGCTGTTCCTCGGTCATTCCGAGGGCTTGTTCAAGGTCTCGGCCGACTGGAGCCTGGTAGGCCGCACCATCTACCGGCGGGTGGACGCATGCTGAACACTCGCGGACCGGAGGCTGGCGGCTCCACCACCGCGGCGCGCGCTTTCGATGCGTCGCTGGGCTGCTGGACCACCAAGGTGCAGCCCGGGGAGTTCTACATCACCGTGGCGCATGCCGATGAAGCCATCACCACGGTGCTGGGCTCCTGCGTGGCCGCCTGCATCCGCGACCCGGATGCGGCCATCGGCGGCATGAACCACTTCATGCTGCCAGAGGACGGGCAGCATGGGCGCGACGACTGGAGCGGCGCGCTGGGGCTGGCCACGCGCTATGGCTCCTATGCGATGGAAAGCCTGATCAACGGCCTGCTGAAGCTGGGCGCGCGGCGCGAACGGCTGGAGGTGAAGCTGTTCGGGGGCGGGCAGGTGCTCGACATGGACATGCCCGTGGGCCTGCGCAACATCGACTTCGCGCAGCGCTGGCTGGCCACCGAAGGCCTGCCCGTGGTGGCGCAGGACCTGGGTGGCAAGGCGCCCCGCCGCATCGTGTATTTCCCGGCCAGCGGCATCGTGAAGGTGAAGCAGCTGCGCACGCTGGAGAGCCGCGAGGTGGTCAACAACGAACGGCGCTACCTGGGCGACGTGGCGGCGCAGCCGCTGGTGGGCGAGATCGTACTGTTCCGGGACCAGGAGAAATAGCGCGTGACTGTCGAAGTGCCAGCCAGCCGGCCGGTGCGCGTGCTCGTCGTGGACGACTCGGCGCTGGTGCGCAAGCTGCTCAGCGACCTGCTGCGCAGCGATCCGCGCATCGACGTGGTTGGCAGCGCGCCGGATGCCTTCGTGGCGCGCACCAAGATCAAGAACCTGAATCCCGACGTGCTGACGCTGGACGTGGAAATGCCGGGCATGGATGGGGTGACCTTCCTGCGCAACCTGATGCGCCTGAGGCCGATGCCGGTGGTGATGGTGTCCTCGCTCACCGACCGCGGGGCGGAGGTGACGCTGGATGCCCTGTCACTGGGCGCGGTGGACTATCTTGCCAAGCCCAAGCTCGATGTGGCGATCCGCCTCACCGAGTACCGCGACGAGCTGATCGAGAAGATACTCACGGCCGCGCGGGCCCGCATTGCCCCGGTTGCCCAGGCCGACGTGAGCGGCCGCTGGAAGCAGAGCTACAGCGCCTCGGTGATCGTGCCGCGCCTCACGCCGCTCAATTTCGCCTCTGGTGACCGGCTGATCGCCGTGGGCGCCTCCACCGGCGGCACCGAGGCCATCCGCGAGCTGCTGATGGGCATTCCACCCGATGGTCCCGGCGTGGTGATCGCGCAGCATATCCCGCGCGTGTTCAGCAAGCCGTTTGCCGAGCGGCTCAACCGCGTCTGCCCGGTGGCGGTGTGCGAGGCCGAAGACGGGCAGGAGATCCTGCCCGGCCATGCCTACGTCGCTCCCGGCGACCTGCACCTGATGGTGGTGCACACCGGCTCGCGCTGGCAGTGCCGCCTGGATGATGGTCCGGCGGTGAACCGGCATCGTCCGTCGGTGGATGTGCTGTTCCGCTCGGTAGCGCAGCAGGCCGGACGCAATGCCATCGGCGTGCTGCTCACCGGCATGGGCCGGGATGGCGCGCTGGGCCTGAAGGAAATCCGCGAAGCCGGCGGCGCCACGCTGGTGCAGGACGAGGCCACCAGCGTGGTGTGGGGCATGCCCGGGGAGGCGGTGCAGATCGGGGCCGCCGAGGAGGTGCTGCCGCTGTCACGCATCGCCGGCCGGGTGCTGGAGCGCGCGGCCGGGACGGACGTCACAAGGCGGGCGGTATGAGACCCGTGTCTTACGTCAAAAAAGGTTGCCAAATTGTTATGCGGTTCTCGGCGCGGCCCTGTGGGCCGGGCGAACATGGAACGTCCGGGATTCTGGAGCAAGACCGATGGGTGTAGATCTGCGTTTCCTGATCGTCGATGACTTCTCCACGATGCGTCGCATCATGAAGAAGTTCCTCAATGATCTGGGCTATACGGACGTCACGGAGGCCGAGGACGGGGCCACCGCCTTGCAGATCCTCAAGCAGGGCAACATCGATTTCCTGGTCACCGACTGGAACATGCCGGGCATGCCGGGCATCGAGCTGCTGAAGGCCGCGCGCGCCGATCCTTCGCTCGCCAACCTGCGCGTGCTGATGGTCACCGCCGAGGACAAGCGGCAGCAGATCGTCGAGGCCATCCACGCGGGTGTGAATGGCTACCTGGTGAAGCCCTTCACCGCCGAGGCGCTCAAGGAACGGATCGACCAGGTGCTCGCCAGCTGGGCAGCGAGCTGACGCCATGCCCAGGGGTGCCAAGGCGAAGCCGCGGCGTGCTTCGGTGAAGCGCGCTGCCACCCCTGCAGGCAAGAATCCTCCGGCCGCAGCGCGGCTGGTGCTGCAGGCCGACTGCACGCTGCGCCAGGCCACAACCCTCAAGACGAGCCTGCTCGAACTGCAGCCAGGCGCGCAGGGCGCGACCCTGGATGGCAGCGCCGTGCAGCGCATCGACACCGCGGGCCTGCAGCTGCTGGCCGCCTTCGCGCAGGGTGAGACAAAGGCTGGCAGGCCGCTGGCCTGGAGCGGCGCATCGCCGGTGCTGCGCGAGGCCAGCTCGCGACTGGGACTGGCGGCGGTGCTGTCCCTGCCGGCCGGGACGGATGCACGGCCATGAGCCTGGAGATGGACCAGTTCCACGAGGTGTATTTCGCCGAGAGCTTCGAGCTGCTCGATGCGATGGAGGCGGCCCTGCTGCGCCTCACGCCCGGCACCGCCGACGTGGAAACCGTGAACACCATCTTCCGCGTGGCCCATTCCATCAAGGGTGGCGCCGGCATGTTCGGCTTCAACCAGATCGCCTCGTTCACCCATACGCTGGAGACACTGCTGGATGAGCTGCGCTCCGATCGCATGCAGGTCACCGCGCCCATGTGCGATGGACTGCTGAGTTCGGTGGACCTGATCCGCGCCATGCTCACGGCGCAGCAGAAGCAGCAGGCCTGGGATGCCACGGAGGCGCAGGCGCTGCAGGAACAGTTCCGGGAGATGGTGGAGCCGGCCCCGGCGTCGGCCCCTCCGGTCCCCGTCCCCGGCCCGGCAACGATGCCTGGTGCCGTGAAACCTGCCGCGAAGCCCGTGACGCCCGGCATCGCCACGTGGCGGATATCCTTCGCCCCCCTGCCGGCACTGCTGGCGCGCGGCGTGGACCCGGTACGGCTGTTCGAGGATCTCGCCGGCCTGGGCAAGGTCACCGTGAATGCGGACCTCTCGGCCTTGCCGGCGTTGCAGGAGGTTGACCCGGCCCAGTGCCGCATTCGCTGGCAGCTCACGCTGGCCACGCCGATGCCGCGCGCATCGATCGAACTGATATTCGACTGGGCGGAAGGTGACTGCGAGCTGGTCATCGAGCGGGTGGAGGCCTGCGCATCCGCGACGGTGGAGCCGGCATCTGCCACAACCGTGGCATCGCTTGTCGCGGCTCCCGTGCCGCCACCAGTGGCCGCAGCGGCTGCAGCGGCTGCGCCAGTGCCAGCCCCCGCCACCGTCGAAGTCAATTCCATCCGTGTCGCCATCGAGAAGATCGACGAACTGCTGAATGTCGTGGGCGAGGTGGTGATCACCCAGTCCATGCTCGGCCAGCTCGCAAAGGACTTCGAGGGCGTCAACGCCGACCGGCTGCGCGCCGGCCTCACGCAGCTCGAAAGCAACGTGCGCGAGCTGCAGGAAAGCGTGATGCGCGTGCGCATGCTGCCCGTGGGCTCGGTGTTCAGCCGCTTTCCCCGCCTGGTGCGCGATCTCTCGGCGCGCCTCGGCAAGCAGATCCGCCTGCAGCTGTCCGGCGAGCAGACCGAGCTGGACAAGACGGTGCTGGAGAAGATCGGCGATCCGCTGGTGCATCTGGTGCGCAACAGCGTCGACCATGGCATCGAGACCGTGGAGGAGCGCCTGGCCGCCGGCAAGCCGGTCGAGGGCACCATCACGCTCAACGCCTTCCACAAGGGCGGCACCATCAAGATCGTGATCAGCGATGACGGCAAGGGCCTGCATCGCGACAAGCTCATGGAGAAGGCGCGGGCCAAGGGCCTGATCGCAGCGGATGCGGTGCTCACCGACCAGCAGGCCAACGAGCTGATCTTCATGCCCGGCTTTTCCACCGCCGAGCAGACCACGGATCTTTCCGGCCGCGGCGTGGGCATGGACGTGGTGCGACGGAACATCAAGGAACTTGGCGGCAACGTGGAGCTGAAGAGCGAGCCGGGCAAGGGCACCACCACCACCATCACGCTGCCGCTGACGCTGGCCATCGTGGACGGGCAGACCGTGCAGGTGGGCAACGAGACCTACATCGTGCCGCTGGTGGGCATCATCGAATCGCTGCAGCTGCGCGACGGCGCGGCGCATGAGGTGTATGAGCATGGCGAGGTGTTCCACTTCCGTGGTGACTACGTGCCGGTGATCCGCCTGCACGAGGTATTCGGCATCGAGCCGCGCAGCCACGACCTGGCCGATGGCCTGCTGATGGTCGTCGAGGGCGATGGCCGTCGCGCGGGCCTGTTCATCGACGCGCTGCTCGGCCAGCAGCAGGTGGTGATCAAGTCGATGGAGACCCACTATGCGCGCATTCCCGGCGTGGGCGGGGCGACCATCCTCGGTGAGGGCAGCGTGGCGCTGATCCTCGACGTGCCCGGCCTGCTGCGCCTCGCCGCCAGCCGTGCCCCCGCCCTGCGCCGGACGGGGACCTGAGCCCATGGACGCCGACAAGGCACATGACCTGGCGCGGGTACTGGGGGCTGCCAGTGAACAGATCGGGCTGGCGCTGCTGGATTCACACAAGGCGGTGGACACGCTGGGCAGCAGCCTGGAGCGCCTCGCTCTGCTGCTGGCAAAGGACCTCACCAACCCCGAGGCGATGACCGAGCTTGCCGATGTGAAGGCCGAGCTGGCCCGCGCCGTCACCGGGCTGCAGTTCTACGACCGCATGACCCAGCACCTGTGCCATGTGCGGGATTACCTGGCCGGCACGGTGGAGCAGCTGTCCTCCTCCTCGGCCACCTTCGAGAAGCTCAACCGCAAGCTGGCCGACCGGCTGCTGTCGGATACCCACCGCATCCACCTCGGCCGCAACTTCTCGGTGGACTTCCTCGCCAGCCGCCCAAAGGTGCCGGGTAACGGGGACCGTACGGTGGCCCCACAGGGCGACATCGACCTGTTCTAGACTAGGCGGAGATGTCCGCCCGTATGCCCGCATGATCGCACTGCTCGAGGCCCATCGCGCCAGGCTGTTCGGTCGCGAGCACCTCTGGCGCAATGTCTCCGCCGGGCTGGTGGTGGGCGTGGTCGCCCTGCCACTGGCCATGGCCTTCGCCATCGCCTCCGGCGCCAAGCCCGAACAGGGCCTGTACACCGCCATCATCGCCGGCCTCGCCACGGCACTGTTCGGCGGCACGCGGGTGCAGATTTCCGGACCCACTGGCGCCTTCATCGCCGTGCTGGCGGGCATCACCGCGCAATTCGGCATTGCCGGCCTGCAGGTGGCCACGCTGATGGCCGGCGTCATCCTGCTGGTGCTGGGCCTCACCCGGCTGGGCGGCGTGGTGCGCTTCATTCCAGACCCCGTGATCGTCGGCTTCACTTCCGGCATCGCAGTGATCATCTGGGTGGGGCAGTGGAAGGATTTCTTCGGGCTCACGCCCGCGGCGTCGGGGCTGCACTTCCACGAGAAGCTGCTGGCGCTGGTGGCGGCGCTGCCCGGCCTGCACCTGGCCACCACGCTGATCGGCGCCGGCACCTTGCTGGTGCTCGTCTTCGGCACACGCTTGCTGGCGGCTACGCAGCTGCGGCGGGTGCCGGCGACGCTGCTGGCGCTGGCGCTGGCCACCGCCGCGCAGGCCATCTGGCAGTTCGATGGCGTGGCCACCATCGGCTCTGCATTCGGTGGCATTCCGCGCGCACTGCCGCCGCTGTCCATGCCCCAGCTGAGCTTCGGCCAGGTGCTGCAGCTGATCGGCCCGGCCTTTGCCATCGCGCTGCTGGGGGCCATCGAGTCACTGCTCACCGCCGTGGTGGCCGATGGCATGGCCAACACCCGGCACGACCCCAACCAGGAGCTGGTGGGGCAGGGCATAGCGAACATGCTCACGCCGCTGTTTGGTGGCTTCGCCGCCACCGGCGCCATTGCCCGCACTGCCACCAGCATCCGCAATGGCGCCAACAGTCCGCTGGCCGCCGCGGTGCATTGCCTGCTGCTGGTGCTGGTGATCGTGCTGCTCGCGCCGCTGGCCAGCGCCATTCCGCTGGCGGCGCTGGCCGCCATCCTGTTCCACGTGGCCTGGAACATGGCCGACCTGCCCATTTTCATGAACCTGCTAGGCCGTGCCTCCAACGCGGACCGGGCGCTGCTGCTGGTCACGTTCTGCCTCACGGTGTTCGTCGACCTGGTGGTGGCCGTGAACGTGGGCGTGGTGGTTGCAGCGCTGCTGTTCATGCGCCGCATGTCCGACCACGTCGAGGTGAAGGAGCAGCCGGAGGCGGCAGAGGACATCGCCGCCGCGGCATCCGGCGCGCTGCCGAAAAGCGCGCTGGTCTACCGCATCGACGGACCATTCTTCTTCGGCGCCGCGGAGAAGCTGGAGCGCACGCTGGAGCGCACGCCAATGGGCGTCAGCAGCTTCGTGCTGCGGCTGGGTGCCGTGCCGTTCATGGACGCCACCGGCATGCGCGCACTGGAGAAGGTGGTGCAACGCTTCCAGCGGCGTGGTGTGCGGGTACTTTTCTGCGGCATGAACGAGCGCGTGGCCGACAGCGTGCAGCGCGCCGGCCTGCTTGAACTGGTGGGGCCTGAAAATGTGTGCCGGAACCTCGGCGAGGTGGCGGCACGGCTGCAGGCCGTGACCTGAGGGCGGGCGTTACTTTCGCCAGAACGTCCGCGTGAACAGCACCAGGAAGGTGAACAGCTCGATTCGTCCCAGGAACATGGCCAGCGTGCAGACCCACACCTGGAAGTTGCTGAGCGCGGCGTAGTTGGTGGCCGGGCCGACCTGGCCCAGGCCGGGACCGGCATTGTTGATGCTGGCCAGCACCGCGGTGAAGGCGGTGATGAAATCCATGTTCGTGGCCAGCATCGTGAAGGTGAGCACCACGATGGTCATGAAATACACGAACACGAAGGCCAGTACGGAATTCACCACGCGGTTGGATACCACCTGGCCGCCGATCTTCAGCGGGATCACCGCGTGGGGATGCACCAGCGCGAAGGACTCGCGGAACCACTGCTTGATCATGATCAGCGCGCGGAACAGCTTGATGCCACCGCCGGTGGATCCGGTGCTCGGGATCACGCACGACAGGAACAGCATCAGCATCGGCGCGAACAGCGGCCACAGCGAATAGTCCTCGGTGACGAACCCCGAGGTGGTGGCCAGCGTCACCAGGCTGAAGGCCGAGTGGCGCAACGCGGTGAGGAAATCCGGGTAGAGGCCGGCGCTGTAGACGATGGCGGTGACGGCCACCAGTCCTGCAGCCAGCCAGATGATGCCCCAGCGCGCTTCCGGATCACGCCGGTAGGCCGACAGGTCGCGCCGCCTGAGGGCGGTGAAGTGCGTGGCGAAGTTGATCATCGCCAGCAGCATGAACAGGATCAGCACCAGCTCGATCTGCGGTGACTGGAACCAGCCGACACTGGCATCGTGCGTGGAAAAGCCGCCCAGCGCCATCACCGAGAAGGCGTGGCAGATGGCATCGAACAGCGACATTCCGGCAGCCCACAGGGCCAGGAAACACAGCACGGTCATGCCGGCGTACACCATCCACAGCGCCTTGGCCGTCTCGGTGATGCGTGGGGTGAGCTTCGCATCCTTCACCGGGCCGGGGGCCTCGGCGCGGTACATCTGCATGCCGCCAACGCCCAGCAGGGGCAGCACGGCCACCGCCAGCACGATGATGCCCATGCCGCCCAGCCAGTGCAGGGCGTGGCGCCACATGTTCACGGCATGCGGCAGCTGGTCGATGCCGGTGATCACCGTGGAGCCGGTGGTGGACAGCCCGGACATGGCCTCGAAGTAGGCGTCGGTGAAGGAGAGCCCCGGCGCGGTGCGCATCATGGGCACGGCCGCCGCCAGCGTCATGATCAGCCATGACAGGCTCACCAGCAGGTAACCATCGCGCGGCTTCAGTTCGGCGCGGTAGCGCAAGGTTCCGTAGTAGAAGCCCGCACCCAGCGCCAGCGTGACGCCGGCGCTTTCAAGGAAGGCGCGCAGCGCATCGGGTTCGCCATAGACCAGCGCGGTGATGATGGGCAGCAGGTAATAGGCGGCGAACAGCGCCAGCAGGGCACCCAGCACATTGACGACCGCGAGGATCGAGCGCATGTGTTCAGCCGGACTGGAAGAGCTTCTGCACGGCATCGACCTGGCGCCGGTCGGCCAGGAAGACGATCACATGGTCCTCGGTCTCGATCTGCGTGTCGTGGTGGGCGATCACCACGCGCTCGCCGCGTACCAGCGCCATGATGGAGGCGCCATTGGGCATTTCGATCTGCCCGATGCGGCGGCCGATCACGCGCGAGTTGTCCTGCGTGCCGTGCACGATGGTCTCCAGGGCCTCGGCCGAGCCCTGGCGCAGCGAATGCACCTTCACCACATCGCCCTTGCGCACATGCGCCAGCAGCGAGCCGATGGTGACCGTCTGCGGCGAGACCACGATGTCGATGCTGCGGTTCTCCATCAGGTTGCCATAGGTGGGGCGGTTCACCAGCGCCAGCACCTTGCGCGCGCCCAGTCGCTTGGCCAGCATGGCCGACAGCACATTGGCTTCCTCGGAGTTGGTGACGGCGGCGAACACGTCGGTGCCGTCGATGTTCTCCTCGATCAGCAGCTCCTCGTCCTGGGCGTCGCCGTTGAGCACCACGGTGTTTTCCACGCGCTCGGCCACGCGGTAGGCGCGGGTGGTGTCGCGCTCGATCAGCTTCACCTGGTGCGTCTTCTCCAGCAGCTGTGCGAGGCGGAAGCCGATGTTGCCGCCGCCGGCGATCACCACCTTGCGCACCGGCCCTTCGGCGCGCGTGATCTCGTTCATCATGCGCTGGATATGGTCGCGCGCGGCGATGAAGAAGATCTCGTCGCCTTCCTCCACCACGGTCTCACCCGTGGGCGTGATGAAACGCCCGCCGCGATAGATGGCGGCGATGCGGGCGTCGGCATTGGGCATGTGGTCGCGCAGCGTGCGCAGCTGCTGGCCCACCAGCAGGCCGCCGGGGCGGGCATGCATGCCCACCAGCCGCGCCCGGCCATCTGCGAAGTCGGCCACGTGCAGCGCGCCCGGATTGCGGATCAGCCGCTCCACGTATTCGGTCACCAGCTGCTCGGGGCTGATCCACACATCCACCGCCAGCATGCCCTTGCTGAACAGCCGGTCGTGGGCGGTGTATTCGGGGGCGCGGATGCGCGCGATCTTGGTGGGCGTGCGGTACAGCGCGTGGGCAATCTCGCAGGCCACCATGTTCACCTCGTCGGAGGAGGTGAGTGCCACCAGCATGTCGGTGTCGGCGATGCCGGCGGATTCGAGCACCACGGGGAAGGAGGCATTGCCGGCCACCGTGCGCACGTCGATGCGGCTCTGCAGCTCGCGCAGCACCGTCTCGTTGGAGTCGACCACCGTGACCTCGTTGTCCGGCTCGCGGGCAAGGTGGTAGGCAGCAGTGCGGCCGACCTGACCGGCGCCGAGGATCAATACCTTCATGGCGCCTGCCTCCCTCCGTCGCAGCCGGATGCGTTCACGCGTCCCTGTCCTTCATCGCACCACCTCGAGGTTCGCATACGAGAGCATCAGCCACTTCGACCCCTGCTGCTCGAAATTCACCTGCACGCGGGCCTGCGGGCCGTGGCCCTCGAGGTTGAGGATCACGCCATCGCCGAAGCGACCATGCCGCACGCGTGCGCCCAGGCGGATGCCCGCCACCGGGGTCTCTTCCACCTTGTCGCGCAGCCGCGCGGCGGGCTGGGCCGGCCGCCAGGCCTGCCCGATGACCGGGCGGCTGTGCTGGATGCGCGGCCGCACCTCTTCGATCAGATCTTCGGGGATCTCGCTGATGAAGCGCGAGGGCGTGCCGAAACTGTCCATGCCGTGCAGGCGGCGCTGCTCCGCATGCGAGATGTACAGCTGCTTCATGGCGCGGGTGATGCCCACGTAGCAGAGGCGGCGTTCTTCCTCCAGGCCATCGAGGTCGTCGATGGAGCGCTGGTGGGGGAAGAGGCCATCCTCCATGCCCACCAGGAACACCAGCGGGAACTCCAGGCCCTTGGCCGTGTGCAGCGTCATCATCTGCACCGAGTCTTCCCACTCCTCGGCCTGGCCCTCGCCGGATTCCAGCGCGGCGTGTGCCAGGAAGGCGGCCAGTGGCGGCAGCTTCTCGCCCTCGTTGTCGGGGCTGATCTCGTCGGCGTTGAAACCGCGCGCGGCGCTGACCAGCTCGTCGAGGTTCTCGATGCGCGCCTCGCCCTTGTCTTGCTGCTTGTCCTTGCGGTAGTGCTCGATGAGGCCGGTGTTCTGGATCACATGGTCGATCTGCTCATGCAGCGGCAGGCCCCGCGTGTCGGCATCGAGCTGGTCGATGAGCTTCAGGAAGCCCAGCAGGGCGGCGGCGCCACGATTGCCCAGTTCAGAGATGCCGGGCGAGCCCGGCGTGCCCGACAGCATGGCGGCGGCCGCCTGCCACATCGAGCTGCTGGTGGCGCGGGCGGACTCGCGCAGCCCCTCCAGCGACTTGGCGCCGATGCCGCGCGTGGGCAGGTTCACCACGCGCTCGAAGGAAGGGTCGTCGTTGCGGTTGGCCACCAGGCGCAGGTAGGCCAGCGCGTCCTTGATCTCGGCGCGCTCGTAGAAACGCAGGCCGCCATACACGCGGTAGGGAATGCGCGCCGTCAGCAGCGATTCTTCCAGGGCGCGCGACTGGGCGTTGGAGCGGTAGAGGATGGCCACCTCGCGCCGCACGCCGCCCTGGCGCTGCCACTCCAGGATGCGCTGCACGACAAAATCGGACTCATCGCGCTCGTTGAAGGCGGAATAGAGCCGGATGCGCTCGCCCTTGCCGTCGCTGGTCCACAAGTTCTTTCCCAGCCGGCCGGAGTTGTTGGCGATCAGCGCGTTGGCCGCACCGAGGATGTTGCCGGTGGAGCGGTAGTTGCGCTCCAGGCGGAACATCTGGGCGTCGGGGTAGTCGCGCGTGAACTGCCGCAGGTTTTCGACCCGCGCGCCGCGCCAGCGGTAGATGGACTGGTCGTCGTCACCCACCACGAAAGGGTTGCCGTCATCGCCGGCGATCAGCCGCGTCCAGGCGTACTGGATGGCGTTGGTGTCCTGGAACTCATCGACCAGCACATGCGTGAAGCGCCGGCGGTAGTGGTCACGCAGTGAGGCGTTGTCGCGCAGCAGCTCGTAGGCGCGCAGCAGCAGCTCGGCGAAATCTGCCACGCCGCTGCGGTGGCAGGTTTCCTCGTAGCCCTGATAGACCTTCTGCAGCACCTGCTGCATGGGGTCGAAGCCTGGCTTCACCTGCGCGGGGCGGATGCCGTCATCCTTGAGCTTGTTGATGTAGTGCTGCACCTCGCGCGGCACGAAGCGCGTTTCGTCGAGCTCCTGCGCGCGGATCACCTTCTTGATGAGCCGCTGCTGGTCCTCGCTGTCGAGGATCTGGAATCCCGGCGGCAGTCCGGCAAGCTGGTGGTGCAGCCGTAGCAGGCGATGGGCGATGCCGTGGAAGGTGCCCACCCACATCGCCCCGCCCGGCACGCCCAGCAGCGTCTCGATGCGATGGCGCATTTCGGCGGCGGCCTTGTTGGTGAAGGTCACGGCCAGGATGTTGTATGGCACGGCGCCCAGCGCGCCGATGGCCCAGGCGATGCGATGCGTGAGCACGCGCGTCTTGCCGCTGCCGGCGCCGGCCAGCACCAGCGTGGCGCCGGCGGGCGCGGTCACGGCCGCGCGCTGTTCGTCGTTGAGGGGATTGAGGATGGGCGAGAGGTCCATCCCGCACATTCTATCAGTCGCGACGCGCCATCGATCCTTCGGCGAAGCGGAACAGCTCGATGGCCAGCACCAGGGTCACCGGCCCGATGATGAATCCCATGGGGCCGAATGCGGCCACGCCACCGATCACGCCCAGGAACACCACCAGTGTGGGCACCGGTGTGTAGCGGGAGATGATCAGGGGGCGGACGAAGTTGTCGGAAGTGGAGACAACCAGGCCCCACACCAGCATGAACATGCCCCAGCCGAACTTGCCCACGGCGAAGAGGTAGAGGGCCGCGGGCACCCACACCAACCCCGCGCCACCGAAGGGCAGCAGCGCGCACACCGCCGCCAGCACGCCGAACACGATGAACCCGGGTATGCGCGCGATGGCGAAGCCGATGGCCACCAGCGTGCCCTGCACCAGCGCGGTCAGGCCGCAGCCGTAGACCACGGCGCGCAGCACCTTGCCCAGGCGCGTGAGCAGCACATTGCGGCGCCGCGAATCCAGTGGCAGCAGCGAGGCGGCACGCTGGAACCAGACAGCGCCGTCACGCAGGATGAAGAACAGCACGAACAGCATCACGAAGAAGCGCAGGATCACGCCGGCCGTGACCAGCGCCACCAGGCCGCTGGAGCGTGCGATCACGGTGGCCCATTCGCGCACGCCCTGCTTGAAATACGCCTGCACGTCATCCAGCTGCAGGTCGAAGCGCCGGTCGAACCAGGAGGCGATCTCCGCCAGCCGCGGATGGGTCACCGGGTCGGTCCACTCCGCCAGGCTGAAGAGGCTGGGATCGGCCTCCACCTGCGTGGTGAGCGAGGCAATCTGGTTCGCGAAGGCCAGCCCCAGCAGCGTGAGCGGCACGAAGATGGCCACCGGCGTGAGCGCGGTGAGGATGCCGGCCGCGGCGGAGCGGCGTCCATGCAGCGAGCTGGTGAGTTTTTCCTGCAGCGGTGAGAGCAGGAAGGCGAGGATGGCCGCCCATACGATGGGCACCGCCAGCGGCCGCACGATCAGCCATACGGCCAGCAGCACCAGTACCAGCGCACCGCCGGTGAGCCAGCGCTGCAGCCTGGGACTTTCAATCTCCCCGTTCATGCGGCTACCACTTGTTGCGCAGGGCGCGCAGGGCCACGAACACTTCGCGCGGTGCAGGTTCGCGCGGCAGGTCGGCGAACTGCTCGCGCAGGCCGTCGATGATCTCGGCGTTGCCGAGCCGGAAGAAGGAGTTGAACTTCTTCTCCTCGCCCAGCGTGGTCACCGGCAGCTCGAGCGGACCGGTGCCGGCAAGCTTCTGCTGCAGCGCGCGGGCCTCGCCGTTGCCCGGCTCGCGCGACAGCGTGAAGCCCAGGTTGTTGAGCAGGTAGTCGTGGCCCGGATAGACGCGCGTGGCATCGGGCAGGTGCAGCAGCCGCGTGGCGAAGGTCTCGTACAGCGCCACCGGGTCACCGCCCTGGTGGCAGTTGCCCGCACCGGCGTTGAACAGCGTGTCGCCCGAGAACAGCGCCGGCTGCTCCGCATGCGCGAACAGGCAGACATGCGACATGGTGTGGCCGGGCGTGTCCAGGGTCTCCAGCTCGATGCTGCGGCCGACGCGGATCACGTCGCCGTCGGTGAGCCCCACATCCACGCCGCCGATCAGCGCGGCCGCCCCGGCATGGGCCAGCACCTTCGCCCCGGTGGCGGCGCGCACGGCCTCATTGCCGGCCACATGGTCGTGGTGATGGTGGGTGTTGAGGATCTGCGTGATGCGCCAGCCATTGCGGCGGGCCGTGTCGAGCATCAGCTGCGCGTCGAAGGGATCGACCGCCAGCGCATCGCCGGTCTCGGTGCACACCACCAGGTAGTGGTAGTTGCGCAGGCTGGTATCCGGCCAGAGGCGTTCGACGTGCACGGGAGCTCCTACTTTGCCGGGGGCGCCGGCTTCCTCAGGCGGCTGCGTTCGAGGGACACCAGGAAACCGACCAGTTCGTGCAGTTCCTTCTCGCTGGAAACCGATTCGGGAGCCACCATGTGACGACCGCCGACCAGGAAGGAGGGCGTGCCGCTCACGCGCCAGCCCTTGACCAGCGCTTCGGTGCGATCCACGGCGGCGTTGATCTCCGGTGAAGTGGTGGCCTTCAGGAATTCGGCTTCGGTGACGCCGCCGCCCTTGGCGTAGAAGCGCGCAAAATCAGCCATGGTGGGCGCGGTCGCCAGCGGACGGCCCGTGGTCTTGTCGAGGAAGGGAAACTCGTGGGTCTCCCAGACGGCGGTGAACATGCGCTTGTGGTTGCGGTCGGCGACGCCCAGCTTCTGCGCCGCAAGATGCGCGCGCTGGAACAGCGGCCAGTACTGGTTGAAACCCGCATGCACGTAGGTGAGCACGGCATCCTGCGGCAACGAGGCCTTCAGTCCATCGACCAGGCCCTGCCACTCGTAGCAATGGCTGCAGACATAGGAGAACACTTCGGTGACTTCGACCTTGCCCGCCGGCGCGAGCCCGGAAGCCTTCGGGGCTGGCACGGTGGTGTAGTGCCGCCCTTCCTGGAAGCGCAGCTGCGCCAGCAGCGGCGTCGGGACGGACAACACGGCCAGCATCAGCAGGGACGGCAGCAGTCGCGCGATCTTCATCACAGCATCTCCTCGGGCCTCATTACACCACGTGCACCGGCAGGTAGTGGTCCACCAGCAGCGCCAGGAACAGCCACATCAGGTATTGCACGGAAAACCTGAACACCCGCATGGGCAGCTCGCGCTGGGTGGAGCGCTTGAGTTTCACGGCATAGGCCAGGAAGGCCGCGTTGAGCCCCACCGCCGCCAGCAGGTAGATCAGGCCGGTCATGCCGGTGAGCCAGGGCAGCAGCGTCACCAGCACCAGGATGATGGTGTAGAGCAGCACATGCAGCCGGGTGAATTCCACCCCATGCGTCACCGGCAGCATGGGGATGTTCACCTTGGCGTAGTCGTCGCGGCGCGCGATGGCCAGTGCCCAGAAATGCGGCGGCGTCCAGGCGAAGATGATGAGGAACAGCAGCAGCGCATGCGGATCCACGGTGTTGGTGATGGCCGCCCAGCCCAGCACCGGCGGGGCGGCACCCGCAGCGCCACCGATCACGATGTTCTGCGGCGTGGCACGCTTCAGCCACAGCGTGTAGATCACCGCATAGCCGATCAGCGAGGCAAAGGTGAGCAGCGCGGTGAGCGGATTCACCAGCAGCCACAGGATCAGCATCGAGGCCGCGCACAGGATTGCCGCGAAACCCAGCGCCTGGCTTTCGGACAATCCCCCGGTGGGCAGCGGCCGGGTGCGGGTGCGCGCCATCTTCGAGTCGATGCGTGCATCCAGCAGCTGGTTCAGCGTGGCGGCGCTCGCGGCGGCCATGGCGATGCCCAGGTTGCCGAACAGCAGCAGGTCCAGCGGCGGCATGCCGGGCACGGCCAGCAGCGAGCCGACCACCGAGGTGAGCACGATCAGCGCCACCACGCGGGGCTTGGTCAGCTCGTAGTAGAGCCTCCAGCGACCGGGGGCATGGGCGGCGGTGATGTGGTGCGGGGTGGCCAAGGCGGAAAATGCGCAGGGGCGGGCGGCCAAGGGTAGCAGATAGGGTCTGCCTCTCCCCTCAGAGGGGCGGCGGTACCTGCTGCCCGGAACCGTCCAGGCGCAGGGCCCGGGCGCAGCACCACAGGTCCACGCGCTCCACGCCGGCGTCGTGGAGCAGCGCGATGGCGGTGCTGGCGGTGTGGCCGGTGGTCAGCACGTCGTCGAGCAGGGCCAGGTGCCGCGGCACGGGGCGATCCCTCCGGCAGGCGAAGGCGTGCTGGAGGTTGCGGGCCCGCTCGGCCGCGTCCAGGCCGCTCTGCGCGCGGGTGGCCCGCACCCGCAGCAGCAGGTCGGTGCGCACCGGCACGGGCGGCTGGCCGGCGCGGCCCAGGCGTCGGGCGATATGCCTGGCCAGAAGGGTGGTCTGGCAGAAGCCGCGTTCAACGTAACGCGAGCGATGCAGGGGCATGGGCACGATGCATTCCGGGCGGTCCCGCCCTTGTGCCTGCCAGGCACGCGCGAACAGGGTGCCCAGTACCCGCGCCTGGGCGATGTCGCGCTGGAATTTCAGACGCTGGATCATCAGGTCCACCGGGTCCTCGTAGCGGAAGAGGCAGAAGGCCTGCTGCCAGGGCGGCGGCTCGGGCGGGGCGCGCGGGCAGGCCGCTTCGCAGTGGATGCAGAGGTCCAGGCCCCAGGGTTCGTCCAGCCACTGGCCCGGGCCACTGCAGAGGATGCAGACCGGCGGGGCGATGAGGTGGGTGAGCTTCTGGGCGAGGCGCCGGGTGAAGTGCATGGGTGGTCGGGTGGAGGGTGGCGTGGGGCGCATTCATCCAGACTGTCACCATCACGGGTTCAATAGGCGACGCCAATTTGCCCATTTCGCGCAGAAACGAAACGGTAGGGCCGATTGTCAACTTGGGATACACACTTCAGTTGACACCTCTCGCGGCCGCCCGGAGCATCGCGGGCCATGAATACCCGCGCCGTCGACACCACTTCTCCCCAGGCCTTCAGCACCCAGCGCCATGACTGGAGCCTCGCCGAAGTGGAGGCGCTGTTCGCGCTGCCCTTCATGGACCTCCTTTTCCGCGCCCAGCAGGTGCACCGCGCCTGGCATGCGCCCAACCGCGTGCAGATGAGCACGCTGCTTTCGATCAAGACCGGCGGCTGTCCCGAGGACTGCGCCTACTGCCCGCAGAGCGTGCACTACGACACCGGCGTGGCGCGCGAGGACCTGATGCCGGTGGAAGCGGTGGTGGAGGCCGCGCGCAAGGCGCAGGCGGCCGGCGCCACGCGCTTCTGCATGGGCGCGGCGTTCCGCTCGCCGAAGAAGAAGGACATCGAGCGCATCGCCACGATGATCCGCGAGGTGGGCGCGCTGGGCCTGGAGACCTGCGCCACCCTGGGCATGCTCACGCCCGAACAGGCCAGCGAGCTGAAGGACGCGGGCCTGGACTACTACAACCACAACGTGGATTCCTCGCCGGAGTTCTACAAGGAGATCATCTCCACCCGCACCTACCAGCATCGCCTCGACACGCTGGAGGCCGTGCGCAACGCCAGCCTGAAGGTGTGCAGCGGCGGCATCGTGGGCATGGGCGAGACGCGCCGCGACCGCGCCGGCATGCTGGCCACGCTGGCGAACCTGCCCGAGCATCCGCAGAGCGTGCCCATCAACCAGCTGGTGCAGGTGAAGGGCACGCCGCTGGAAGGCAAGGCTGATGAAGCGCAGGCGGTGGACGGCTTCGAATTCGTGCGCACCATTGCGGTGGCGCGCATCCTGATGCCGCAGGCACAGGTGCGGCTGTCGGCCGGGCGCGAGGCCATGAACGATGAGCTGCAGGCGCTGGCCTTCCTCGCCGGCGCGAACTCCATCTTCTATGGCGAGAAGCTGCTGACCACCGGCAACCCGGACGTGGAGCGCGACCGCCAGCTGCTGGCCAGGCTGCAGATCGAGTCGGAAACCCAGCAGCAGACGGACGCACGCGGCTAGCCGAGGCGGTGGCCACGCGCAGGCACATGCCATGAAGCGCAACGAGGCAGCGGTGTCGGCCGCGCTGGCGACGCTGCATGCCCGCGGTGAGCGGCGCATGCGTCGCTGCGTGGAGGCGTATGCCTCCGATGTGCTCACCGCTCCCCTGGTGGATGGACGCCGGCTCGTCAACTTCTGCAGCAATGATTACCTCGGCCTCGCTGGGGATCCGCGCCTGGCCGCGGCCCTGCGCAAGGCTGCGGCGCGCTACGGCAGCGGCGCCGGCGCGGCGCACTTCGTCACCGGCCACAGCGCAGAACACCACGCGCTGGAAGAGGAGCTGGCGGATTTCACCGGCCGCGAGGCCGCGCTGCTGTTCTCCACTGGCTACATGGCCAATGCAGGCGTGATCACGGCCCTGGCCGGACGCGGTGAAGTGGTGCTGCAGGATCGCCTCAACCACGCCTCGCTGCTCGATGGCGCGCGCCAGTGCGGCGCCCGGCTGCTGCGTTACCACCACAACGACCTGCAGGAAGCCGCGCGCATCGCGATGGAGCAGGAGCCGAAGCTGGCGCTGATCGCCACCGATGGCGTGTTCAGCATGGATGGGGATGTTGCCCCCGTGGCGGGACTTTCGGCCATCGCCCGGCGCCACGGCGCCTGGCTGCTGGTCGATGACGCGCATGGCCTGGGGGCGCTGGGTGCACGCGGCGGCGGCGTGCTAGAACAGGCGCAGCTGGACGCGCAGGCCGTGCCCCTGCTGGTGGGCACACTGGGCAAGGCATTCGGCAGCTTCGGCGCCTTCGTGGCCGGCGACCGCGAAGTCATCGAGCTGGTGATGCAGCGTGCGCGCAGTTACCTCTTCACCACCGCGCTGCCGCCGGCGGTGGCCGCGGCCACGCGCGCGGCGCTGGCCATCGTGCGCGCCGAGCCCTGGCGGCGGGAGCGACTGTCGATGCTGATCGCGCGTTTCCGCGCCGGTGCCCAGGCGCGGGGCTTGCCGCTGGCCGTCTCCGCGACCGCGATCCAGCCACTCCGTGTGGCCGGTGCCGCCGCCTGCGTGGCCACGAGCGAAGCCTTGCTGCGGCGTGGCTACTGGGTGGGCGCGATCCGGCAACCCACTGTGCCCGCCGGTACGGAGCGGCTGCGCGTGACGCTTTCCACGGCACACGGCGAGGCCGAGGTGGATGGTTTGCTGGATGCGTTGCAAGCCAGCCTTGCCGAGGTGCCGGCAGCCACCGCCCTGCGCGCGGAAGGTGTGCCGTGAGCATTGCGCCGCTGCATGTCGAGCGCAGCGCAGGCAGTGACGGCGCCGCCGTGCCCATCGTGATGCTGCACGGCTGGGCCATGAACCTGCGTGTGTTCGACCACCTGCGTGCCGATCTTGCAGCCCCTGCGGCAGGGCAGATCCCGCTGCAGAGCTGGGCCATCGACCTGCCGGGCTACGGCCGCAGCCCCTGGTCGGATGATGCGGCCGGCTTCGACGCGCAGTGCACCGCGGTGCTCGCCGCGCTGCCACCACGCTGCATGCTGGCAGGCTGGTCCATGGGAGCGAAGATCGCGATGGCGCTGGCCGCACAGCATCCAGCGCGCATCACGGCGCTGGTGCTGATGTCGGCCTCGCCCAGGTTCCAGCGCAGCGCCGACTGGCCGGCTGGCGCGGATCCGGCCACACTGCAGTTGTTCGAGGACATGGTGCAGCGTGACTGGCAGCAGCTGATCGAGGACTTCCTCTGGCTGCAGGTGCGCGGCACACAGCAGGCCGACCAGACGCTGGGGGAACTGCAGGCCGCGCTGGCGGCGCAGGGCCAGCCGCGTCGCGAAGCACTGCTGGCCGGACTGCGTCTGCTCGCTGAGGTGGACCTGCGCCCACTGCTGGCTGCCGTGCATCAGCCGGCGCTGGTCATCGCCGGACGCAACGACCGCGTGACATTGCCCGCCGCCGCGCGCTGGCTGGCGCAGGCGCTGCCTGGCGCCCGGCTGCTGGAAATCGCGCGCGCCGGACACGCGCCGTTCATCTCGCATCATGCGCAGGTGGCAGCGGCCATCCGCGAGTTCATCGCCACCCTGCCGCCGGAAGCGATGCGATGACGGACCTGGATCCGCGCGCCGTGGCGCGCAGCTTCGGCGCGGCCAGCGCGAGCTACGATGCAGCCGCCTGGCTGCAGGCGCAGGTGCGTGAAGAGCTGCTCTCGCGCCTCACACTGTGCAGGACGCCTCCGCGCGCAGTGCTCGACCTGGGCGCGGGCACGGGTCATGCCGCGCTGGAAATCAAGCGCCGGTTCCCGCGCGCGGCGGTCACCGCCACCGACATTGCCGCGCCCATGGTGCGCGCCGCGCGGCGCCACAGCCGCATCTGGCGCCGCATCCGCTGCGTCGAAGCCGATGCGCGGCAACTGCCGTTCGACACCGCGGCCTTCGACCTGGTGTTCAGCAACCTGATGCTGCAATGGCTGCAGCCACCGGATGCCGCGCTGGCCGAGATGCGGCGCGTGCTGCGGCCTGGCGGCCTGCTGCTGCTCAGCAGCTTCGGTCCGGAAACGCTGCAGGAAATGCGTACGGCCTGGAGCGCGGCCGACGCGGGCGTGCACGTGATCGACTTCGTTGATGTGCATGACCTGGGCGGTGCCCTGCAACGTGCCGGCTTCCTCGAGCCGGTGCTGGACGTGGACCGTCACCTGCATCACTACACCGACGCACAGGCCCTGATGCGCGAACTGAAATCCCTCGGCGCCCGCAATGTGGATGCGCGGCGCGCCCGCGGCCTCACCGGTCGCGCGGCTTTCGCGCGGATGCAGGCGCAGTACGAATCACTGCGTCGTCCGCCCGGACTGCCGGCCACCTGGCAGGTGGTGTACGCGGTGGCGTGGGCGCCGGAACACAGTCCGGAACCGGCATCTGCCGCTGGCCCGGGCGAGACGCGCATAGACGTGCAATCCCTGCGCGCGCAGCTGGCGCGGCGCCGATGAACCTACCCGACCTGCAACCGCTGCTGCGCCAGGGCGTGTTCATCGCCGGCACCGATACGGGGATCGGCAAGACCTGGGTGGCCACTCGGCTGCTGGCGGCCCTGGCCGCCAGCGGACTGCGCGCCGCCGGCATGAAGCCGGTGGCGGCGGGCGCCCAGATGACTTCGCATGGCTGGCGCAACGACGACGCCCTGGATCTGGCCGCCGCCGCCAATGTCCGCCTGCCCTACGAGCTGGTGAATCCGGTGTGCTTGCCGGAGGCCACCTCACCCCACCTGGCGGCCGCACGCGCCGGGGTGAGCATCGATCTGGACCTGATCAGGGCGGCATTTGACGCGATACGGGCCCAATCAGAGGTCATCGTCGCCGAAGGTGCAGGCGGGTGGCTTGCTCCAATCGGCCCGTCGCCCGCCCCAGGCACCCCCGGCCCCACCATGCAGGACGTCGCATTGCGCCTCGGGCTGCCCGTGGTGCTGGTAGTCGGCCTGCGCCTCGGCTGCCTCAGCCACGCGCTGCTCACCGCCGGGGCCATCCGCGCCAGCGGCCTGCCGCTGGCCGGCTGGATCGCCAATCCCGTCGACCCCACCTTCGCCGACGGCCCCGCCTGCCGCGATGCCCTGCTCGAGCGCCTCCCATGCCCGCTGCTGTGGAACGCGCCAACGGGTATACTGCCCAGTCAATGATGGGCGGGGGCCAGAACGGCGCTTGCCCCATACAGATCACCGACTTATTCAAGGTTCATAGATGCTTCGGAAATCCGTATTCGCAGGCTGCGCCGCAGTCCTGGCTGCGCTCGCCGCGCCCGCTCATGCCGCCTGGTCCGGCCTCAACATGCCCAAGGGTGCAACCACGCTTTCGGGCGAGATCCATGGCCTGCACATGACGATCTTCTGGGTGGTCACCCTGATCGGCGTGGCCGTGTTCGGCGTGATGATCTATTCGCTGGTGAAGTTCCGGAAGTCGCAGGGAGCGGTGGCCGACCAGAACCTGCTCCACAGCACCAAGGCTGAGATCCTGTGGACCGGCATTCCCGTGCTCATCCTGGTGGCGATGGCCGTGCCGGCCGCGCGCACCCTGATCCGCATCGAGGATGCCAGCGCCACCGACATCAATATCAAGGTCACCGGCTACCAGTGGAAGTGGCAGTACGAATACCTGGACGAGGGCGTGAGTTTCTTCTCCACGCTGGCACGTGACAGCAACGCCGCCCGCCAGCGCGATTCGTCAGTGAAGCCGGGCGATGTGCCGAACTACCTGCTCGAAGTGGACAACCGCCTGGTGGTGCCCGTCGGCAAGAAGGTGCGCCTGCTGGTCACCTCGCAGGATGTGATCCACGCCTGGTGGGTGCCGGAGCTGGCCATCAAGAAGGACGCCATCCCGGGCATGGTCAACGAGATGTGGTTCCAGATCCAGCCGGACAAGGTCGGCGTGTACCGCGGGCAGTGCACCGAGCTGTGCGGCCGCGACCATGCCTTCATGCCCATCGTGGTGGAGGCGCTGAGCGAAGCCGACTACGCAGCCTGGCTGGAATCCAAGCGCGCCCAGCCCGCCGAGACCCCCGGCGCCACGGCCGCTGGCGGCACCGCCGCCGTCGCAGCCGCATCGGCGGCCGGCACTGCTGGCTGACCGTAACCGCACGCCAACGAATTCGAGAGACGAGCAAGCATCATGGCCCACGCAACGCACACCGACCATTCCGGCGCCGCCGCACACGATGACCACGGCCACCACGGCCCGCCGAAGAGCTTCATCCAGCGCTGGGTGCTGACCACCAATCACAAGGACATCGGCACCATGTACATGGTGTTCGGCCTGACGATGTTCTTCATCGGCGGCCTGTTCGCCTTCGTGATCCGCGCCGAGCTGTTCCAGCCCGGCCTGCAGTTCGTCGATCCGCAGTTCTTCAACTCGATGACGACCATGCACGCGATCTTCATGATCTTCGGCGGCGTGATGCCGGCATGGGTGGGTCTTGCCAACTGGATGATCCCGCTGCAGGTGGGCGCGCCCGACATGGCGCTGCCGCGCATGAACAACTTCAGCTTCTGGATCCTGCCCTTCGCCTTCCTGCTGATGCTGCTCACCTTCGTGGTGCCCGGCGGCGCGCCGGCCGGCGGCTGGACGCTCTACCCGCCGCTCACCGTGCAGGGTGGTGACGCGCTGCCCATGGCCATCTTCGCGGTGCACCTGATGGGCGTGAGCTCGATCATGGGCGCCATCAACGTGATCGTGACCATCATGAACATGCGCGCCCCCGGCGTGACGCTGCTGAAGATGCCGCTGTTCGTGTGGACCTGGCTGATCACCGCATACCTCTTGATCCTGGTGATGCCGGTGCTGGCCGGCGCGGTGACCATGCTGCTCACCGACCACTTCTTCGGCACCACCTTCTTCAGCGCCGCCGGCGGCGGTGACCCGGTGCTCTACCAGCACATCTTCTGGTTCTTCGGGCACCCCGAGGTGTACATCCTGATCCTGCCGGCCTTCGGCGTGGTGTCAGAGGTCATCCCGGCGTTCTCGCGCAAGCCGCTGTTCGGCTACGAGTCGATGGTGTACGCCACCGCGTCCATCGGTTTCCTGTCGTTCATCGTGTGGGCGCACCACATGTTCACGGTGGGCATGCCGCTGGCCGGCCAGATGTTCTTCATGCTCACCACGATGCTGATCGCGGTGCCCACCGGCGTGAAGGTGTTCAACTGGACGGCCACGATGTGGCGGGGCTCGATCACCTTCGAACCGCCGATGCTGTTCGCCGTGGCCTTCCTGTTCCTGTTCACCATCGGCGGATTCTCGGGCCTGATGCTGGCCATCGTGCCGGCGGACTTCCAGTACCACGACACCTACTTCGTGGTGGCGCACTTCCACTACGTGCTGGTGCCGGGCGCCATCTTCTCGCTGATGGGCGCGGTGTATTACTGGCTGCCGAAGTGGAGCGGGCGCATGTACAACATGACGCTGGCCAAGGCGCATTTCTGGCTGTCGGCCATCTTCGTGAACGTGCTGTTCTTCCCGCAGCACTTCCTGGGCCTGGCCGGCATGCCGCGCCGCATCCCGGACTACAACACGCAGTTCTCCGAGTGGAACATGGTGTCGTCCATCGGCGCGTTCGGCTTCGGCCTGTCGCAGCTGCTGTTCCCGCTGGCCATCCTGCAGTGCCTGAAGCGCGGCGAGAAGGCGGCCGACCGGGTGTGGGAAGGCGCGTATGGCCTGGAATGGGAAGTGGCCTCGCCGGCGCCGTACCACTCATGGTCTGATCCGCCCAATGCCGACATGGTGGCGCGCGGCACCAAGGGCACGGCCCACTGAGCATGAACGTGGCGACGCAGCCTGACATGAGTCCGGAAGCGATCGCGGCCCGCCGCAGGCGGGCCCGTTCCACGGCCATCAAGCTGGCGCTGTTCGCCGTGTTCGTCTACGTGGCCTTCATCATCGCCTTCGTCAACCGCAACGGATGAGCACGCCAGACCGCAAGCCTGCTGCCCACCGTCGCCTGGCCCTGAAGCTGGGCGTGGTGGCGCTGGGCGCGTTCGCCTTCGGCTTCGCGCTGGTGCCGCTGTATGACGTGTTCTGCGAGATCACCGGCGCCGGCAGCCGCGATGGCCTGGTGACGGCGGCCAGCCTGCCATCCACGGTGGATGAATCGCGCACGGTGGTGGTGGACTTCGTGGCCAACCTGCCCAGCGTGGGCAAGTGGGACTTCAAGCCCGAGGTGCGCAGCATCCAGGTGCATCCGGGGCGGCTCTACGAGGCGAATTTCCTGGCGGTGAACAACACCGGCGCGGACACCTGGGCGCAGGCCGTGCCCGACGTGGCGCCGGCCAGCGCCAGCGCCTGGTTCCGCAAGACCGAGTGCTTCTGCTTCACGCCGCAGCATTTCACGGTGGGCGAGACCAAACACATGCCCGTGCGGTTCTTCGTCGACCCGGCACTGCCGAAGCACGTTGAACGCATCACGCTGGCCTACACTTTCTACGACACGCAGGCGCCGGTGGCGGCGCTGACCACTTTCCGCTGACAGACGACAGGGATATGAGCACACATACCGCAGCGCACGACGCAAGCCGCTATTACGTTCCGCACAGCAGCCCGTGGCCCATCTACGGCTCGGTGACGCTGTTCGTGCTGATGTCCGGCGTGGTCGGCTTCCTCAACGGCTGGACCGGCGCCTGGTCGTTCATTCCCGGCGCGCTGCTGCTGGCGTCGCTGTTCTTCTTCTGGTTCCGCACCGTGATCGACGAGAACCAGCGCGGCTACTACAACCTCGATGTGGACCGCAGTTTCCGCATGGGCATGATCTGGTTCATCATGTCCGAGGTGATGTTCTTCGGGGTGTTCTTCGGGGCACTCTTCTATGCGCGCCAGCTGTCGGTGCCATGGCTGTCGGGCGAGGGCGTGAAGATCTTCAACGGCCTGCTGCTGTGGCCGGAGTTCGACGCCGCCTGGCCCACCAATGGCCCGGCCACCGTGGGCGGCCAGGCCGATGGCAGCTTCCAGACCATCCCGGCCTTCGGCCTGCCGCTGTGGAACACCATCATCCTGCTCACCTCGGGCGTGACCATCACCATCGCGCACCACGCGCTGCGTGCCGGCAACCGCGCGGTGCTCAAGATCTTCCTGGCTGCCACCTGGATGCTGGGTTTTGTGTTCGTGTACCTGCAGGCCACCGAATACATGCACGCCTGGCACGAGCTGGGGCTGACGATGGGCACCGGCATCTACGGCGCCACCTTCTTCATGCTCACCGGCTTCCACGGCCTGCATGTGACGGTGGGCGCGATCATGCTGACGGTGATCTGGGGTCGCGCCATGCGCGGCCACTTCACGGCAGACCGGCACTTCGCCTTCGAGGCGGTGGCCTGGTACTGGCACTTCGTCGACGTGGTCTGGCTGATCCTGTTCGTCTTCGTCTACTGGATCTGACGCGATCCTAGGGACCGCCGTGCGGGCGGATGACACCCATCCGCCACAGCACGAGCAGCGTCAGGAACAGGCCCACCGACAGGCCCACGCGCCAGGTGAGGGCGCGCAGCAGCCTGGCGGAATCGCCGCCGCGGGCGAGCTGGAACAGGGCCGAGCCCAGGGATGCGACAACCAGCGCGAGTACGGCGATGACAATGAGTCGTGCATCCATGGAGCGATTATAGGATGGCCTGGCGGTTCACGCCCCGCTGGTACCTGGTGCTGCTCACGGCGCTGGCGCTGCCGCTGCTGATCTCGCTGGGCTTCTGGCAGTGGAACCGCGGGCAGGCACGCCAGGCACAGTGGGATGAATTCGCCCGTGGCGATGCGCCGGCCATCGAGGCCAGCGCCGCGTCGCTGGCGAACCTGCCGCGCTATGCGCGGGTGCGCATCGCGGGTGAGCCGGATGGCGGGCGGCAGTTCCTGCTGGAGAACATCTCGCATCACGGCGCACCGGGTTACTACGTGCTCACGGTGCTGCGGCTGGCCGAAGGCAGCCACCTGCTGGTGAACCGCGGCTGGGTGCCCTTCAGCGGCTTTCGCGAGCAGCTGCCCGATGTGCGGCTGCCGGAAGACGCACCGCTGCCATGGACGATCACCGGCCGCATCGGCGCGCTGCCGGTGGCGGGACTGGCCTCCGGCCGGGTCGGTCCGCCGCTGACGGGAACCTGGCCGCGTGTGGCCAGTTTCCCCACGCTGGCGCAGCTGGAGGCAGCCTATGGCGCGCCCATGCTGCCGGTGGTGCTGATGCTGGATGACGGTGCCACCCCCGGTTATCTTCGGGACTGGGCGCCGTCGGGACTGCCGCCGGAGCGGCATGTGGGATATGCGGTGCAGTGGTGGGCGCTTGCCGTGCTGCTGGCCGGGTTGTTCATTGGTGTGAACCTGAA
>JALYWF010000053.1 GCA_030852845.1 Pseudomonadota bacterium
GCGGCCCTCGACAATCTTGTAGACCTCGAACAGCTCGCGCGACATGGCATGGAAAGCTTCGCTTTCCACCTCGCGGCCATCGGCAAGCCGGTACTTGCGCTGCGCGAGGTTGAAGTCGGCAATGGCAGTGGCCACCACCAGACCACGTTCTTCATCCACCGCCAGCACACGCCGGCCACGCAGGCGATCCAGCGGCTGGTACAGGCCCAGCTTCAACTGTGCTTCGCAGCCCTGGGCATATTTGCCCGGTGACTTCACCAGTCCGATGGAGCCCACTTCGCCGCTGGTCACCACTTGTCCGTTCTCGGCGCGGGTGCATCCGGCATCAAAGCGGACCTGCACCTTGCCGTCGCCGGTGATGCTCTTCGCATAGCCCTCTACCGCAGAGATGAGCGCGCGGCGCGCGCTGCGCTGTGACTTGTCCACGACACTGCTGAACAGCGCATTCGGCTGGAATGCCTTCGGACTGGCCCAGGGACCGGGATTGCGCTCGCGGGCCACGATCACCTCGGCCTCGCTCACCAGCGATCCCTTCACCTTCAGCCGCACGCCGGCATAGGCCGGTGCATCGTGGTCGTAGATCAGGCCATACCAGGTAACAGTGCCGGCACCCGCATCCGCCACGGTGACGCCGAAATCCGATTTGCTGCGGATGGAACCCCAGATGCCCTCGCCCACCTGGATGCCCACGCCGTTCTCGGTGAACTTCACGTCGCGCGCCCAGGGAACGTCCTGCGGCTTCTGCGCGGCCATTGCGGTCATGAAACGCGCGGCCAGCGCCTCGAGGCAGGCCTTGTCACAGCGCACCTTCGCGTCGGGATCATCTTCTGCGGTGGGCGGCGGCGCGGGCGGATAGGAGTAGAACGGGTTGTGCATCATGTGCGGCACGTAGCTGAACACAGCCTCGATGCGGTGAATGGCGCCATCGCGCACGCGGAACGCCTCGATCAGCGAGATGGAGTTCGGCCACTTCAGCGCCGTGTTCATCTCGCGGCCATCGTTGAGCTTGTAGCGGTCCCACTCGTTGGCGTGGTCGAAGAAGCCGGTGGCCACCACCACACCGCGCTCCACGTCGATCAGCGGATAACGCCGCTCGCGGATGCGCTTGTTGATGCGGTACATGCCAGTCTTGAGTCCCGCCTCGCAACCCGGCGAAGTGGAAGCCGCCATGGCTCCGGCACTGGCTGCGGTGGTGAGGATGCCGTTCTCCAGCCGTCCGCAGTCCGGGGCGAAGGGCGTGAAGATCACCCCGTCATTGACCTCCACGGTGTTGAAGTAACCATCGGCCACCGCACGCAGGCGCGCGCGCGAGCGGCGCTGCTCGGGTGGCAGGATCTCGTTGAAGGTGGGATCGTGCTCCACCTTGGTCACATCGAAGAAAGGCAGCGGCAGGCCGGTGTTGCGCACCACGACTGTCTCGGCTTCGGCCAGCTGGCCATCGCGCACGGCCAGCCGCAGCGCGAAGTACACCGGCTTGCCGTTCTCCTCGGCGGTGCCCAGCCAGGCGGCATTGCCTGTCTCCGCGTCGGCAGCGATCATCGCTTTCGGCGAAACGCCAGTCGCCGTGGCCCAGAGTCCTTCCTTGCCGAACTTCAGTTCGACATTGTTCTCCGTGAAGCGCAACGACTTGTGCTGCTTGAGCTGCGAGGCATCACGCTTCACCAGCGCGGCAACATAATCACGCGTCCACTGCGACAGGCAGGCGTGGTCGCACTCCACCTTCTGCCAGGCCGTGCGCTCGCCGGGAGCACGTGCCTGCACAGACAACGCTGCAGATGCAACCAGCAGGAATACAGTGAGCTTTCTCATGAAGACCTCTTTGCCGCCTCAGCGCGGCATGGGAATCGCGATGGCCCGGAACTCGCCCGGGTCCTGCCCGCGCAGCTCCGGCTTGATCAGGTAATCGATCTTGCCGTCGATGGTGTAGATGGTGCTGCCCACCAGCGTCACGCCCGGCGTGGACTGCAGTTGCTGGATCAACTTGATCTCGGCCCGATCGCCATCGATGGTCACCAGGGTGATGCGGCCGCCGGAGCTTTCGGCCTGCAGGAAGCGGTTGCCGCCGATGGGGCGCAGCCCGTCCGGGCCTTCCATTTTCTGCGATGCCTCAAGCAGCGTGAGCTTCGGCTCCGCCGGATTGGCAGTGAGCTCCACACGCCAGAGCTCATGGCGCTGCACGTTGTTGATGTACATCTCGCCGCGCGGACCGAAGGCGATGCCGTCGATGCCGCGCAGGCTCTGGTGGCTGGCCACCACTTCCAGCACGCTGCCGCCCTTCGCCAGCTTCAGGATGCGGCCGCCCGGCGTGTCGGTGGCATAGGCTGCGCCATCGGCGGCGATCGCGATGTCATTGCAGGTGCCGCCCGGCGCGGGGAAGGGCCAGCGACCCGCCAGCGCGCCCGTCTTCAGGTCGAAGGCCACCACCGCGGAGGGCTGCTGCGGCCCGGGCGAGGGTCCGAACGGAGCCACGGAGCACACCCACAGGCGTCCGCCCCGGTCATCGGCCAGCACGCCGTAAGTGGCACGCAGGCCATTTTCCGCATTGGGCGTGATGAAAGGCCGCGCCACCCGATCCTGCGGACCCGCGCGGTACACGGTGCCGGACATGCTGCCGATGAACAGCGAGCCGTCAGCGGATGAAGTGATGCTTTCCGGATGCACGTTCCTGCCGTCGATGACGATGTCGCCACGGCCGGCGGGCTGGGAAGGCTGCGCCGCGCACGCACCGAGCGAAAGCGCGACCAGTGAAACCACGGCAGAAAGCCTGCGGATTCGGCGCCCGCGGCTTGAGGAAACTGTTTCCATGACCCCCACTTCCTTTAGGATTCCGGGATGAGAATACAACACCTCGGGGGCATCGCCTGCCTTGCGCTGGCGACCTCCCTGCTCGTCTTCACCGCCTGCCAGGGCGGCCCGGGTGCCGGCGGCAAGGCCGCCGTGGTGGATGCAGCCCGCTTGCAAAATGCGGCTGCCGAACCGGGGCAGTGGCTGATGGATGGCCGGGACTACGCGGCGCAGCGCTTCAGTCCGCTGAAGGCCATCAATGAATCCAATGTGTCGCAACTGGGTTTGGCCTGGTTCGCGGACCTGGATACTTATCGCGGTGTCGAAGCCACGCCGCTGTTCGTGGATGGGGTGATCTACAACATCAGTGCCTGGAACGTGGCCTACGCCCACGATGCAAAAACCGGCCGGCTGCTGTGGACCTACGATCCGCAGGTGCCACGCGACTACGGGCGCATCGCCTGCTGCGAGCCGGTGGCGCGGGGGCTCGCTTTCTGGAAGGACAAGGTGATCATCGCCACGCTCGACGGGCGGCTGATCGCGCTGCATGCGAAGAATGGCCGGCCCGCATGGGAAGCCTCCACTTTCGAGCGTTCCCAGCCCTGGTCGATCACCGGTGCGCCGCGCGTATTCGACGGCCTCGTAGTGGTGGGCAACGGCGGCGCGGACCTTGGCGTGCGCGGCTTCGTGAGCGCCTGGGATGCAGACACCGGCGAGTTCCGCTGGAAGTTCTGGCTGGTGCCGGGCGATCCTTCGCAGGGTCCGGATGGCGCGGCATCCGACAGCGCGATGGCAATGGCCGCAAAGACCTGGACCGGCGAGTGGTGGAAGCTCGGCGGCGGCGGCACGGCGTGGGATTCCATTGCCTACGATCCGGCGCTGCAGCTGGTGTACATCGGCACCGGCAACGGCTCGCCACTGGCGCACAGGCATCGCAGTCCGCAGGGCGGCGACAATCTCTTCCTCTGTTCCATCGTCGCAGTGGATGCGAAGACCGGTGCGTATCGCTGGCATTACCAGGAAACGCCCGAGGAAGACTGGGACTACACCTGCACACAGTCCATCGTGCAGGCCGACCTCACCATCGAGGGCCGGCCGCGCAAGGTGCTGATGCATGCGCCGAAGAACGGGTTCTTCTACGTGATCGACCGCGCCACGGGCGAGCTGATCTCGGCGCAGAACCACGTGCCGGTGAACTGGACCACCGGCATCGACAAGACCACCGGCAGGCCCACCATCAATCCCGCGGCCCATGCCGGCACCGACCCTGTCCTGGTCACACCCGGCCCGGGCGGTGCGCACAACTGGTTCCCCATGGCCTACAGCCCGGAGACCGGGCTGGCCTACTTCCCTTATTACGAGCACTGGTTCGTCTACGCCTTCGATCCGGACTTCACGCCACAGCCCTTCCGTTCCAACAGCGGCTGGGGTGGTTATTCCGGACCCGCGCTGCAGAAGCGCATGGCGCTCACACGCGAGGCGGCCGAGAAGGAAAACGCCGGGCTCGTGGCCTGGGATCCGGTGAAGCAGGAAGCGCGCTGGCGCGTGCCCCTGCCCCGCCACGGCAATGGCGGCGTGCTCGCCACGGCGGGCAACCTGGTCTTCGAAGGCACTACGAAACAGACCTTTGCCGCCTTCCGCGCCACCGATGGCAAGCTGGTCTGGGAAATGCCGGTGCAGTCGGCGCCGGTGTCCGGCCCCATCAGCTACGAGCTGGATGGCGAGCAGTACATCGCGGTGAATGCGGGCTGGGGTGGTGGCGCCGCCCAGATCGAACGTGGCGCGGGTACGGCGCAAAATCGTGCTGCCGCACGCCTGCTGGTGTTCAAGCTCGGTGGCACCACGGCCCTGCCGCCCCTGCCGCCAGCCCAGCCCATTCCCAATCCCCCGCCGCTACGCGCCAGCGAAGCCACCATCCGCAAGGGTGGCGAGGTCTTCGCCCGCACCTGCGCGCAATGCCATGGCCAGCTGGCGGTGGGCGGCCTGAAGGACCTGCGTTACATGGACCAGGCCACCCATGCGCAGTTCAACGACATCGTGCTCAAGGGCCTGCGGCTGCAGAAGGGCATGGCCAGCTTTGCAGACATCCTCTCGGTGGAGGATGTCGAGGCCGTGCATGCCTACGTGATCTCACGCGCGCACGAGGACTGGGGCAGCGGCGCCAGCGACGGCACCGGCCCCCACTAGGCTACTGCGCGCCGCCCGTGCGCCAGATCAGGGTGGCACGCAGGCTGCGTTCCACTCCGCCGCGCTGTTCCGGCGCTCCGAACTCCACCCTGTCGTGATGCAGCAGGTTCTGCAGCGCCAGCACGAACTCGAGCTGCCGGCGGCTCCAGGCCAGACGCAGATCGAGGTCTGTGTAGCCATCGATGCCCTCCCCGCTGACGATCTGGGGTTCGCGACGGATGCGGGAAACCTGGCGCAGGAAAGCATCCAGCTGCAGGGCACCGAGGTCGACCGCGGCGCGCAGCCCCAGCTGATGGCGGGGCGTGGAACCGTCCGCGAACTGGCCGCGATTTGCATCCTGTCCACGCGGATCGATATTGACGTCCAGGTAGGAATAGCTGGCCGTGAATCGCCAGCTTGCATGGGGTGAATAACTCACCAGCGCCTCCGCACCCAGTGCGCGACCATCAGTGAGGTTCTGGTTGATGATGGGCACAACCTCGCGGCCATCGTCGATGTAGGGATCCCCGATTTCCAGCGAGGCCAGTCCCCGATACCGGTTGAGGAATGTCGCCAGGTCGACTGCCAGCGTCGGGGAGACCTGCCGGCGATAACCCAGCTCGTAGGCCAGCAGCTCTTCTGATTTGAATGCGCGGTTGCCCAGCAACTGCAAGGATGGATCTTCTCCCGGCGGCGTGACCTCGATGGCGACGTCGCGCTCCAGCCGCGTGGGCACCCTGGCTGCGCGCGATACCGCCGCCCAGGCGGTCTGGCCATGCGGCAGGAATGCCGCCATCCGCACGCTGGGCTGGATCTCGAAGCCGCTGAAGTCGTTCTGCTCCAGCTTCGTGCCCACCGTGAGCTGCAGCCATTCGCGCAAGGCCACCTGGTCCTGCAGGTAGCCACCGTAAAGGGTATCGCCCGACTGGGGCGGATCAACCGCGAAGATGCCCTTGCCGGTATTGCGGTTGTCCGTGTAGCGGTAGTTCAGTCCCCAGCTGAGCCGGTGGATATCCACCGCGAAATCGTGCTGGAAATCGATGTCGAATGTGTCGAGCGAATCAAGAAAACTGGGATCATCGCGGCGCGTGTGATCGAAGTAGGCGCGCAGTTTGATGGTGGAATCGGCAGCGAGCGTGCGCTGCCACCGTCCCAGCACATTGCCACCGTGCTGCTTCGCATGCAGCGGCAGTGTCGGACCGGGTCGGCCGATGATGACCACCGCCGGTCCGATCTGCCCCATGCGGCCGTCGTACCAGTCGCCCTGCAGCGTGAGCTCATCACGCGGTCCGGATTGCCAGTCGGCGCGGAAGCCCAGGTGTGCCATGCGCCAGTCGTCGGGGCTGGCTGCAGGGGCGGCCAGCTCGCTGCTGTCGCGCTCGAAGTATTGCCCGAAGACACGATAGTGGCCCGCGCCGACGCGACCGCCATAGCGCAGCGCCAGCCTGGCACGATCCTCGCTGCCGGTGCCAGCCTGCGCATACAGGCCCTGCGTATCCCCCGCCTTGCGGGTGGTGATGTTGATCACGCCGTTGACGGCATTGGATCCCCATTGGGTTGCACCCGGACCGCGGATCACCTCGATACGTTCGATGTCCTCCATCACGTAGTTCTGCACATCCCACTGCACGCCGGAAAACAGCGGGGTGTAGATGCTGCGGGTGTCGCTGAGCACCAGCAGCTTTTCGGAATTGATGCTGCTGAAACCGCGCGAGGCCACGGCCCAGCTGTTGGCATTGCGCTGCCCCACGTGGATGCCAGGTACCCCGCGCAGAACCTCGGGAATGCTGGTGGCGCCCGTGCGGTGGATATCCTGCCGCGTCAGCACCGCGATCGCGGCGGCGGTCTCGCCCAGCGGCTGCGCGCTGCGGGAGACCGAGGTGACTTCGACCTGGGTCAGCTCCAGGAGGCTCATGCGCTTCAGTGATTCGATGCCGGAATCGGCTTCGAGTGCATGACTGCCTGCGCAGAACAGCAGCAGTGCGATTCCCGGCGTCGCGTTCCGCATGTTTACCCCCCCATGGCATCCTGCCTGCCCTGAGGCTAGGCCAGAGTGCACCGGCATTCAAGGCTCAGGCACCATCGGCTGCCAGTCTGCGGCGCCGGGCACTGCGCCAGATGGTGTAGAGCCCCGTGCCGACAATGAGTGCCGAGCCAGTCAGCATCATCACATCCGGGCGCTCGTCAAACACCACGTAGCCCAGCACCAGCGCGAATACCAGCCGCGTATAGCGGAACGGCACCACGGCGCTGACTTCACCTATCCGCGTCGCCCCCACCAGCGAGTAGTAGCCCACGCAGCCAACGCACAGGGTGGCGGCGAAGCGCATCATTTCCGGCAGCGACGGCTTTTCCGGGTGCATGTCCATTACCAGCAGGGTCACAAGCCCCGCCGGCACCAGTGACAGGAAGCCCCATGCAGCCACCTGCACACTGGCGATCTCCTGCGGCACCGTGCGGCTGGCCAGGTCGCGCGCCGCCAGCATCACCACCGCCACCACCGCCAGCAGCGAGGCCGGTGTGAAGGCGGCAAAGCCGGGCTGGATGATCAGCAGCACGCCGACGAAGCCCAGCGCAATGGCGCTCCAACGGCGCCATCCCACCGGCTCCCCGAGGAACAGGGCGGCCCCCAGCGTCACGGCCAGCGGCGTGGCCTGCAGGATGGCCGAAGCAGACGAGAGTGTGGTCAATGCCAGCGCGGTGACGAAGGCCGCAGAGCCAATGGCCTCGCTGACATTGCGTATCAGCACGGAGCGGGAAAGCAGCGCGGTGGACCACAGGGGCCGGCCTGCACGCAGGCAGATGGCGCCGAACACCATGCCGCCGCCAGCGCCCACCATCGCGAGCACCTGGCCCACGGGCAGGGCCGTGGCCAGCTGCTTGATCAGCACATCTTCCAGTGCGAATCCGGCCATCGCGGCCAGCATCAGCAGGCTGCCGCGAAGATTGTCGCCGGAGACTGGTCTCAGAGGAACGTGTTCTCCAGTACCAGCACACCGGCACCGGTGTTGGAGATGGGCGCGTGGTAGTGCTTGTGCACCACCTTCACGTTGTCCTGCAGCGCGCCGCGCATCACCAGCCACATGATGGTCTCGATGCCTTCGGTGCCGGTGCGGCGCATGATCTCGGAGTTGCTGAACTTCGTGAACCACTCAGGATCGCTGGCAATGCGATCCATGGTCTCCAGGTCGAAGTCCACGTCGATCAGGCCGGCGCGCTCGCCCTGCAGCTGGTGCGACATGCCGCCGGTGCCGAGCACCACGACCTTCAGGTCTTCGGGATAGGACTCCACGGCGTTGCGCAGCGCCTTGCCCAGCTTGAAGCAGCGCAGTGCGGTGGGCACCGGGTGCTGCACCACGTTCACCGCCAGCGGGATGGCCTTGATGGGCCAGTCTTCATGGGTGCCCCACAGCGCACGGATCGGGTTCACGAAACCGTGGTCCACCTTCATTTCCTGGCAGGTGCAGATGTCGATCTCCTGCTCCACCAGCTTCTCGGCAATGTGCCAGGACAGCGGCGCATCGCCCTTGAACGGCGCCACGGGCTTCAGCGCCCAGCCCTCGTCCGCGTTCTCGTACACATCGGCGCAGCCCAGCGCGAAGGTGGGCACCTTGTCGAGGAAGAAATTCAGGCCGTGGTCGTTGTAGACCACGATGGCGAGGTCGGGCTTGTGCTTCTGCAGCCACTCCTGCGCCGGCTTGTAGCCGTCGAAGAAGCGTTTCCAGTACGGCTCCTGCTGCAGGTTGTTGGCGATGGCATTGCCGACCGCGGGGATGTGGGAGCTCGTGACTCCGCCGATGATCTTAGCCATTCCAGTATCCCTCTCGCTGCGCCAGCTTCTCTTCAAGGCCTTCCCGCTTCTTCAGCAGCTTCGCCTGGAACTCGGGGGTGCTGATGCCCTGCATCCTCGCGCCACAATCCTGCACGGAGGTGCCGCGCGGAATGGCCATCTTGGCCATGTAGTAGATGTTCGCGCCGGCGCGCAGCATGCCCAGGAAGTCCTGCTTGAGGATGTATTCCTTGTACTTGCCGGTGACGCCGTACTTGTCGCAGTAGGCCGCCGGGTCCCTGTCGAACTCTGCGCGGTTGGCCTCCTCGCAGAAGGAGAACAGCAGCTTGTTCAGCGCATAGGCACCGTGAGCGTGCTTGCCGTCGAACACGTAGGTGCCCGGAATGTCTTCGTAGTCGTGTTTGGTCCAGCCCATGGCTTTGCCCACCCCAACGTAATAACTGTATGGGCAGGATTGTAGTCCAGGCCGACGTGGTGCGCAGCGTGCGGTGCCTGCCGGCGGCAGATGCCGCTCAGGTCTGGCGTTGCCGCACTGCCTCGTAGAGCATCATTCCGCAGGCCACCGACACGTTCATGCTCTCCACGCTGCCCGCCTGCGGCAGCCGTACGAGCACGTCGCAGGACTTGCGTGTCAGCTCCCGCAGTCCGTCGCCCTCGCCGCCCATCACCAGGGCCTTCGAGCCGGTGAGGTCGGCCTGCCAGCTGAACTCCTTGCCCTGCATGTCGGCGCCGACGATCCACTGGCCGGCGTCCTTCAGCAGCCGCAGCGTGCGCGCCAGGTTGGTGACTGTAGCCAGCGGCATGGTCTCTGCCGCGCCGGCCGCCACCTTGCGCACCGTCGCATTCAGGCCGGCGGCCCGATCCTTTGGCACCACCACTGCCAGCGCGCCGCAGGCATCGGCCGTGCGCAGGCAGGCGCCGAGGTTGTGTGGGTCCTGCACACCGTCGAGCACCAGCACCAGCGGATCGGTGGCGGCGGCAATGGCATCCACAAGTTCATCCTCATGCCACGGCGGCAGCGGATCGACCTCGGCCAGCACGCCCTGGTGGCTCACATCGCCCAGGCGGCCAGCGATCTGCCGCGCTTCAACGCGCTCCGGCTTCACGCCCTGCTGCTGCGCCAGTTGCAGCAGTTCGCGCATGCGGGGATCATCGCGCCGCGCATCCAGCTGCAGCCGGCGCACGCGCCCGGCGGATTTCGCGAGCACGCCGCGCACCGCGTGCAGGCCATAGACCAGCGACGGCGCGCTCATCGGTTCTTGCGGCCGCGGGGGG
>JALYWF010000060.1 GCA_030852845.1 Pseudomonadota bacterium
CGGGTCCGGCCGCACAACTGCACGAGCGACAGATCCGCCAGTTGCTCGAGGCCGCGATCGACAAGCTGCCGGATGGTTGCCGGGATGCATTCGTCTTCCGCGAAGTGGAGCAGATGACCGTGGCGGAAACCGCCGCCTGTCTCGGCATCGAGGAAGGTGCCGTGAAGACGCGGGTTCACCGCGCCCGCAAGCTTCTGCAGCGCAGCCTGCACGATGAACTGTCCCTGGTGCTGAGCGGTGCCTTCGAGTTCGCGGGGGATCGTTGTGATCGCCTCGTTGCGGGAGTATTCCGGCGTATCAACGCCATCCAGGTTGACCCGGCTGCAGGACGCATTGACCCGCGATGAGCGGGGACTTCACTTATTTCCACAGGTTTGCGGCGTGGCGGCCGTGATGATCAATCAACTCCGTCGCCGCGTGTTGGCGGGCACATCCGCAAACTGTAGGATCAGCCTGACGACAGGGGGGCGATAACCAGAACAGGCCTGGGGCCCAGGAAGGCCGCTTTGTATTCATTCTTCGCGAAGATGTCGGGTGTCGGTGCCATCCGGCTGGCGTTGCTTCCCCTGTTCGCAGGCAGCCTCCTGGCAGCCTGCGGCGGTGGCGGGGGCGGTGATGACACCAGCAATCCGCCAGGCGGCACGACCAATCCGCTGCGCCTGGTCGTCGGCGTTGCATCGGTGTCGACCGAGGGCAGCAGCACCGGGGCGGCAACCTCCCGCACCATACCTTTCTCGCTGCAGAACTACTCTGCTGGCGCGCCAGTCCACATTGGCGCGAGCTTTACCAACAGTGCCATCCAGACCGTGGAGCATGTGGTCAATGGCGCTTCCGGCACGCTGACCATCCATTTCAAGGCCGCTTCAACGCTGACACCGGGCGCTTACACGGACACAGTGAATCTTCTCGCCTGCCGGGAATCCCCATGTGTGAACCACCTCCCGGGAAGCCCGCATGCCATCGCGGTGGCGCACTCGGTGCCGACGCAGACCACTCCGCCGCCACCACCACCACCTCCGCCGCCCCAGGTGACGCTGGTGCTTTCCCAGACATCGCTGCAGGCAGAGGCCACAATATTTGGTGCGGCACCGACGCGCACCGTAGGCATCACGCTCACCAACTTCGGTGAGCAGGCCGTGTATGTCGGCGGCTCGTACAGCAGCAACGGCATCCTTGTTCCCAGCCTGTCACAGACAGGCCCGAACAGCCTCACGCTGTCGATTCCATTCAAGGATCCCGCAACCCTTGGCGCCGGCACCTATACCGACGCCGTCACCGTGCGCGCCTGCCTCGAAACGCCTTGCGCAACCCACATCGCCGGCAGTCCGCAGGTGATATTGATCACGTACACGGTGCGGCCGCTCACTGAGCCACCCACCATGACGCTGCAACAGAATTCCGTGAGCTGGAATGGGTGGCTGATGGATCCCATGGTGCCACCCACGCAGCAAGTGAATGTGGGTTTCAGCAGCGTACCTGCCGGCATCACGCCTTTCGTGTCAATTTCCAGATCCGGCAATGGACTTGCCGGCGCCTCGTACTACCCGACAGGTCACGGGCCGACAGCGGCAGGACGCGTGGACCTCCAGCTGAAGGCCGCGTCCTCCGTCGGCGCCGGGACGTTCACCGACACCGTGACAGTCAGGGCCTGCCTGGATGCAGCGTGCGTATATGAACTGGCCGGGTCGCCCGCAGACATCCCGGTGCAGTACACCGTATCTGATGTAGAAGCGGGATCCGGCTACGCGGCACGCGCCCTCCTGGTGAAGGCAAATGACATCGCGTGGGATGAGCATCGCCAGGTCATTTATGTCGCCATCGCTCCTGATGCACCGGAACACGCCAACACCATTGGCGTGCTCGACCCGGGGACGGGTACGTTCTTGTCGTACGCGCCAGTGGGCAGCAACCCCCGCAAGCTGGAACTGTCGGCTGACGGACAATATCTCTATGTGGGCCTGCGCGGGGCGAGCGAAATCCAGCGATTGACCTTGCCGTCGCTGGAGCTGGACCTGACGATTCCCCTTGGCGCGATTGGCGGCCAACAGCTCTACGGATGGGAATTCCATCATTCTCCGGATTCGCCGCACATACTGGCAGTGGTGAGAGCTGATTCCAGCAATAACGCCCGCGACCTGGTCGTATTCGATGACGACACAAGACGGCCCCTGGGCTTGAGCCAGACGCTGGGCGCCGAGAGGATCAGCTCCTTCCAGTGGGACGACGGCACCCGCATCTTCGGCTTCTACGGGCCTGACAGCACAGCATCACATATCGCTGTGGATCAGGACGGCGTCCAGATGACCGCGAGCCAGCAAATTGCAGATGCGACAGACCGCGCCGTCTACCTGTTCAGCGGCCGCATGTACACCCAGCTTGGGCGCGTATACAACGCCGTTGATTTCACGCCGGTTGGCACGTTCCCGCTGGCACTCGGTGTGGGAAGCACTTCCGTGCTGGCACTCGACCAGGACCTGCAGAAGGCGTTCTTCCTCGCGCCCGGCACCATCGAGGCTTTCGACGCAAATTCCCGTGCCGCCAGGGGATCGATGCCGGTGGCGCATGCAGCCCCCAACCCCTTCAGTGCCAGGATGATTCGCTGGGGCCAGGACGGCCTGGCGCTGTTGAACTACCAGGACCCCCTGAATGGAACCCAGGGAATCCTGCTGATCGACGGCACGTTCGTGACGGAGTGATTTCCGGGCGGAGGAACCTCTTGCGCGTGCTGGTCAGGCACGTACCCGCGCGTCAATTCCGCTTCACGAGGAGAACACTGAGCCCGCCGGTCAGGAGGCCGGCGGCACTGACGAATGCCCAGTCGTGCATCACCAACGGCACCAGGTGCAGCCATTCAGCCAGGCGCGGCACCTGCACCAGCACCACAAGGGACACCAGCGAAGCGGCAGCAATGAAGCGCGAGGCATGCGAGCGCAGCCTTGAAAGCACCAGCGTCACCATGGTGCTGGCGATGATGAGGGACGCCAGCGCCAGCGTGCGGGCATGCGCCTCTCCGTGCAGGGCCAAGCCACGCCGATAGGCGAGCAGCACCGCAGCGGTGATGCCCAGCCCCACCAGCACGATCACCAGCCACTCCCTCCTGCCGAAGAAGGACGCACGCCGCTCCCGGTTTGCAGGCGCCATGCGCCCGGCAGGCGGCGGATCCTGGAACACCAGCATCGCCGTGGGATGGATCAGCAGCTCCAGCCATACGATGTGGATGGGCAGGTACAGCAGCGGCTGGTCCGCCAGCGGCACCAGTGCGGCGCTGAGCACCAGCGGCACATGCACCATCAGCAGGTAGGCAAAGCTGGTCTGCAGGTTGCGGAAAAGCTGCCGTCCTTCCGCAATCGCGCGGGTGATGGTGCGGAAGTTGTCATCGAGCAGCACGACGGCGGCCACTTCGCGGCTGCTGTGCGAACCGGATTCGCCCATGGCGATACCCACATCGGCGGCCTGCAGTGCCGGCGCATCATTCACGCCATCGCCCGTCACGGCGACGATCTCGCCGCGCTGCTGCAGCCGCTGCACCAGCTCGAGCTTCTGCGCCGGCACCGCGCGCGCCACGACATCGATGCGTGCCGGCGCCTGGTCCATGCTGGCCAGGGCTTCCATGGTGAACACCTCGGGCTGGCCATTGCCGAGCCCGGCCTGCAAGGCGATCGCGCGCGCGGTGCCGGGATGATCGCCTGTGACCATGATCACGCGGATGCCGGCCGCGGTGCATTCCTGCACCGACTCGCGCACCCCTTCGCGCAACGGGTCGGCGAAGGCCAGCAGACCGCGGAAGGTGAACCCCGCTTCCGGCTCCGCTCCCGTGTCCAGGCCGGCGGCAGGAAGGGTACGCGATGCAAAGGCGATGACCTTGTGGCCGCTTTCGGCATGGCCCGCCACCTGGTCGAACCACTGCGTTCGATCCGGTGCGGGCAGCGCGCACAGATCAAACACGGTCTCGGGTGCGCCCTTGGTCACGGCCAGGATCGCATCCGCGCCTGTCTGCCACAACGCGGTTTCGCGCCGCCGGGCTTCAGTGAAGGGAAACACCTGCCTGCACGGCGCCGGATCGGGCGCCACCGGCGCTGCGGCGAGGATGGCGGCATCCAGGGGATCACCGCTGTCGTGGCGGGAGGCCATCGCGGCGACACGCAGCAGTTGCCCAGCGTCGGTTCCGGCGGCGGGATCCTGCTGCACGAGGACCAGTCGCCCTTCGGTCATGGTGCCGGTCTTGTCCGAGCAGATGCAGGTGACGCGGCCGATGTTCTCCACCGCCACGGCCCGGCGCACCAGCGCCTGCCGCCGTGCCAGCCGATAGACGCCCGCCCCCAGGAAGAAGGTGAACACCACCGGGAATTCCTCGGGCAGCGCCGCCACCGCCAGGGTGACGCCGCTGAGCAGCGCATCGACGATGCCGTGTCCCTGGTAGAGGCGGATGGCGGCCAGCAGCAAACAGATGGCAATCGCCGCGGTGAGCAGCACCGCGACCAGCCTCGCGATGGCCTGCTGCAGCGGCGTGCGGGCATGCGTGCCCTGCACGGCGAGACGCGCTATCTCGCCATACATGGTCTCCGCGCCCGTATACGCAACGCGCAGGCGCGCCGTGCCGGTGAGCAGCCGCGTGCCGGCGGCGAGCCAGTTCTCCGGGATTGCATCCTGCCGGCCGGCAACATGGGGCTGCTTGGCCACCGGCAGTGACTCGCCACTGAGCATCGATTCGTCGAGCTGCACGTTGTCGCCGGAGCTGAGCAGCCCGTCGGCCGGCACTGGCTCTCCGGCACGCACTTCGACCAGGTCACCCGGCACCAGCTCGCGGGCCGGCAGCACACTCCATAGCCCATCGCGCAGCGTGCGTGCCGTGCTCGCCAGCCGGCTTGCCAGTCCCTGCGTGGAGGCCTGCGTGCGCCGGTGCAGGAAAGCATCCATGCCGATCAGGGGAACCAGCGCGAACAGCAGGATCAGCGCCTCGAGGCGATCCCCCAGCCACAGGAACAGCGCAGCGGTGCCGAGCAGGAACCACAACATCGGATCACGCAGGGTGTCGCGTGCCAGCATCCACAAGGTTGCGGGCGCGGCTTCGACGATGTCGTTGGCGCCGTGGCGAACCCGCAGGGAGCCGGCTTCGGCCGAGGTGAGGCCACGTTCACCGTCCAGCAGGTCCGCGAGTCGTTCGGTGGGGATCCGCGCGCGCATGGCCGTCAATCCAGAAGCTCCGGTTCAAGGGGGCGCGGCGGAGCCGCGCTGGTCACCTGAAGTTGAAGTGCTCGAACTGTACCGCCGACGGGGGAATGCCGCACTTGCGAAGCTGCTCCTGCACGGCCGCCAGCAGGCCTTCCGGCCCGCAGAAACTCACCGCAACGGAGGCAGCCTCCACGCCGCCGGTGAGCTCGGACAGTCTGGCGCAGAACTCCGGCGCGGCAGGACCGGACGACACCGCCACCAGCTCCACACCGCGCGAACGCGCCAGTCGCCCGAGTTCATCGACGGCCGGGAACGCCCTGCCGGGCGTATGGAAATAGAACAGGGTCACCCGCTCCAGGCCACCGCATCAGGATCGGTCAGCCAGGCCAGGAAGGGTGAGATGCCCACGCCACCGTCAATCCAGATCTCGCGCGCCGCTCCGGCATGCCGCGTGAACCGGCCAGACGGTTCATGGATCTCGGCCTGCATGCCTGGCGTTACGCAGGTTTTTGCGCCTCGATGCTACTTCATCGACATGCTGCGCCGGGCTAAGTACTTCTACCAACTGGCGGGAGATGCCCGCGTTGCTACATTTGCGCGCAGCCCATCAACTGCCGAAGCCTCATACACCGCGAGCACCATCTGCTGGTGGGATTCGACGCGGCGTTCTGATCGGCGGAGAAGCGACTACTCCGAACTGGCAGCCACAGCTACCCTTCAGCGGCGGAATGCCTCGCGACAGCGCGCGCATGGACGCGCGCCTGAATGGTGATGTGGCAGGCCCTGCACGGACTGCCGCAGCGAAGGGGTCGTGCCGCAGAAGCGGCAGTATTCCAGCAGGTAGTGCAGCAGGCAGCCTGCCGACAGGCCGAGCGGCAGGCCCACCGCATAGCCCACGGCCGTGCCATCGGCGGCGAAGGTCGCGAAGCAGGCGGCGAGAATGGCGGCGAGCGCCGCAGCCGTCACCGGCAGCAGCCAGCGCTTCACCGGAATGCTTTGGCTGGTCCGCAGGTAGATGACGGCCAGCAAGAGGGCCAGGCACAAGGTAGTGAGGAAGGGGCGCATGGGTTGCGGAATGCTCGCCCATGAGCGCTGCCGCAGACCGGACCTGCCGCACACCCTCCAGCTGGTGCACTGCGGCGGGATGCAATGATGCGTTGCGTGCGCAAGCGATGGCAGAGACCCGCCTGACCTATAGAATCCGCCCCTGCCTCAGGAGCCTGCCTTGCCGCCCGGTACCACCCTCTTCAGCTTCGACATCGACCTCAGCGACGTGGATCGCGGCGTCTACGCACCGCTGAACCTGCGCGTGGCGCAGCACCCCAGCGAGCTGCCAGACCATCTGGTCACGCGCGTGCTTGCCTACTGCCTGGAGCACACCGAAGGCATCGAATTCACCAAGGGACTCTCGGAGCCGGATGAGCCCGCCCTCTGGGTGCGCGACCTCACCGGCCAGCTGCAGGCCTGGATCGATGTCGGCCTGCCCTCGCCCGAGCGCCTGCACAGGGCCGCCAAGGCGGCGCCGCGCGTGGCCGTGTACATCCACAAGGAGCCGACGCGCTGGATGAAGGATGTGCTGGATGCCCGCATCCACCGCGCCGCGCAGCTGGAGGCGTTCGCATTCGACCGGGACTGGCTGGCCGCGCTCACGGCGAAGCTGGACCGCCGCAACCAATGGTCACTGGCGAGATCGGACGGGCAGATCTACCTGACCGTGGGCGACGACACGCTGGAGACCGTGCTCGAACGCCCGCTGGAGAAACCATGAACATCTGGGTGGACGCGGATGCCTGTCCGAAAGTCATCAAGGAAGTCCTCTATCGCGCAGCCGAGCGGACGGGCGTGGCCGTCACGCTGGTCGCCAACCAGCCACTGCAGGTGCCGCGCATCCCGAGCCTGCGCGTGCTGCAGGTGTCGCAGGGATTCGACGTGGCCGACAACGAGATCGTGCGGCGCGCCGAAGCTGGTGATCTGGTGATCACTGCGGACATTCCGCTCGCGGCCGAGGTCATCGCTAAGGGTGCGCAGGCGCTGAATCCGCGCGGCGAGCGTTACTCAGCGGACACCATCCGCGGGTTGCTCAACCTGCGGGACTTCATGGACACCATGCGCGCCAGCGGCAATGTGGGAGATGGTCCGCCACCGTTGAGCCAGGCAAATCGCAATGCGTTTGCGGGGCACCTGGATGGCTGGCTGGCGCGACGCAAGGCGTGAGCAGATCGGCCCCCATGGAATGGCGCTGCAGACCCTTCCTTGTGGGATAATGGCTTCCTGACCCATGAGCTACACCATCAATCGGATGATCTTCGAAGCGGCCATCGACGATGTCGAAGCGCGCACGCGCACAGCGCTTGCGAATCATGGCTTCGGCGTGCTGACCGAAATCGACGTCAAGGCGACGATGAAAAAGAAGCTCGATGTCGAAATGAAGGGCTACCGGATTCTCGGCGCCTGCAACCCGAAGATGGCGCATCAGGCCATCGGAATCGAGCCGCGGGTGGGCGCGATGCTTCCCTGCAACGTCATCCTGCGTAAGGTCGAGGGCGGCATTGAAGTCAGTGCCATTGATCCGGTGGCCTCGATGCAGGCGATCGAGAACCCTGATCTCATCCGGGTTGCGGGGCAGGTACGGAGTCTGCTGAGCGACGCGGTAGCTGCCATCTAGCGCGCGGCAACTGCCTGGGTCCCGCGCCTCAGTCGAGCTTCATGTCTACTTTCCAGTGAGCGGCGATGGCCTTCAGCTCGCCAAGCGTCAGGTAGGTGACGCCGCCGTGCTTGGGTGCGCTGAAGTTGGTGCCCTTCATGACGCCCTCATTGAACCTGCCGAGACTGGTGAACGTCACGAAATCCGAAGTCTCGGAAAATCCCATGTTTCCAGCCCCGTAAACATCGTACATGAGGACGTATCTGTCGGTACCGAGGCGTTTGAACACAGTGGGACCCTCGGTGTTGACGGCTTCTGGATCGACACGCTTCGTGCTGGCTGCGAAGCCGCTGGACAGACTTGCGGATGAGGCAAGGTAGATTCCGGCCGCACCGTTGATCTTCGAGGAGTAGAACAGATGGTACCGGCCGCCGGCCTTTGTGATGTCGGAGTCGATGACATGCAGCGGGTCGCGGTTCTGGTCGGTGATCGGGCCATCGGGACGGGGCTGGGCCAGCAGAACACTGGGCTGGGTGACCAGCCTGGTGAAATCCTCGTCGGTGTACGACCAGAAGATGTCATCGACGCCGCGGCGGATCTTGGATGTGAAGGTGAGGAACATCCTGCCCTCCGCCTCATCGAAGATCATGTGGGGCGCCCACACACACCCGACTTCGGCGAACTGCTCCGGCCATGCGATATCGAGGCGAAAGCTGTGTGCGGTCCAGCGGATGAGGTCCCAGGACTTCATCAGGACGAGCGCACGGTTGTTGCCCCAGCCATACTCCGCCTCGGGGCGCTCCCACGCGGTGGAACGAACACCGGCACGCTGGCCTGAGGCGTGCATGTCCGTCATGCCCATATAGAAAGCGCCATCCGGGCCGCGTGTGATGAATGGATCGCGCACACCGCGCTGCTCGGCCACCTTCCTGCCATCGATGACCGGCTTGCCTCCGTTGACATCGGTGAAGGAGTATCCGTCGCGACTGATGGCCAGGTAGACCGAATGGGTCGCGTCCTTGAAATAGACCATCGCGTAGCCGACGAGGTCCTTTTCCGCAGGCATCCGGGCATTGGCGGGCCTGTCGAGCCTGGGGACCAGCTCCACCTCACCTGGCATCGCTGGGAACTGCGCTGTCGGATGCCTCGTGGAAGGCGAGCTGGCCGCAGCGGAAGATGACGGCTGCCACAGGAGCGCGATCAGCGCAGCTGCTGCAAGCGCCAGAAGCCGGGACAACGGAACGTGAAGCCGAATTGCCATGAAAAGCCTCCAGTCCGCAGGTATGTGCCGGCCTTCCGGTCAATGAGCGGATTGTACGAGCGCAGGCTACCCACTGCATCCCGCGGGCAGGCTGGCATTTGGCCACCCCGCTCCTTATTCTTCGTCCAGCTCACAGCGGGACGAATATGAGAAATGCCTTCCGTGCAGCCGCATGCTTCCTGGCTGCGGCAAGCGTCAATCTTGCGCCGGCCGATGCACAACAGGTCGGAAGGCCTCCTGCCTCGATGTTCGGCGGCACGTCGGAGTTGTTCACCAGCCACTGCGTGGGTTGCCATGGCAACACACTTGCGGGCGGCCGGGCACCCACCCTTTTCGCCGAGAGCCTGTTGTCGGAAAAGACGGACGCCACTCTGGCGGAAACCATCAGGAACGGTGTGCTGAAAAACGGCATGCCCGCGTTCAAGGACCTGCTGAGCGAAGGCGATGTGAGCCAGATCATCGCGTTCCTCCGCATCCGCAGCGGACAGCTCAAGGGCGCCCCCAGTTTCCTGCCCGACCCCAATGGCCAGATCGTCAAGAGCGAAAAGCTGACGTTCAAGATCGAGGTCGTCGCTGCAGACCTCAACACGCCCTGGGGAGCTGTTTTTCTCCCCGATGGCCGCATGCTGCTGACCGAGCGTCCCGGCCGGATCCGCTCACTGCACCTTGGCAAGCTGTCTGATCCGGTGAAGAACACACCCATTCCCTGGGTGCGCCAGGATGGCGGCTTCTTCGACATCGCCATCGATCCCGACTACAAGAAAAACGGCTGGATCTATCTTTCCTACTCAGCCGTTGCACCAGGCGTGGCCCAGCCGCCGCCGGATGACCCCAAGGTATCGCGCGCCCAGTGGGCGCCTGCGCCACCCAGCATGACGCGCTTTGTGCGCGGGCGCATCAACGCCAGCAACGAGTGGGTGGACCAGCAGGAAATCCTGTCGATGCCTGCGGAGACCTATTCAGACAGCGTCATCCATTACGGCTCGCGCTTCCTCTTCGACAAGAAGGGGCATCTGTTCATCACCATGGGTGATCGCGGGGAGATGTCCCATGCGCAGGACCTGGCCTCGCCCCTCGGCAAGATCCATCGCATCAACGTCGACGGTTCCATTCCGAAGGACAACCCCTTCGTGAAGACGCCCGGCGCCGTTCCCAGCATCTGGACGCTTGGCAATCGCAACCCCGAAGGGCTCGCGATTGATCCACGCAGCGGCCTCATGTGGGGAAGCGACAATGGCCCGACCGGCGGCGATGAACTGAACCTGGTCGAGAAGGGCCACAATTACGGCTGGGGAGTCGTTTCCATGGGACTGCAGCCGGGAATCACCAGGCAGCACCAGGACGGGATGGATGATCCGGTGCGGTATTACACGCCGGCGATTGCCCCCAGCGGCATCCACTTCTACACCGGCAATCGCTATCCGGGGTGGAAGAACAGCCTGTTCCTGTCGGCACTGGCTGGGCAGAGGCTGATCCGCTACGAGATCAAAGGGCGCAAGGTCACCCATGAAGAGGTGGTCTTCAAGGGATTCGGCCGCGTGCGGCAGGTGCTCACGGGGCCAGACGGTTATCTTCATGTACTGATCCAGAACTCGCAGTCCCTGGCCAACTCACCCGGCATGGTGATCCGGCTGTTGCCGCAGTAAGGCATGAAAGACAGCGCCGCCTACAAGCGATTCACCGGCAAGGTCGAGTTCGAGAAGATCTTCAATACGCTCATTGGATTGATCGAGGGCATTGTCATCGATGCCCAGATCAATGACGTGGAACTGGGCTTCCTTCAAGCCTGGCTTGATGAGCAGCGCGCCAGGGCCCGGAAGCACCCCTTCAACGAAATCGTCCCACTTCTCGATGAGGCCATCGCCGATGGAGTCCTCAGCTCAGGGGGCAAGGAAGACATCCTCTGGTTGTGCAAGCGCCTGACGGCGAGCGAATACCTCAGCACGGCAGCCGCAGATATGCTGAGGCTGCGGTCATTGGTGGCAGCCATCGGCTCTGACGGCCGCGTGTCAGTTGACGAGCTCTGCGGACTCGCGGACTGGCTCCTGGAACACGAGCATCTGAAGACATGCTGGCCCTATGACGAGATCGAGAGCCTGGTTTCCGGTGTGCTCGAGGATGGCAAGATCGAACCTTCGGAACACGCCATGCTCATGGAGTTCTTTGGAGAGTTTGTCGCAGTGCTGGACAGCAAGGCTGTCATCAGCGCTCGCGCCAGGGAGGGTGCCACTGTTATCGGCTTGTGTGCCGTGACTCCTGCGATCAGATTCCCTGACTCCGTATTTTGCCTGACCGGATCATCTCACAAATACTCGCGGCAGGATTTTGCGGCGTTGATCGCGGACAAGGGTGGCACAGCGGTCAATGGCGTCTCGAAGAAAGTTCACTACCTGGTGATCGGAGCTGACGGCAATCCCTGCTGGGCCTACGCCTGTTACGGCCGGAAGGTGGAGCGGGCCGTGGAGCTGAGAAAGGAAGGGCACCCCATTGTCATAGTTCATGAGACGGATTTTCATGACGCGATTGCGAATGAATGAGGGGAATCGCCATTGGCGCATCCTGCCCCTGGCGTTCTACAGCGATTCGACCCACGCAAGCAGCTGACGGCGTGACGCCGCATCCATTGCCATGAACCTGCGGCGCGCCTCGGCGCCCTGTCCCTCATGCCACAGGATCGCCTCTTCAATGCTGCTGGCGCGCCCATCGTGCATCAGCCCGATCGGCCCTGCCTGCAGGGCATGCGCCAGGCCCCAGAGCGGGGCCGTTCGCCAGCGACTGGGCACTGGCGTCCCGGCAACGGTGCGATCGGCCAGTGCTTCGCCAAGGTCATGCAGCAGCAGGTCCGTATAGGGGTCGATGCGGATGTCGCCGGCGTCTCGCGGCACCGGTAGTTGCGGCACATGGCAAGCCGCGCAGCCGGTGCGCTCGAACAGCGCGGCGCCAGCTGCATCGGCGGCCGGGTCGATCTTCCCGCGCGCAGGCGCAGCCAGCATGAACTGGAAGGTGTTCACGGCATGGAAGAGATCCTCCGGCAGCTCCGGTGTTCCGGCCTGGGGCGCCTCAAGGCAGTGCGGCTGTGCCTGCGTGCAGTCATCCCTGGAGAGGATCGGGGATGTCAGACCCATCTCGCGCGCAAAGGCGATGGCCGTCTGATCGACCAGGGACATCGCCGTTCCCTGCCAGCCGAAGCGGCCGCCGATGTCTCCCCGAACGGACGGAGCCTGCGCGTTGCGGATTGCCTCCAGCGCCGGGAGTGGCACGGCATCGAGCAGGCCGACGCCAAACACCTGCGGGCCAATACGCGGCTTCAGCACGGTATCGGCGGGCAGACGCGGCGGCGGCGAATCCACTACATAGCGTGGATCGCGCAATGTCCAGCGTTGACCATCCGCATATTGACCTTCGCGCTGTTGCAGCGTGACGGCGATGCGGCCTTCGGGTTGGTGGCCCTCGATGGCGCGCGTGTTGAGCACATCGCCATAGGCGGTGGCGGGGCCGCCCAGCTGCAGGACGAAGGAGCTGGAAAGGCCGCCTGCCGCAGCCGGCGGCAGTCCACGCGCGCCGCCTTCATGGCAGGCGGCGCAACTGTTTTCAACGAAGAGCGGCCCAAGCCCCACCAGCTGCGACTCATGGCCTGCAGGTTGCCACTTCGCATTGAAGACCATATGGCCGAGATTGAAATGTCGCCTGGTTGCGGCGGGTATCTCAGTCCATGGCGGCGGGCTGGCGGGATCCGGGATGGCGGCGCGGCCGGCCAGCTCTACGGTCTCCGCGGAAAGACCAGCGGTGGTGAGCGCCACACAAGCCGCGGCGACAGGCAGGAGGTGATGCACAGGATTCCGCACGGCCCATCATAGCCAAAGGGACGGGCAGCGAACGCAGCTTGACGATGGTTTCCACGGAAACTATATTGGATCCTGTAGTTTCCACGGAAACCATATGACCAACATCGACCCACCCGCGGCACCACTCGAAGCCCATCTGGGCTTCTGGCTGCGCTTCGTGTCGAATCATGTCTCAGCCCGCTTCCGGCAACGCGTCGAGGAAGAAGGCACCACCGTCACAGAATGGGTGGCGCTGCGCGCACTGTACGACCGCCCCCTCACCACGCATTCCGCACTGATCCAGGCCCTCGGCATGACCAAGGGTGCTGCCTCGAAAGTGGCCAGCCGCCTGGAGAACAAGGGCCTCGTCCGTCGCCAGCCGGTGCCCGACCGCCCACGCGAGCAGGTGCTGTCGCTGACACGCAAGGGCCGTGCCCTGGTACCGAAGCTGGCCACCCTGGCCGACGAGAACGAGGCGCACTTCTTCGGTCACCTGCCGGTATCGGAACGCCAGCAGCTGGCAAAGACTCTGCAGGAACTGGTCGCCCGTCACGGCTTCAAAGAGGTACCCACGGCATGAACACCCACAGCGAACAACTCATCCGCGATGCGGCCCAAGGCTCTAGCGAAGGCCGCCTGCATTTTGCACAGGTGCTTGGCATGCTTGCCGAAGCTGGCGTGGAATCCTATCTGGTCGACTATCGCGCACGGCGCACCAGTTACCATGTCGAGCACGGCGCACCGCTCGAACTCGACACGCCGATGCCCGACGTACCCATAGCCGATCAATGGGATGCCGCCGCGCTGCAGGCCGCGATACGTGGCAGCCAACAGGACATAGTGCGCTACCCGGAGTTCAAGCTGCTCTCGAGGCGGGCGGGTTGTGTGGGCTACGTGGTGTGGCTGGCTGGTCGTCACGTGACCTACTTCGGGCGGCGCGGTGAACAGCACGTGGAACGCTTCCCGGATTGATCGGTGGGCTCCGTGAAGGGAACCTTGCCGGCTCGCAGTTGCCCAAACAGGAAGACGGCTTCATGAGCGCGTGAGGAACGGAATTGCCTGCACAGACCCAGGCCCAGCCCGAAGAGCTGCGCCGCCTGCGCATCATCGAGCGCATCCAGGCGCAAACCGGTATTGATTCGAGGCACTGGTGCACGCCTTCTACGACCGGGTGCGCGCTGATCCGCTGATAGGCGTGGTGAAGCCGGAACAGCCGCATGAAGTCGAGCCGGTGGGGGCGGTGCGCACGTATGTGGAATTCTTCTCGGCCGCGGCTGTGCCAGGAGGGCCGCACACCACGCAGGTGCTGTGAATTAGTAGACCAGTGAACGGATCCCCTGCGCGCCGGCCGGCGTGCAGGCCGTGTTTCGGTGTCAGGCACTGTCATTGAGTCCGGGCCACCCTGCTCAACCCAGCTACTCAGCGCGCGGCAGGCGCTCAACTGGCGGCGCCAGAAACGCGGCCCTGGCATAAGCCACTGCACGCGATATCGATTCATTGACGTCTTCCGGGTTACAGATCCCGTTGGACATGATTCTTAATCGATCACTGTCCCACTGCGTCATTCGTTCTATGCCGATGGTGAAGTGCAACCGCCAGCAAATGTCCTCCAGACTCAGGTGGGGCAGGACTCGCTGCGTGAGGTGGGCAAGATCGCGCAGGTGTTTGACACTGGCGTCGACCTCGTTCTTTACGCCGGGAAGGGGACTCAACAGTATCTGGGCAAGAAACTGCCCTACGACCCAGCCATCCGGGTGGCTTGTCCGCAGCAGTGTGACCGGCGCAATGATGGCGTACAGCAGCTTGTCCAGATCAGGTTTGGCAGTCTCGTGACAGACGATCTCATTTCCGATCCGCGCCAGTGCAAGTACTGGGCATCGAAAGACACGAGCATCACGCGCGCTTCCTGTGCCGCAAACGACGCCACGTGCCTCACTCCTGGCGAGGCAAAGGCCATTGATTCGATGTGGAAGGGACCTGTCGCCTGCAAGAAGGGCAGCGACTGCAATGTCCCGGATGTTGCCTCACGCAAACTCGATGGCGGGAAGAGCAACCAGCGGTTGTGGTACGGGCAGCCACGCGGCACGGACCTGGGCTCCCTGGGTGGCGTCACGCCGTTCGCGGTCGTGCAGGAGCAGAACCGCTATTGGGTGTACTTCGATCCGACGTGGGACTGGAAGTCCGTCAAACCGCAAGGGTTCGCGCAATACTTCAAGGACAATGTGGACAAGGTCGGCCCGATGATGGCGTCGGACAATCCGGATCTCTCCGCCTTCCGCAGGCAGGGTGGCAAAGTCATCCTCTGGCACGGCTGGGCCGATCCGCTCATCAATGCCATGGGGTCGATCGACTATTACGAGCGCGTGACCAGCAAAATGGGCGGCACGAAGAAGACGCAGGAATTTGCGCGCCTGTTCATGGCTCCAGGCATAGGGCACTGCGGCGGAGGTCCAGGCTTCGCGCCGACCGCTGCCTTTGATGCGGTGGTGAACTGGGTGGAGAAGGGCATCGCCCCGGCCACTCTGCCATCGTCCCGGGTAATCCAAGGAAAGACGCAGACCCGTCCGTTATGCCCCTATCCCTCAGTCGCCAAGTGGAATGGCAAAGGTCCGGACGACGATGCCAGCAGCTATTCCTGTGCCGCACCGAAGAAGTGAGGTGCAGGCACCTCAATGCACCAGCACGCCATCTGTCACGCCGGGCCAGTCATCGGTCCGGAATGGCGTGAGCGGCAGGCGCGTGTTGTCGTAGACATTGTTCTGCGGGTTGTCCGCCCAGGCGTAGCGCACGGCCACTGGGGCGGGCACCTGCTCGCTTGAGACGGTGATCGTGCCGTCACGATTGACCGTGGCCTCGGCCCACACGAATTTCCGGTCGGCTCCGGCGATGGCGAAGCCACGCAGTGGTCCGCCATCAATGGCCCGCAGGCGGCCCTCGACATGGTCGAACTCCAGCACCGCCTTGCCGCCCTCAACCCGCATCGCGCGCAAGGTCGCACTCCGGAACGGCATCGGGACGCCGTAATCCCGCGCCAGCGCAATCCGCGCCAGGCGCAGGCCAATGTCCTTCTTGCTGCGCGGGTGAAGGTTGCCGTCCTCGCCGAGATCGATGGTGACTACCTGCGCCGTGTTCGGCACGCCGGCCGCCGTGAGCGACTGCGATTCCCGCAGTTCTGCCCAGGCGCTTTCTCCCGGGTCCGGCTTCTGCATTTCGTTGCCAGGCAGCTGAACCCAGTAGAAAGGGAAATCGCCCTGCCCCCATTCCCTGCGCCAGCTCTCGATCAGGAGCGGGAACAGTTCGCGATACTGGTACGCGCGTGGCGCATTGCCCTCCCCCTGGTACCAGAGCACGCCGCGGATGCCATAACCCGCATGCGATGCAACGATGCCGTTCCAGGCATTGGCCGGTCGATCGTCGCCATTCACGTCCGTGCGCAACTGTCGCGCGCGGGCCTGCTCCGCGGTGGAGAGCGTGCCCTTGCCTTCGAGCGCGGCGAGATCCCTGGCGAACCCGTCGTAGCGCGTCACGATGGGCATCAGGTTCGGGCGGTTGTCGAAGTACTTGCGCGGCACCCAGGCCTCCGCGCGCGATCCACCCCAGGCATTGTTGATGATGCCCACCGGGGCCCCGAGTGAGGCGTGGATCTGGCGGGCAAACACATAGGCCACAGCGGAGAAGGAACGGGCGGATTGCGGGTTGCTGACCACCCAGGTGGCGTTGTCATGGGTCCAGACCGGAGCCTGCGCACCCACGTCGGGATAATTGATGAACCGGATGCCTGGATGGTTGGCGGCGGCCAGCTCCAGGTCCGCGTCGTAGGCACTGCCGAGTGCGTACTCCATGTTTGACTGGCCGGAGGCGATCCAGACTTCACCCACCAGCACATCTTCGATGGCCACCTGGTTTGCCTGCCCCTTCACCACCAGGCGCTGCGGCTCGGCCGCCGCTTCCATTGGCGCAAGCACCACCTGCCAGCTGCCATCCGTACCTGCCGTTGCTGCATGGGCTTGCGTGCCAATGGTGACCGAGACATTTTCCCCAGGGGCAGCCTTGCCCCACACCTTGTTGGGCTGCCGCCGCTGCAACACCATGTGATCCGAAAAGACATTTGGCAGGACGACCTCGGCGATCGCCACCGGCGTCGTGATCAATCCCGCGCACAGCCACATGGCAATGCACAGGCGCCGCTGCCGGCGCGGGATCGGGCGGGCATTCACACCAGCGGAGGGTGCAGCATGGGACGGGTGCATGGATCACCTGGACAGACGTTGTTGGGGACCGGCCGGCGGTTGGAACGTACAATGAACAACGGGTCCACGTCTGCCAGTGATAGAGGAATCAGATCGTGACGCTGAAGGAACTGCTCGTTCCGACTTACCTCCAGATGCTGCAAGCGCTGGCCGCATGGCTGCGCAAGGCCCAGGCGGAGAGGCCCGGCGCAGGGGCCGACGCCCTTCTTTCGGCGCGCCTGGCGCCAGACATGTTC
>JALYWF010000163.1 GCA_030852845.1 Pseudomonadota bacterium
CGATGCGCGAGTTGTTGGCGTCATCGAGCATGTCGCGGATGAATTCGTGGTCGATCTTCAGCGCATCCAGCGGGAACTTCTTCAGGTAGTGCATGCTGGAATAGCCGGTGCCGAAATCATCGAGCACAAGCCGTATGCCCTGCGCCTTGATACAGCGGAGCATGCGCGCCGAACCTTCGGCATCACCCATCAGCATCGCTTCGGTGAGCTCGAACTCCAGCAGGCGCGGGTCCACGCCGCTGGACACGATGGGACGCGTGAGCGCGATGTCCAGCTGGTCCTGGCGGAACTGCCGCGGCGAGATGTTCACGGCCACAGGCGGCGGTGAATGGCCCGCCGCCAGCCAGCGCCGCAGTTGCGTGCAGGCCATCGAGATCACCCGCTCGCCCACCGGCACGATCAGGCCGGTGTCCTCGAGCACGGGAATGAATTCGCGCGGCGGCATCTGCCGGCCGTCCGGTGCGCGCCAGCGCAGCAGCGCTTCCAGGCCGCAGATCTCCCCGCTGCGCAGGTCGACCTTGGGCTGGTATTCGAGCTGGAACTCATCGCGCTCCAGCGCCTCGCGCAGCTGGTTCTCCAGCTGCAGGCGTGCCAGCGCGCGTTCCTGCAGCTGCGGCAGGTAGAACTGGTAGCCATTGCGACCGGACTGCTTGGCCCGGTACATGGCCATGTCGGCATTCTTCAGCAGCACTTCCGGCTCAGTGCCATCGGCCGGAAACAGGCTGATACCCACGCTGCCCGACACATAAACGGTATGCCCGTGAATGGAGAACGGCGTGGCCAGCGCCGTGGTGATCTTCTTGCCGACCACGGCCGCATCCTCGGCGTGCGCCAGCTGCGGCAGCACAAGGGCGAACTCATCGCCCGACAGGCGGCCGATGGTGTCGCCCAGGCGCACCGTGGCCTTCAGGCGCCCGGCGATCTGCACCAGCAACTCATCGCCCACCGCGTGGCCCAGGGTGTCGTTCACCGACTTGAAACGGTCGATATCGACGAACAGCACCGCCACGGGCGAGTGGTCGCGTCCGGCGGCATCGATGGCATGTGCCAGGCGGTCCAGGTACAGCGTGCGGTTCGGCAGTCCCGTGAGTGCATCGAACTGCGCCATGTAGGCGAGGCGATCCTCGGCCGACTTGCGCTGCAGGTAGGCCGACACCGTGCCCGCCAGCGTCTGCAGGAAGGCCCGGTCGTCGTCGTTCACCTGCTCGTCGGCACCCAGCCACACACTGAGCGTGCCGTGGATGCCTTCGCTGTCGTTGATCTGCACTTCAAGGTCGGGCGCACGCGGTGTCTCATCGGCGCCGTGCTCCCAGCCGAAGCCCGCGGCCTGGGTGAGGTCGCGCGTGTCCCCTGCCTTCATCAGCAGGCGGCAGCGCTCGGCCTGCAGGCCCTCGCGCACGGTGCCCACCACACGCTCAGCCAGCAGCTCCGGATCAGGCTGCGACAGCACGAACTGGCCGAAATGCGCCAGCACCGCGTTCTGCGCGGCGGTGCGGCGCTGGATCTTTCCGGTGACCTGCAGGCTCTCCAGGTCGCGCTCGGCCTGGCGCTGGCCGGTGACGTCCTCGCATACCACGAGGCAGCCTTGCACGCCGCCGGTAAGCTGCGTGATGCGCGCGGCGAAGTAGTGCCCGCCGGCGGAGAATTCACAGGTGACAGGGGTGGTATCGACCCCGGCGCGCAGCGCGGATTCCAGGCGCCGGCCCAGTGCGCGCAAGCCGTCTGCGGACGACAGGCTGCATGCGGCGGGAAAACTGATCTCGCCACGCGCCAGGTCACGCAGCAATGGGTTGGCGGCAGCAAGCTCCTGCCAGGCCGTATTGAAGGCGATGATGCTGCCGTCAGCAGCGACGCAGCAGGCGGCCATGGGCAAGGCTTCCAGCAACGTGCCGTCAAAGGCGATGGAAGCGGTCGCCGCAGACTGCATCCTCTGCCTCGCTTTTGACAATTTCACGGATCCCATCCACTGCCACCAGTTGCGATCAGCACCAATGCGCCCTGTGCCACGTTCTGTCACGCAAAATGCAGGGCCGGCGATGCCCCGTCTGCCTGAAATTGAGCGAACTGTGACGTGGGTCGCATGAACACTTCCTCTGCAATGAAAGCCGGGCCCGGTGGCGCGAATAACCTGCCGGGCCCGGCATGCGGCGGGTAAAAAGCCACCACGGAAGAATGCTGCGCGCAGCGGCACTGTTGCGTTAGCACCGGGCGCCGCCGGGCAGTGCGGGAAGTTTCCTACGCCGCGGAATTCGATCTATTCGGGAAGGACAGTGCCCTGAAAGCTGTGATGACGCAGGCACTCCCAGATCTGCCGGCCGGAAATCTGGTGCAGCTCCTGCTGCCTTGCATCGGCGCGACACATCGGACACATCAGGCGACCGCTGGGGTCGCGCGGCACAGGTTCGATGTAACCGGCCGCATCTTTCCAGCGCTGCCGCGCCACGTCGATCTGGCCATACATGTCGGCTGAACCCATGGGTCGAGTATAGGTCCGCCGGCTGTGTGACCCCAGAGGCAAAGTCCTACAGGGTGAAGATGGTGCCCAGGGTCGGAATCGAACCAACGACACGCGGATTTTCAATCCGCTGCTCTACCAACTGAGCTACCTGGGCATCAGGCCCCTGACACAGGAGGCGTCGGGGGGCGCGTATTAGACCGGTGCAGGCTTCGGGGCGTCAAGGTCGCGGCGCATTCAGCTGCCCGGGGCCTGGAATTCCTGCGGTTTTTCCGACCCAGTGCCGAAAAAATACTTCTCCATCTCCCCCTCCAGGAACTTGCGCGCCTTGGGATCGACGGGGGTGAGCCGGTATTCGTTGATCAGCATGGTCTGGTGGCGCACCCAACCACTCCAGGCCTCCTTCGACACCTGCTCGAAGATGCGCTGGCCCAGCGGACCGGGGTATGGCGGCCGGTCGAGGCCGGGCGCCTCCTTCTTCAGCAGCACGCAGTGCACGGTTCGGGTCATGGCGGAGGATTCTTCAGGAGTTGGGCCACGGGGGCCGGCAGGCCGATGGCGGCCGGACGGGCCGCGTTATACCACAGGCTGCCGGCGGCCTCGGCCACGCCCTGCCCGTCAGCCCGCACCCACAGCGGGTGGATCAGCAGGTCGAAGTGCGTGAACACATGCAGCAGCGGCTCGCCGTGGCGCGGCGGGCTTCCGGCGGCGGACAGTGCCTCTTCCAGCGAACTGAACTCCGGGGGCGACCACAGTCCACCCCACACGCCGGTGGCGGCACGCCGCACCAGGCGCACGCCACCTTCGGCATCCTGCGCGAACAGCATCCAGGCCTCGCGCCGACGGCGGCGCAGGGGTTTGCGCGGCCCGGGAAAGTCATGCTCCCGGCCCGCCAGGTGCGCGGCACAGCGCGTCGCGAGCGGACAAACCCCGCAGCGCGGGTTGCGCCGGGTGCAGACGGTGGCGCCCAGGTCCATGATGGCCTGCGTGTACTGGGCCACGCGCGCGTGCGGCGTGAGCAGCGTGGCCAGGCGCCAGAGTTCCTCCTCGAAGGCACGCTCGCCCGTGCGACCCGGCACGGCAAATACGCGCGACAGCACGCGCCGCACGTTGCCGTCCATGATGGGATGCGGCTGGTCGAGCGAGAGGGCAAGGATGGCCCCTGCGGTGGAGCGGCCCACGCCGGGCAGCGCGGCGATGCTGGCGAAATCGGCGGGAAAGTTCCCACCGTGGATGTCGCGGATCTGCATGGCGGCGCGCTGCAGGTTGCGGGCCCGCGCGTAATAGCCGAGCCCCGACCAGTGATGCAGCACTTCATCCTGTGGCGCATCCGCGAGCGTGCCCGCGTCGGGGAACCGCGCAATGAAGCGCTGGAAGTAGGGAATCACGGCGGCAACCTGCGTCTGCTGCAGCATCACCTCGGACACCCACACCCGGTAGGGTGAGCGGTCACTCTGCCAGGGCAGGTCGTGGCGGCCGTGGTGATCGTGCCAGTCGAGCAGCGCCGGCGCGACGGGCGCGGGTTCGTTCACCGCCGGGCTGTGTCAGCCGCGCGCGCCATGCCACTTGATGGCGTATTGCACCAGCTGGGCGTTGGTGTCGAGCGCAAGCTTGCGCTTGATGGTGAGCCGGTGGGTCTCCACCGTCTTCACCGACAGCGAGAGGTTATCGGCGATCTCGCGCGTGCCCAGCCCCTGGCCGATGAGGCTGATCACCTGCAGTTCGCGGGCCGAGAGCCTGGAGGCCGAATCGCCCTCGTCGGCGTCGCGCGAGGCCAGGGTCTGCTTCAGCGTCTCGCTGATGAAGCGCTCGCCGCGCAGCACGGCGCGCAGCGCGGTGATGAGCTGTTCGGTTGCGGCCTGCTTCATGA
>JALYWF010000168.1 GCA_030852845.1 Pseudomonadota bacterium
GTCCCGGAGGGCCGCCTGGCCCGGGGCCAGATATGGGGCCGCCCGGTCCCGGTCCGACGCCGGGGCCTGGTCCAGGCCCAGGTCCGGGTCCAGGTCCGGGTCCAGGTCCGGCTCCCGCTCCGGGTCCGGGCCCTCCTGGTCCCGGCCCCACAGCCTGCCGCGTCACCTGCACATTATTGATGGGCATCTGCTGCGAAGGCGGCCGCCCGAACAACGGAATCTGCAGTGACGCAAACGCCAGTTCATCCTGCCGCTTGTTCCGGCTCGACACATTATTGATGCCCACCGTGCGTGAACGCTGCTCGCTCTGACGCAGCTCGCCGCGCGCCGAGAATGTCGCCGGTCCCGCCGGCAACGTGAACACGGTGGCCGAGGTCTGCAGCTGCAACGCGGCGTTGTAGCCACGAGAGGTGGCGCGGTCGGTGAGCATGCCACCCAGCAGGTCCAGAGAGTCCGTGCCGAAGGGATTCACCGTGCCCGCATCGATTTCCGCCTGCAGCGCCGAGGTGTCGAACCGCCGCTCGCTCACCGTGGTGGATTCGCGCCAGCTGAAGGTGCTGTTGAGCAGTGTGCGCCACTTGCCCAGCTGCGAATTGAGCGTGCCATTGAAGTTAACGCTCCATGGATCGCCCTCCTGCTCCAGCGGACGGCCGAGATAACGCGCCACCCCGACATCCTGGCTGAACGGCGAGAATGGCGAGGATGCCGGCACATGCAGCAGCGCGCTGGTCGCACCGGTCTGCGACACCGAGTGGCTGCGGTCCGCGTTCATGTTCATGCTCAGCGACATGGCGCGCGGCAGCGGGATGTTCCAGTTGCCATTCACGCCGAAGGTGTACTGGTCCGAAAGCAGTGTGCGGTAGCGGCCCATGTCGCTGAGGTGTGCCGCATTCGCCTGCGCGGCGAAGTCCGCCAGAGTGGGATCTGCTGTGCCCGTCGGCACACCGGCCACGGTGACCGGAAATCCCGCCAGTGCGCTCAGGTCCGGATCGATGTCGCCGCCCGCCACGGGGAACGACACCACATTGCCCAGCAGGTCAAACGGCATTGTCGTCGGCTGGCTGAGGATGTCGCGGTCGGACTCCAGCAGCGGCTCGGTCTTCGACGCGCGCAGCGTGAACTGCCGGATGCTGTTGCCCTGCAGGCGGATCGAGCTCACGTTCGCATCGGCGCTGCGGCCCTGGCCCGCAGTGGCAGCGCGCAGGGTCACGTTCGCCGTCTCCTGCGCGAAACTCTGTCGCAGCACCACGTTGATCACGCGCCGCGTGGGCGAATAACCCAGCGCCGCGGCGGCCTGCGGCGGCAGCACCTGGAAGGACTGCACGACTTCCGGCGGCAGGTCGTTCACGCTGCTGATGCCATTGGCCGGCCGGCCGTTGATGAGGATCACCGGGCCTTCGGCGCTGTTGTCCACGTCCTGCGCAACCTGGCCGATCAGGTCACCCACCGTGTTGGCGCCGTACGAGGCCAGGGCAGCCGGCCCGAGCTCGGATTCCGCCGTAAGCCCGGCAACCGCCTTGCCGCTGGTGCCGTAGACGACCACTTCCTCCAGTTCGGTCAGCTCCTCGTCCGCCAGCTGCTCCGCCTCGGTGCGTTCATCGACGGCAACTTCCTCGGTCGCGGCCGGCTCCGCGGCTTCGGCGCTCCAGGCTGGCGAATACAGCAGCAGCCCGCACGCGGCGGACAGCGCATAACACAGGTCAAGCCCGGATCTGGTCCGTGCGGTCGCTCGGTGGCTCATGAATCATCCCTGCCATTGTTCTGCTTGTTGGCAAACCGGTTGCGAGTCAATTCGCACTAGACGATCCAATTGAGCAAACATTACGGCCAGCCATGGGAAGTCTGGCGACCCTTGCAGAATCTTCATCTGCGGCGGTGGCGGGGGGAGCCCTTGAAAACTTCCCCCGCGCCGCAACTTTGGGCATTCTTGGATACATGGATTCTGGGGCGCCCGGCTTCGGCGGGCGGCAGGCGCCCATCCGAGCCCGCTGCAACTGAAAGGAGGTGATCCAATGGCACACTCTAAAGCTGGTCTGGTCGCGTCTCTGGGCGCATTGGCTGGTGGCGAGGTTCTCTTCTAAGGGATCTCGTACTGGCCGAGAGGCCATGGAGGATGCGCGCAAGTTAAACGCTACGCGCGCGATCAGGTCCAGTGATGGACGCTCCGATGCAGTTGCAGCGGGATAAAAAAGTCCCGTGAGAGTGCTCGAGCAGGAATGGCGGGGTCCGCAAGGGCTCCGCCATTTTCTTTTGGGGCGGCAGCGCCGGCCGTCAGGGCGGTTCGGTGCGGTAGATCGTGGCGCGCGCGGCGTCGCGCTTGGCGAAGACATCGACGAAGGCGTTGAGGCGCGAGTAGGGCGCCACGGCCAGCGTTGGGCGGAACACCAGGTGTTCCATCAGGCAGAAGAGTGAGGCCTCGAAGAGGCTGAGCTCGCGCTCCGGTGGCAGCGCGGCGACCAGTTCATCCAGGTTGCGGTCCAGCCAGGCAAGCGCGCCCTGCATGCCGGTGCGCGCCTTCACGAAGTAGATGTTCTCTGGCGGGAGGCCGGAGAGGATGGTGCCCATCGCCAGTTGCACCTGCGCGTTGGAGCAGTGCCAGACCAGCTCCTGTGCGTTGCGTGAAAGCAGGTCGGGAAGGTGGTCCGGCCATACCACGTGCACGTGGCGTTGCTGCGCTGCCTTGGCCGCCAGCGTGCGGCAGATGTTCTCCGTGCCCAGCACCATGCCCTCACCCGCGCGCAGCACCGGCAGCTTCAGAGCCGGGTTGCCGCCGTAGGCGGCGGCGGCGAGCGATGTCATGTCGGGAATGTGTGTGAGGCGCCAGGGAACATGCAATGCCTCGGCAAAGAGCAGCGCGATGCGGGTGTAGAGGGAAGCGCGGCGGCCGAAGATTTCGACGGGGGGCAAAAGACCGGAATCGACGGGTGTCATCCTGTGCATCTTCCTACTTCGACCATGGCGCTGTGAAGCCAATGCCTCGTTTAGGTGATTCAGGAAACTGGGTTAGTCGGCGAATTTCCCGTAGCAGCAGGTGAATAGCGTCGTGATGATCGGCAAGCTTTCCGCCCTGGCGCTCGAGCTCCCGGGAGAGCTCCTCCACCCGAAGTGCCAGCTCCGCGCTGGCCATCATGGCCGCGCGGATGCGAACAAAGGCGCGGACAACCAAGACACTGACCTGGACAGCTCGGCCACTGCGCAACACATTGGCGAGCATGAGGCAGCCGTGCTCGGTGAAGACAATTGGCAAGACAGCAGTGTTCCGATGTCGTTGCGACCTAACCCCGCCGCCCCGGCCTTTCGTGAGGGCAGAATTGGTGCGGTGCAAACCGGTCACAATTTGTGACCGGTTGAGACCAGTCCATTCTTCGGCGTTCAATCGAAAGGCGAAGTCCCCAGGGAAACGTTCCTCGTTTCGCCGGACTTGTTGGTTCAACTGTTTCGTGGGAACTCCATACAGACTGGCCAGATCTGCATCCATCATCACGCGAAGACCGCGCACGACGATGATGCGGTCTGCTATGGCCTCCAGTTCGGGCAATTCCTCCATTCGGTGAGAGTTTCACTCGCAGCCATGATTGGTTGCAGATGCAAAAATTGGCAATTGCGATGGAAATGACGCGTGGTCAGTCACGCGGCCGCGCGAGCCAGGAGGCGATGGCCTCCAGGTCTGCGTCCGGCAGCTCGACGCGCGTGAGCCGCGGCATGTTCACCAGGCCGCTGCGCACCACCTGTCGCACGTAGGGCGCGGTGAGGTCGGTGCGCGTAGCGAGCAGCGCGCGTTCGGCACCGAGCCTGCGGCCCAGCACCACCGTGCCGGTCTGGCCCTCGCGGTGACAGACGCCGCAGTGGCGATCGTAGAGCTGGCGGCTACGTTCGGGAGTGCCCGACTCCGCGGCAGTGGCGGAGCCAGAGGCCATCGCCACCGCGACAATGAGGAGAAAAGCGAGTCGCGCACCGCGCGCCGCCATGGCCCGTCGCAGGTACCTCACCGCGCGCCTCACAGCTTCCCCCGCTGCGAGCGAAACGCCGCCGGCCAGATCCCGTTGCGCCCCGGCGCGATGATCCCCCGCGGATCCAGCGCATCCTTCACCCGCTCGTTCAGCGCGCGCAGCGCATGGCCGTTGAAGTCGAAGGTCTCCGCCACATCATCCATGTAGGAAAGATGCGTGCGGTACTCCCCATACCCCTGCTCATGCGCATCGCGGATCAGCGCCAGGAACAGTTCGCGCACGCGGCGCTTCATGTCCGCATCATCCAGGTCATACAGGATGAGGTTCACGTTGGTAGCGCTGCGGCCGTCGAAGTAGAAGGTGCCGGAGTAGTCGCAGCCGAACTCCTGGTAGCGCCGGCGCGTGCGCTCGAACTGCTGCTGCATCAGCTGCCCGTCGCAGGGCATGGCCGGGGAGAAGCCGATGTGACCGCCGCGCCCGCCATACCAGTTCACGATCTGCAGGGGCAGCGTGGTGGGGCCGGAGCGCTGCGCACCCGGCGCGCGCGTCACCGGGAACTCCTGCTGCGTGAATTGCGCCAGCCGCTGCTGCACGATGCGCAGGTTGGCCTCGCAGACCTCGGCATGGCCGGCGATGCGGATGCCACCATTCCACCAGCCCACGTTGAAACGCTCGCGGATGCGCCCGATCACTTCATCAGGCAACGCGCCCGCGCCCGTGTACCACTCGCGCCGCGTCGAACCCACCGTCGCCGCACCCATGTAGCTGGTGAGCCGCAGCAGCCCATCCATCACGCCGCGCTGGCGCAGGGGCGTGATCGCCTCCACATACCAGGCGAGATCCTCGGGACGAACGAGCTTCACATCCACATTGATGGCCAGCTCGTCCTCCGGCTTCATCCACAGGCACATCTTCGTGACGATGGCGAGGTTCGACTGCACGATGAACTGGTCCCACGAGGGACCGTAGCCATGCTTGAACAGCGGCCAGGCCTTGCCATCCTGCATCGCGCCCATGCCGGTGCGCACCAGCTTGCCGTCGGCCAGCACCATCTCCAGGCCGCAGATGTTGTTGCTGTGGTCGCCGGCCGCACTGAAGCCGCGCTCCAGCGCATTGCCCATCACGCTGCCCCAGCCATTGCCGGGGATGCCCAGCTGCAGCGCGATGCCGCGCTCGCGCACGTAGTCGTAGAGATCGTAGAACCCCACGCCCGGCTCGACGATGCAGTAGCCCAGCCGCTCGTTCACCTCGAGGATGCGGTTCATGCGGCCCATGTCGAGTACCACCGTGCCCGGCATGCGCGGCGAGGCGCCGCCATAGCCGAAGTTCTTGCCGCGCGAGATGGGCCAGAGCGGGATGCGGTACTGGTTGGCGATGCGGACCACGGCCTGCACCTGGGCGACGTCGGCGGGGGCGATGGCCGCGGCGGGCGCGTGGGCGGCGGCATCGCCGGGGGCGTAGAGATCGACGTAGGTGTGGCGGTCCTCATCGGTGGCCAGCACCCATTCGGCGCCGATGGCGGAGCGGAAGGCGGCGAGGGCCTGGTTGAAGCGGCGCCGGGAGAGGCCGGGAGGGAGGATGAGGTTCATGTACCGATCACCAGGCGGACCTTGCTGGATGAGACTCATTCTAGGCGCGGGATCCGGCGGCAGGCTTTCGCGCGGGAGATGCGGGCGCCACACCGCGCCCGCGTCGAAAGGTTATATCCATAAACCAATTGCCTTTGGGCCGACGCAGTGGCCCGCTCGCGGGCTTATGCGACGACCCGCTTCCGGGCCATCTGCGGCCGTATCTCCTGACTTCATGGCGTGCTAGCGTTGCCCGAAGGCCAGGCAGTGGCACCCCAGGGGTGGCCACGGATTACGAGAAGAACCAGCGGGACAACGCGGCAATGGCGCAAGCGGGCAAGCAGGGCGCAAAAATCAGAAACGCCCTGTCCGGCTTGTGGCGGTGGTCCTCCCCTGGGCGGCACAAACTGGCCGAAGAGTGGTGGACGACGGCGTTCGTCACCGCGCTGTCCATCATTGTCGCGCACCATTTCAGACCGATCGGCGCACTGAATGAAGTTGCACTCATGGCCATCGGCGGTGCAGCCGCACCCGAGGAAATCGACCTGGCCAGGGAGGCAAGGGAGGAGCCTCATGCCGTGGTCGTCGTCACCATCGATCGCCCGACGTACGAAAGCGCGTTCGGTGCCCGCGCCCCCATCGACCGCTGCGCGCTCAAGAGCCAGCTTGAGCAGGTGTATGGGATACACCCCAAACCCGACGCGGTGGTGATTGATATCGACATTTCTCCGGCGTTTCCCGAACCAGCGAAGGATGAGGAGAAGTACGCGGGACTGGCCGAGGCCCAGGAACAGTACCTGAGCGACTGCGAGACCGGACTCTACGCGTTCCTCCTGGCGCAGAAGCCGGTGAAGACGGCACTGCTGGAACGAAAGGCAGCGGATGCTGCGCCAGCCGCGCGGAGCGCCCGGCACGAATCATGGCAGGCGCTGCGGCAGGCAAAGGACCAGATCACTTTCGGAGTTGGCGACATTCCGATCACTTTTGGCATGACCACCCGGTACCAGGGGGGACCTGACACGCTTTGCGCAGTGGCCCAGCGTGCTGCCGGCCTGCCCGCGCATTGCGAACGCAACGGACGCCGGGCCATCGATCCCAACACCTACTACTACCGCGTCAGGGGGCTGCCGACTTCCCGGATCGAACAGCTGGGAGTGTCCCTGCGCGAGGCGATCGAAGATGCATTGCCCGAGCGAACCGGGACATCGCGCCGGGTCGTGTTCTTCGGCATCGGCGAGGGTGAGATCGACACGTTCCAGACGCCCATCGGTAGTATTCACGGCGTGCAGCTGCATGCGGCTGCATTCGCAACAGGATTGCAGCCGCTGGAGGACACTCTGGTTGAAACCGCGATCGGCATTGTCCTGGATCTCGCCCTGGCGCTCACAGTTGGCCTGGGAATCGCGTGGTGCTGGAGGCGCTACTTCGAATGCCTCCGGGACACCAACGAAGCCCGCCGCCAACTCGCGCTGGTCTGGATCGTTGCCATGCTGGCGGGATTGGCGACCGTCATCTACGTCGCGCTGCGAGGTTCGGCGGCACTGATGAGCCACGGCATCTGGTTTTCGCCTTTGCCCATCGCCCTCGGCATGTTCATCGAAGGATGTGTCAGGGGTCCGGTCGTCGCAGCTGGCGGGCTGCTGCGCGACGGAGTCACGGCTTCTGACCCGAAGTCCCGGATGTGGGGACTCGGTACGAAGGGCTGGAGCAGGGTCATGCTGGGCATCTGGTTTGCCGTCGTGGTGTACGGAGTCTGGCTGGAATTTCTGGAACAGGGCAATTGATATCGGACATGGAGGCTGTATGAATGCGATGTTCGTCAGAGTGGCTGCTACCTTGCTGGTCCTGTCCAGCGGAGTTTCCTGGGCGGCCGGGGAGAAATGCACGGGCCTGGAAAATGTCGGTGTTCCCGAGGCAAAGGCCAGTCCCGAGCAAAAGGCCGCCAAGAAGAAGTACTGGCGCACCGTGCAGGAGACTCCGCCTGACGGCGTGAAGTGCAGCTCGCTGCGCACCGTACTGACCGAGCTCTTCAACGGAACTCGTGACGGCGGCAGGCGCCTTGAAGAGCTTGCCGCGCCGGAACTGGAGACCGGTCGCAAGGAGCTCGAAAAAGCCAGGGCGACGCCAGAGGTGCAGGCAGAACTGGAGAAGCTGCGCGCCGCTGTGCCCGACCCCGAGCTGCTGCCCATCTACGAGGCCGCCGTGCTGGATGACGCGGGGTTCTTCGCGGCGCGCAAGTACCTCATCGCCACTGCGGGCAAGACCGAAGGGGCCGCGCCATGAACAAGCGTTCCGTGAGCCGCGCCCTGCTGGCATGCACGCTGACCCTGTTGTGTGCGTCCCTCCCGGGTGGCGAGGCGCCGATGCTGCGTGCCCAGGAAGTCACCGACAAGCTTTGCAAACGCATCGTGCAGCCCTTCAGGATCAGCGACAACCTGATCGGCGCGGCGACCACGGGTGTGAAGGCGAAGGCCGGATCCGTGGCGTGCAGGCTGCGCGGCAACTGCCCGACAGGCGATGATGCCGAGCGTGCCGTGCGCGAGAGGCTCATCCAGAGCAACTGGCTGCCCATGCAGGCCGAGGTTCGCTACGGCGAGCGCGCACACGCGCTGATGGCAGACCTGGTGCTCGAGCGCGATTCGCGACTGGGCAAGCCCAGCTACCAACTGGCCGATGCCATGCTGGCGGAACTGACCGCGAACCTGCGCGAGGAGCATCCCTACGAACTCAAGCTGTTCGTGTTGAAGAACGAAACCCGCAATGCGGTGGCCATGCCAGGTGGCTACCTGTACCTGGACCATGGCCTGCTGAGCGACGCCAAGTACCACGACAAGGCCCGCTTCGCACTTGCCCACGAGCTGGCCCATGTGTTCCAGCGGCATGAAACCCGTGCTCTCCAGGCGCTGATCGTCGATTCCTATGGAACGCAGGATGACCTTGGCAAGCTGCTGGATGATATGAAGCGCAAGCCGGATGCAGTCATCGACCGCGTGCAACTCGAAAAGGATGTGTACGTGCGCCACCAGATCGACCAGGAGCTGCAGTCCGATGCCTGTTCGGCGCGCATCCTCGCCCGGGCGTACCCGGAAGGGGGCAAGGCACCCGACGCCGTGCGCGCGTTCGTCCAGGATCTGCCGGCAACAGAGCCCGCGCCGGCGAGCGCTGCCGCGAAGCAAGCGTCCCCGGCCGCAGCAGGCCAGTCCCGACCAGCGCCGCAACAGGCCGTGGGGATCGGCGTGAAGATGCAGGAGCTGGCTGCGAGCCCGGACAGCCGTCACCCCACTTCGGCGGAACGCGTGAAGAACCTGCAAATCGTGCAGGCGGATGTGGCAAGCACGAAGTAACTCATCGCGTGAACCGCGAACTGCCGGGACCGTTGCTCATCGCCGCGAACCTGGGCATCGTCGCGGTTCTGCTTCTATGGAATTAGATGTTCGAGTCCATCAGGCACGTCGCCAGCTCGTATGCAGTACTGCGCGGTAAATATTCCGCTATTTCTCTCCGGCCACCTTGGAGAAATACCTCACGCCGGCGAGGTTCGCGAAATCCGCATCCTGCGTCCACAACGTCTCCAGGGGCCTTCACAGGGGCCTTCCTAGGGTTTTAGCCTCAATTGCGTACGATTCGTTGGTTTCGTTCGTTTCGTTTGGGCAGTATGCTGAACGCAAAGGTTCGCTAGGAGAGCCGCCATGTCTGCCGCCGATCGCCGCCCGCCGGACTTCCCCGACCAGGAAGAAATTGCCCAAGCCAAGGAGGCGAGCCGCCAGCTTGCGCGCCTGCTGCCTGAGGGGCAGCACCCGTTGCGGCTCGTCACCGAGGGCAACCGGCACGAAATGATCTCTATCCCCCAGGCGCTGTTCGGCTCTTCATGGACGTCCTGACGCAGCTGGGCCAGGGGCGTGCCGTCACGATCCTTCCCAAGAAGGTCGAGTTGACGACTCAAGACGTCGCGGACTACCTGAACGTGTCCCGTCCCTATGTGGTGAAGCTCATAGAGACCGGACGCATCCCCGCGCGCACAGTGGGTACCAGGCGACGCGTCGCCATCGAAGACCTGATCAGGTTCGACGAGAACGATCGCAAGCGCCGCCGCGCCGCGCTGGACGAGATCGCGGAGATCGACCAGAAGCTGGGACTCTGAGAGAGTCCGAATGAGCAACTTCGCGGCTGTACTCGATGCGAACGTCCTGAACAGCTATCCGCTGACTTGCGTGTTGCTGGAACTGGCAGAGGCCCGCCTGTGTCGCCCGATCTGGAGCACGGATATCCACAATGAGTGGATTACCGCTGTTCTCGAGAAGCGGCCTGAGATTCCGCGAGCGGCCCTGGAGCGTCGTCGGGACGCTATGGATGAGGCCCTGCCGGACGCATGTGTAGGCGGCTACAACCGACTCATTCCCGCGCTGGAACTCCCCGACCCCGACGACCGACATGTATTCGCAGCGGCAATTCGCGCCAAGGCACAAGTCATTGTCACGTTCAACGAAAGGGACTTCCCGGCACAGGTGTTGGCGAATTCGACATCTGCACGCAGCATCCCGATACGTTCCTGCGACATTTGATCGATTTGGCGCCGAACATCGTTCGCAGCAGGCTTGGCGAGCTCATTGCAGGGCTGAGGAACCCTCCCCAAACCGTGTAGAACTACGTCTCCACGTTGGAGCGCCAGTCACTTCCTGAAACCGCGGCAGCCTTGCGAGAGCTACTTACGCCACCCTGATACGGCGGGCGCTACAGGGCGGCTTCCAAGAACCGGTCGCAATTTGCGACCGGTTCGGAGCGGCGCTCTTTGTGCGTCGCAACGTTGTCGCACTTTGCGACAACGTCGGTCCGTGCCACTCGCCGACAATCAGGCGCAAAGCCCCCGCAACCGCTCGCTGAACCTGCTCCCCCGGCTGCTCGTCAGCACCAGCTCATGCGTCGCCCGCGTCATCGCCACATACAGCAGCCGCGCCTGATCGCTCTCCGTCTGATGCGCCGTCGCATACGGCCAGAACCCCACGCCGCCAATCACCACCACCCGATACTGCAGCCCCTTGCTGCTGTGCGGAGTCATCAGCTTCACGGTCGGCCGGGAGGGATCGATGGATTTCGACGCCGCATCCTTCAACCAGTCGAACGGCACCTCCTCCGCCTGCAGCACCGCGGCAATCTCCTCCGCCACGAACGGCGCCGTGTAGAACACCCCCATCTCGTTCCACGCCACCCCATCCGCATGCTGCGCCTTGAGCTCGCGCGCAATGTCCTGCGCCTCCAGCCTCACCGACGCCGCCTGCAGGAACCGCGGCCGCGCCCCATTGCGCCCACCCGCCTCCGGCGCCAGCAGCGGAATCCCGTCCTCATCCGCATCCACCGGCGCGAGCAGCTCCCTGGCAAAGCCGCTGGCGCAGGCGAGGATCTCGCGCGTGTTGCGGTAGTTGAGCCGCAGGATCTTCGTGCGCCCCGCCGCCGCGATGCCCACGCTGCGGAACGAGAACGACTTCGACCGGTTCTCGCCATAGATGGACTGCGCATCGTCATAGAGCAGCAGCAGGTGATTGGTGGCGGGATCGAGCATCTGCACCGCCAGCTTCAGCCAGTCCGGCGCGAAGTCGTGGCCCTCGTCGATCAGCACCGCGCCGTACTGCGCACGCGGAATCTGGCCGCGGTCCACCGCGCGGGTGAAGGCCTGCACCAGCTCGTCGACGAAGTTGCCGCCCTGCGGCGGTGTGGGCACGTGATAGAGC
>JALYWF010000174.1 GCA_030852845.1 Pseudomonadota bacterium
GGCCCCGGCGGTGCAGGTGGTCCTCCGCGCGCAGGTGGACCCGGCGGAGCCGGCGCACCCGGTGCCGGAGCACCCGGCGGATTCGGCCCGCCCGGCGGCGCTCCCGCGCAGCGCACGCCCATTCCAGACCAGACCGCGGCGGAGGTGGGCGGCAACTGGCCCACTGGCACGGTTGCCGCGCGCCTTGCGCCGCACATGCTGCAGGCCCAGCAGCGCTGGCACATTTCTGCAGCGCCCGGCGCAGGTGGCTATCCCGGAGCCCCGTGGTTCCGCATCCGCATCGCCGGCACCGAGCGCTCGCTGGCTGCCAACTCCGATGGCGAGCTGTCCATCGTCCCAACTTTCTCCGGCGCGCCCGAGCAGCTCTGGCGCATCGACCAGCTGGCCGATGGCACCTATCGAGTCATGCCCAAGGCCGTGCCCGGCAAGGGCACACCGATGGCGCTGTCCGCCGCGGGCAGCAGCATGCCGACCCTGTCGGAATTCCGGCCGGAGTCAGACCGTTACCGCTGGATCATCAGGACCCCATGATGAGAACTTCTTCCCTGTTTGCGGCGCTGCCGCTGGCTCTTTTCCTGTCTGTGCCCGCTGCCCTGCCGGCCGGTGAAGCGGCCCCGGCTGCTGCCGCTTCGCCGCGACCGCCCGCCGCCACGGTCAAGCCGGCAGGCTCCGGCACCAGCAAGGTGGACCAGGCCGGATTCATCCGCCGCTGGCTGGTGCTCGAGCCCCTGCCTGTGAACGGCCGCCTCACCGAAGACGAGGTCGAGAAGGTGCTGCCAGCCACAGCCAGCGCGCCCGGTGTGGACGCGCTGCCACGCAATGGCGATGTGGTGGAAACCGGCAACACGAAGCGGCAGTGGCATGCCCTCGATACCAGCAACTACAACCTCAATACCTACCACTTCGCCTGGGCGCTCTCGAAGCCCACCAGCAACGTGATGTTCGAGGTGGCCACGGTGGTCGAGGCGCCGCGCGAAATGCGCGACGTGCGGCTGGCGATCTGCTCCAACGCCGCATCGGTGTGGTGGCTCAACGGCGAGCGGCTGATCGGGCTCTACAACGACCGGCAGGCCGTGATCGACGATGGCGTGTCCAAGCGGGTGACCCTGCGCAAGGGTGCCAACGTGGTGCGCGGCGTGGTCGTGAATGCGGGCGGCGCCACGGACTTCTGCGGCCGGTTCCTGGATTCGAAGGACGAGCCGATCAAGGACCTGGTGGTGCGTCTGCCGGGGCGCTGAACCGGCAGGGCGCGCGGACCCTGAGACGAAAGAGGCCGTCCTTTTGGGACGGCCTCCTTGCATCTGGTGCCGGAAATAGGAATCGAACCTACGACCTTGGCTTTACGAAAGCCCTGCTCTACCAGCTGAGCTATTCCGGCGGGGGCGCGCATTTTAGGTGATGGGTGTGGCGCAATCCAGCCGTCGACCCGTGAATGGCCCATTTCGGGCACAAAAGCGGAGCCCGGGGGCCGCGGGGGCATCGCAGACTGGCCTGCGCCATGAAAGACCGCGGATTCACCCTTACCGAGCTGCTTGTCGCAGTCGCCATCGCATCGGTGCTGCTGGCGCTGGCGGGGCCGGCTTTCACCCGCCAGAGGGCGCAGGCAGCGCTGCGGTCGGCGTCGGGGCAGACCATGGCGGCCCTGCACCTCGCCCGCCGGCTGGCGCTGGCGCGGGGGCAAAGCGTTACGGTGTGTCCGAGCAGCGACGGGCAGCGGTGCGGGTTCGGCGGGGGTCAGTGGTTGCTGTTCGCGAATGCTGCCGGGGGAACGGATTCTCACCTCGACGGCGGCGAGGAACTACTGCGGCAATGGACATTGCCGGCCGGGGTGCTGGTATCGGGAACACGGGGGTATGCCGCGTTCCAGGCACGGGCGGGCGCGGCGGCAACGGTGACGTTCGAGTTCCGGCATCGGGGCGCGCCCGGCGTGGCCCGGAGCGTGGTTGTCAGTCACACCGGACGACCACGGCTGGTGGTAGGGAATTAGTCCGCCGCCGCAGCACTGAGGCCGGGTATGCACTCTACGTGCCGTCGGGCATTCACCAGCAGGCTTTGACGGTATCTCCTGATGCTCCGCGGTCGCCTGTCTCATCCAGAGTCAGGGTTCCGCACTTGTCCTTTTCCTGAGCACCCTCTGGAACAGCCTGTGCTGTGAATGCTCGCGGCCCAGTGACATTCACGTTCACCGTGTAGAACCCATCCAGCTCCTCAGGACAGGCGCGCGCCGCGGCGCCGACGTACGAGAGGTTGCTGGTGTACCAGCGCTCCAGGTACTGCGCGTTCTCCTGCAGGCAGGCCGCAGCCATATTGCGCCGGGTCTTCCGCACATGGCTGGTGTAACCCGGATAGGCGATGGCGGCCAGGATGCCGATGATCGCCACCGTGATCATCAGCTCGGTCAGTGAAAATCCACGCTGCTTGTTCATGTGAAGTCCCGTTGGGTGCATTGCGCTCAGTCTTCTCTGATCAGCAGTTCGCGCCACGACACGCGCCGCGTGGAGCTACCGCCCGGCGGGCTCACGTCGATCGTCGTCGGCACGCCGCCGCTGGAGTCGCCGATCACCAGCTTGTCGCCGATGATGATGGGCGCCGTGGGCATACCCGAACCGATGGGCACGGAACCTATGGGCAGATCGTTGCCATTCACGTCCTTTATCGTGCCGGGCGTGTACTCGAAGAACGTCATCGTCAGGCTGGTGCCGCTGAAGCCGTCCAAGGCGTTGACGTAACCCGTGCCACCGGCGTCGCAGCTGTTGACCGTGGCTTGGCCCGGGGGAACGATGCTCGAGAAGACGAGGATGTTGTCGTAGATGAGCGGCGCAGAAACCACGCGCTCACCCTTGCCCGAGGGATTGTTGAGGTCGATGAACCAGCCCACCTTGCCTGACCCGATGGTGCTCTGGCTGGGCTCGAAGGCACGCTGACCCGTCGTGGCGTCAACGACATGAATGGCGCGCTGCTGCAGGTTGCTACGCGTGAGATTCGTGCCCTCTGATCCATTCTCCCCGACCACCACACCGTAGTAGGTCTGGGTGGCGAGGCTAGCCTGGTCGTCCTCCGTCATGTATCGACCCGTGCCGAAGAACACCCAAACCTTACCGGTGGACGGATCGCGCGCCACGCCGGGAGCCGACGTGATCGACTGGGCATTGTTGCTGGCATCTGTTGCGACAAACACCTTTTCGTAAGTCCACGCAGCCGGACTACTGTCGCTCACGTTGAACCGCCAAAGGTTCCCCAGCAGGTCTCCTGCAAAGAAATAGTCCACCATGCCATCGGCGTTGACATCCACCGCCCTCGGCGCGGAAAGGCCATTGCTGCCCGTCGCACCAGTGTTCAACTCGCTGATGACGGAGCCGTCGGTGAGGCTGAGGATGAAAAGACTCGCCGTGCCGGAGGCGCTGTTCGGACCATTGGCAATGACAGCCGCAGTGGCGCCATTGTTCAACTTCGAGATCAGCGGTTCAGCAATGACATTTCCCATGTTCGTGGGTGCCGTACTGCCGGTCTTGTCCCACAGTACGTTATTGACGCCAAAGGTCGCCGGGCTACTGACGTCCAGGGCATAGACGCCCCGACCGCCGCGCCCCAGGGCACCAACCAGGTAGTTCTTGCCGGGTGTGCGCGCTCTGGACGAAACCACGATCGGACCGTCCACGAAATAGCGGTGTGGCTTCGTCGCCGGGTTGGTGCCGTACAGCGGATCTGCCAGCTCAGCCAGCTGATCCATGGTCACCCCACGCGGGATATAGGCGAACCGCTCAGTGCCACCACCTGAGGTATTGGCCCCATTGGCTGCGGTGTTGCTGGCGTCGATGGCATGGAGCATGCCGTCGTTCGCTCCGACGAAGATAGTCTGCACGTCTGCCACGTAAAACGGTGATGAGTTCACTATGTCACCCAGAAGCGCCGGGATCATCTGGTCTGCACTGCTGCGCATTACCCGATCACGCAGTTCACCTCCGCTGCGCTTCTCCTTGGCGCCATTGCCTTTCAGGTACTCGGCCAACTCGGTGCCATTGACGCCAAGCCCCAGGCTTGATGCCGCAGTACCCAGCGCGCCGGCCTGGGTAGCGTTCGGAAAGGTGTCGCCAGCAGTCGTGCCCGCCGTGAATATCTTGCGCGAACCCCAGGCGGCTATGTGTTCGCCGGCTCGCCATTCAGGCTGCCCAAGCCCGGCTCCGGAAATAGGATAGGCGAGAAGCTCGCCACGCCAGGCCCCTGCGGTGTACGTCGCCTGGTAAACGAAGCTTTCGGTGCTGATGGAGGTGGAATTCGCAAGCACGTTGGAAGCCGAACCCTTCCGCTCACCAATGCGGTTCAGGGCGTCAGCGATACCTTTCGAAAACTCCGCCGCGTCATTGGCGCTGACATAGGACCCGCGCGAGTTCACCGCCGCATGGCGCAAGTCATCCACGTTTTCCTCATTTTCGCCGGCTCCGGTCTCATGCACCGGCGCCGGCCAGAAGCCAGCGGGAGCCCCGGTGACCGCGGCAACAACCTGGGCGTCGGTCAACTTGCCGCGCACACCCAATCCGACGCCGAACGTCACCATGTGCTGCCAGAACGCGGGATTGGCCACCGAATAGGGCACCCTGTTTTCTGCCGAACCCGGATACCCCCCCACGTCCGTCGTGCGCAGATCCGTCTTCCAATAATGCATGGCGATGTCAGCCAGCGTGGTCGTATCGTTGTAGTCGCCTACACCGCTGTAATAAAAGGGCGGCGTTTTCTCATATTTGAAGCTCTGGTTGTTCGGACCAGTGATAGTGACACCGTCCTCCTCATCGCCACTGATCTTCGTGCCGGTGTAGTTGCTTTCTGCGTCCTCGCTGTTGTTGTTGTTCCAGTAACCGTCAGTAGTGAGAATTGCGAAATTCTGCCGGCACGCCAGGTAGGTCGCAGGATCATTGCCGAACTTCGATTCGTAAGCGCGAGCTGTCGAGAAGTACTTGCCTGCGCCATCCAGGGCCTTGCGCAGGGGCGTGTAGTTCCTGCCCACCATGCCGTGGAGATGATCGAACCAGTCCTTGCGGTTATCTCCGGTGAACAGGCCGCCATTGGTTGTCACGGGAATGATGTTGTTAAGGTTGCCCGCGGCGGCGGCAGTCGGGGCAGCGCCATTCGATGCGCCTCCCTTCACCTGCTGGTTCGACCCGCTGGGATACAGGCCCATGATGCCGACCCTATAGTTCTCATCCAGCGCGGCGAATGCCTCGCTGCCGCCGGCCTTTGCAGCTTTCATGCGGGTACGGTGGTATTGATACCAGTTGGCGTAGTTCTGCTTCTCGAGAGCCAGCGTACGGACGCCGGTGCTGGCGTCCCCGCTATTTACGAGGGTGCAATTTTTCCAGCCGGAGTTACTCGCATGCACGGTGCAGCCGAGCGCGGATTCGTCATTGGGCACGGTCGCGGTCACCCTCACCGTCATCCCGGTGATATTCGAGGTACCCGAGTTCCAGATGCCGATGTAATAGCGCCCAGCCTGGGGGTTGCTGATCGTCAGCGCTTCATGCGCGTTATTGCCCTGCGTGGTCGCGCTGTAGCCGATAGTGCACGATCCGGCGCGGCAGGGCTTCGTCACCGGGGACCCACTCAAGTTTCCACGTTTGACATAGATGTTCGGATTGCGGTTATTCCCGAGATTCCCTTCGGTGGCGATCACCAGCGTTGTAATGCCGCTGTCAGCGGATACGTCGAAGTATTGGCTGGTGCTGTTACTCTCGTTTCCCGACCCGCCTCCGTTGCTCCATCTACCGGCGTCGGCAGTCTGGTTAGTCCACTGCGTGGACGAAATCCCAGTGTTGTTGATGTTGGTCCACTCCGCCCGGACCAGCTGGTTGCCTCCGCTTCGTATCTGATACCGGTAGTACTGACGCTGGTCCGCCTGATTCGCTGCCGGCTTCGGGACGTAGAAGGTCTGGTGGTTGCTGCTGAGATTCGTCGGGCTGTTGTCAGTCGCTAACTGGACATCGTCGCTGACCGCTGTGTAGGCGGCCGCAGCCATGCGTACCAGATCCGTATTTTCTGTATTGGCGGTAGCCCACGGCTGGTAGGTGGTGCCTGGGTTGTAGGAGAGGGGATTCTTCGTGTAAGGGGCACCGGCACCAGAACCGAGGTTCGGCGAGGTGTTGCTCCAGTTCAGGCCCGAGTCCAGCGAAGTGCCGCTGACCGTCGTCATCGACAACGAATCGTCCAGAATGAAAATGACGTTCGGCGCAGGCTGCGCCGCACCGGTCTGGAGCGGCAGGGACGGGAAGTCCACCGCATAGCTCGCTCCATGCAGCCAGGCCAGGAAGAACACGACCACGCGTGTAAACCGGCGCTGTCTCCAGTCACTGGTTGAAACAGGTTCAGGCTTCTGCATGTGATTCACAGGTTTGGTACTGGGATTGGAATAGGGATTCATGTTTACCAGCCTCCCGGCTTGGGAACGGCATAGACAGACTGCAGCAACACCACTGCCCGGCCGGCTTCACCGCTGCGCGCGGTGATTCGGTAGCGCAGGCCTTCAGGACCGGAGTAACACGGCGCATCCGGATCGATGGAGGTGGACTCGCAAAGATTCACCTCAGGCATGTTTTCGGCTAGCAACTCGACTATGAATTGTGGTGGCACGGGCAACCCACCGACGTCTATGACATGCTCGTGGCCATCGTCCGCACCGTGAGCGTTCTCCCAGTTCTCTTCGTCTTCCCAGACGGGAGGCTTGGTCGGATCCGGCCGGCCGCAGTTGCCATCCGAATCGCATGATCCGGCGGCGGGTTTCGGAGGATTCTCCAACACCCAGCGCTCCCCTTCGCGGAGTGCGGCTTCCGCTGCCTGGAATGCCAGGCTACGGTCGTAGAGGTTGGCGGCCATGCGTTCCTGCAGCACCGTGCCCCGCACGCTGGCCAGGATGAGTACGGTCATCACCAGCAGCAGGATCAGTGCCAGGAACAGGATTGCCCCGCGCTCCCTGCCCGGCGCGAGGTTTGTTTGCTTCAGGGCGGTCACAGCTTGTTCCTCAGGGCAATGACACTCTCCAGGCGGCGGGAGATGAGGTCGCCTTCCACGCCACCCGCGCGGCTATCCCGGGCCTGCAGAACCATGGCGATCCGCACTGCGGTCACGTTGTTCCAGCCGCTGGCGGCGCCAGCGGTCCATGCGCTGTTCTCAAGATAGGTGAACTCCAGCTCGGTGACGTCAGGCACGATTTCCTCGGGCGCTCCCATCTCCGGCCCGGTGTCGGTGTAGACCAGCTGTCGCCGATAGAGGGAAGTTCCTCCGTCATCGTTGGCCGCGACGTACCACTCCAGTGCCCGCAGACGCCCCAGAGCGGAGCCAGTTGGAAACGAGACGGCTATGGGCTGGGTGGCATTCGAAAATTGGTCGCTGGTATTGCCATTGGCAACCGAGTGGGTAATGGCACCACCAGCCACTCCGGCGCTGAAGATCGCGGCGGTGTCAGTCACAGGCTCGGTGGGGCTGCTCGGAAAGAAGCCGCAGGCCATGAGTATCTGCCCGGCACCAAACCCGCTTGTGCTGCTGACCGGCAGCTGGCCGGTTGCATTGGCCATGCCACCAGAGGTCACTACTCCTGTGTCCTCGAAGTACTGGATCCGGATGGCATCAGTTTCGTCGGCACTGTCGGGGTGGTCGCCGTCGTCGAAACCCGAAATGCCAGCTTCGTAGTCTGCCCACCAGTTCGTCGTATCGCTCAGCACGTTGACCACGTCCATGCGGAAGTCGCAGGGGTTGCCACCAGCCTCACGGATGTCACGCGACATCAGTTCGAAGGCAATGCGAGCACTCTCCTGGATGCGACCCAGGCCTTCCGTGGCGCTGTAGATGCGCTTGTTGCTCAGGAACACGCTGACCGCGGCTGCTCCCAGCATCAGGGAGATCAGCATGGCCACCATCAGCTCGACCAGAGAGAAACCGGCTGAGCGGCGCGGAGCCCGAATGTTTGAGCTGGGGAAGGATTTGCGGCTCACAGCACTGTCTCCGTGACGAGTTCCTGCACGGCGGAACCTCCCTCAGCGCGCGTATCGTTCCACTGCACGGTGATGGTGCACTTGCCACCGCCCAGGCATTCCACCTTGCCGCAGGAGCCAGGCCCAAGCGTCAGGTGCAGCTGTTCGAGCCAGTTGCGCTGGTCGGTCTGCGAGCTGGGGAGGTTTTCCACCTCGCACACCAGGTTCATGTCCAGCTGCGACAACACGGCGCGATCCCGATTGGCACGCAGCAGGTCGAGATACGAGTAAGTCTGGATCACGGCTTGGCTGCGCTCCATCGAGGAGCCAGTATTTCGCAGCGCCAGTGACTGCATGGCGGCAATACCCAGCAGGCCGATCGAAACGATCAGCAGCGCTACCAGCACTTCCACCAGGGTGAACCCGGACTGATGACGCTTGCACATGCTCATTCGCAGACTCCCCCACCATCTTCTTCCGGCGTGGAGACCACTACCCGGCCACCCGATGCGATTCTCACCAGTCGTCTGTTGCGCGCGGGATTGCTGGTCGGGAGGCACACGGTGATGTCCCCGGCAGCCAGCGTGCCGGTCGCTTCATCGCGACCCAGGCCGTCGGCGCCGAAGACAATCTTTTCCAGATCGGTCTTCGCCTGCACCGGCTGCTGCACCTCGATCACGCGCAGCTGGCGCACGAGACCGCCGTCTCCGCGCCCTATGACCACCCAGTAGGGCCGCTCACCCGCGCTGCATTCGTCCTCTTCGTCAGCATCCGCGACCAGGGATGCGCAGAAGATCACCCTCGAATTGCTGCGCACAGCCTCGGACCGCGCGTACTGGATGACCGAAAGCAGCTCATTCGCGTTGGAAGCAAGCTTGCTGGTATTGACCACACCAATGAACGAGGGAGCTGCCATGGCGGCCAGGATGCCGACGATGGCGATGGCCACCAGCAGTTCGACCACGGTGAAGCCGTGTTGACGGTTTTGCATGGCCTGCATCATGCGGAGGCCATCCGGGGGCGCAACGACAAGCCGACGAGCGGCGCATTTCGGCCGACAATCGGCACGAAAGCGTGCACAGGTCACAGTCCGCTGCGACATAAAGTTGCCCATGGAAACCCGGGGCTCCTGCCGATGCAACAACCGAAATCTTCAGGCTTCGCCATGCTGGACGTGCTGGTCGCATTGCTGCTGCTGGCAGTTGCCCTGACGGGCGCCTGCGTCACGCTGGTCCAGACCCTTCGTGCCACCGGAGATGCGCTCCGGGCCACCCAGGCGGTGGACCTGGCGGCTGACTTCACGGAAGGCCTCCGCGGGGTCACCTCTCCTGCACAGTGGGAGGCGCTGCTGGCGTCCTGGCAGACAAAGGTCGCGGCGGCGCTACCCGTGAGCGGCATGATGCCGGAGGAGTTCGCCACCCTGGTTTCAGTGACACCGGAGCCCGCGGAAGGTGCAACGCCCGTTGTGTCCCTCCTGCATCTTCGATTGCGCTGGCGCAGCTCGGACAGTGAGGTGCGCGAGCTGAACCTGCCCTTGGCCGCGGGTATCGGGGGCATGCCTTGAAAGGCTGCTGTCGCGGACTGTCGCTGACGGAACTGCTGGTTGCCACCACGCTCCTGGCCACTGCCACCGCGGGAGGAGTCGCCTCCCTTTCCAGGGCCTACGGTGCCCGGCGTGATGCCGGCCTGCTGCAGGAGCTGCACGAGCGTGCGCAGTATGTCCTCGCCACCCTGGAGCCGGAACTGCAGATGGCAGGCTACTTCGGGACGGAGAGCCACCCGGCGCCCGTCAGCGGCGACGTGCCGGATTCCGCGCTGCGTTGTGGTCCCGAGGTCATCCGCAGCATCGATTTTCCGGTGCAGGTGCTGGCCGGCTGGCCCCTCCCCTGTGCGCCCCAGGGCGGCGGTCAGGTGCCCGGCTCCCAGGTGCTCGTGCTCCGCCGCGCCGGCGCAAGGTTAGCGTCCGCCCCGGAGCCCGGTCGCGCGCAGTGGCTGACCAATGCGGGCACCGGCATGGGGCGACTCTTCTGGCAAGGCGATGCGCCGTGGAGCCCCGCGGTTGTCGCGCAAGGCGCAGAACTGCGCGAGCTGGTGCTGCGCATCTTCTACGTGGCGCGCAATGCAGACGGCGAAGCCGGCCTGCCGGCGCTGCGGGTGAAGAACCTGACCAGCATTGCCGGCGCGCCGGCATTCATCGATACGGAGGTCATGAATGGCGTCGAGGACCTGCAGGTCGAATTGCTGCCCGCAACGGGCAGGCCAACGGGGGTACGCGTACACCTGCGCGTCCGGGCGCAAGGAGCGCCCGTGCGTGGCGCAACCGCGCCGCAGGTCCTGGAAGCCACGCGGCTCTTCACGCTGCGCAATGCCGGCTGAGTCGTCCGAGTCTGATCTGCAGTGCGGCTTCGCGACGGCGACCGTGCTCGGCCTGCTTGCGGTGGTGGGGTTGCTGAGCGCAGCGGCATTGCATGACGCGCTGCTTGGCGAACAACTGGCCGGAAGCCGGCTGCTGCACCAGCGGGCACAGGCGCTGGCGGATTTCGGTATTGAGGACGGCCTCGCGCGCATAGCCGTAATGGCGCGACCTGGGTCGCTCAGCTACGCGCTGCGGCCGCTGCCTTCTTCGAGCGAGAGCGTGGAAGTGAGGGTACGTCACCTTGGCGCAGAGTCAGTGTCCGCCGGGTTCAGCAGTGGGCAGTTCGCAAGGCACCGGTACGAGATCGAGAGCACGGGGTTTACCTCGCGCGGCGTTCGGGCCAGGCAGGTGCAGGGTGCGGTGCAGGTGATGCCGAACGTCTTGGCAGAAACCGCCCCCCCGAACGAACTGACCGGAGACTTCCAAAAATAGGTTTTTGTAGTTACAATAACAATGGCAGTCACGTTTGATGTAAAGAAGCGACTACGGACCCTCATGGACCGTGGCCTCGACTTCCAAGATGCAGCCTTGGTGTTTGAAGGCCTCACAGTGGAGATCGAGGACCTGCGCAAGGACTATGGCGAGACACGGATCATCTGCTACGGACTGTTGCGAGGACGCCTGGTTGTCGTGGGTTATGTTCCGCGTGACACCCATCGACATGTATTCAGCATGAGGAAGGCGAATGACCGGGAAAAAGCGAGGCTTGCGCGGTACTTCGAAGTCGAACCTCGCCAAGGTTGACGCGCATGTCATCAAGCGCCCTGAGTATCTGGAGCTTCCTGAGCTCACGGCAGATGCCTTGAGCCGCGCTACGGTAAAAAAAGGCGGCCGACCAATTTCGCCCAACCCTCGTCGGCTCATCACGATTCGGCTTCCGGCGGACGTCATCGCGCGCTGGAAGGCTACCGGGCCGGGATGGCAGACACGCATGGCCGAACGCTTGAGCAAGCCTCTGTAGCCGGAAGATCTTGCTACAGCTTCTGCGGACCGACATCCCGCATTTCGGCGCACTCCCGCCCGAAACACACCATCACGAATTGCGACCGCCGCCATACAGTCTCAGCGTTTCCGGCTGATGGAGGTATGAGATGTCGCAAGTTGGCAATGATGTTGGCGCTTCCATATCCCCCGAGCCGGGCCTGCGCAGGCTGGCATTCGTCACTGCCATGATCTTGATCAGTGCGGGTGCAAGCGCACCGGCAGCGGAGCCTTACAGCTGCTTGCCAGTAGTATCCGTGCCAGTCTCTGCGCGCATCGGCGATGCCGCGCCGGTAACGGCTCTGCTTGAGGGAGGCATTGAAACACCGCTGAGCCTGTTCGAGGCAGGCACCAGCCGGCTTCTCTGGTCGGCCGCGGCTCATGCGGGTGCCATGCAGACGTTTGGGGACATGGATGCCGCATTCTTCGGCAGCATTGCCGCGGTCGACCTCGACGGCGACGGACTGCATGACCGCATCTACGCGGGGGACATCGTCGGCCGCCTGTGGCGATTCGATATGCACCATGGCGCCGCGGCAGCAGGCTGGGCCAGCGGTGGCGTTTTCGCCGACTTCACCAACAATGATGGGCGCGGGTTCATCGCCGCACCCGATGTTTCGCTGTCATCTCCGCCGGGCGCCGCGCCCTGGCTGAATATCGCCATCGGCACGGCGGCACCCGGCAACCCTTCCGCCAGCAACCGCCTCTATGTCCTGAGGGATCACGCCGCCTTCGACAGCTGGGCAGATGAAGATTACGCGGCGTGGAAGCCGGTGCGGGAAAAGGATCTCATCCTCGTCAACGCCGCCGTGCAGGCCGCCGCCGACGCAGCGGACTTCATCGATGCCACAAGCCCCGGCTGGTACATCGAGCTTGGCACTGGACATGTGCTGGCGCCCACAGTCACCGTCAACCATCGTGTGGTGCTGTCGATTGCCGCGTCGACTCCGCGTGGCGGTTCCTGTGAAGTGCTCACGCGCATCGCCAGCATCGAACTGGAGAAGGGTCGCGTGGTGCCGGATACATCCACTCCCGGCAGCTGGACTACCACGTTGCCGAGCCCGGTGCTCCTGTCGGAACAGTTCTCGCTGAGCCCCCCGCAAGGCACAGTCTCCCGATGCACGCTGGGCGGACAACACGTTGCAGCCTGCGATGTGGATACCCGGCCGCGCAAGACCTGGTGGCGGCGGGAGGACGCAGAATGAGTATCGGCTCCTTCCCCCATCTGCGGCGCACCGCAGCCGGCTTCACCCTGGTGGAGTTGCTGATCGCACTGACCGTGTTCGCCATTCTCTCGGCCATCGCCTGGCCAGGCTATGCGGGCATCATGCATCGCGCGCAGCGCAATGACGCCAGGCTCGCCCTGCTGAGATTGCAGCACCTGCAGGAGCGTCACTACGCGACGCATCTGCGCTACGCCGGCAGGCTGGGCACGGCGGACGAAGCAGACACGCTGGTGACTGCGGATCGCAGCGAGGCAGGCCTCTATACGCTGACGATATCGGCCAGTGAGGACGGCCAGCGCTACACGGCCATCGCGCTGGCCGACCCTGCGGGGCGGCAGCGACGCGACCACGAATGCCGGCAGCTATCCATCGACCAGACGGGCGCACGCCGATCTGCCGATGACACCGGAAGCTGGTCCGATGGCGACCCGCTGCGCTGCTGGCGATAATGCCGCAGCCGCTGATCAGCCCCTGGCCACGCGCAGCGCCTTCGGCAGGCTGAACACCACATTCTCTTCCCGCCCCACTACCACGCGCGGGTCGCTTCCGCCCCAGGACTTGAGGCGCTCCACCACCTGTTCCACCAGCAGCTCCGGAGCCGAGGCACCCGCGGTGACACCCACCGCAGTGCGGCCTTCAAACCACTCGGGCTTCAGGTCATCTGGCCCATCCACCAGGTAACCGGGAACGCCGGCGCGGTCGGCGAGCTCGCGCAGCCGGTTGGAGTTGGAACTGGTGGCCGATCCCACCACTATCAGCACATCGCACTCGGTGAGCAGCCGCTTCACCGCATCCTGCCGGTTCTGCGTGGCGTAGCAGATATCCTCCACCCGCGGCGCCTGCAGGCCGGGAAAACGCTGCCGCAGGGCCTCGACGATGGCCTGCGTGTCGTCCACAGATAGTGTGGTCTGGGTGACGAAGGCCAGCGTGTCGGGTCGGCGCACCTGCAGTGCCTGCGCATCGGCCACGCTCTCCACCAGGTGGATGGTGCTGCCGAATGAAGTGTCGAACCGGCCCATGGTGCCTTCCACCTCGGGATGACCGGCATGGCCGATCAGCACCACGTCGCGGGCATCGCGCGCATAGCGCGCCACTTCCATGTGCACCTTGGTCACCAGCGGACAGGTGGCGTCGAACACGCGGAAACCGCGGCGCTTCGCCTCCTCTTCCACGGCGCTGGACACGCCATGGGCGGAGAAGATCACCGTAGCGTCGGCGGGAACTTCATCAAGCTCCTCGACAAAACGCGCGCCGAGCCCACGCAGCCTCTCCACCACGTGGCGGTTGTGCACCACCTCGTGTCGCACGTAGATGGGCGCACCAAACAGCTCCAGCGCGCGCTCCACGATATCGATGGCACGGTCGACACCAGCGCAGAACCCGCGCGGGTTGGCCAGCAGGATCTGCATGCCGGCGCTCAAGCCGCGCCTCCGGCAGTCTTGCGGTCGCGCAGCCACTGCAGCAGCACGTCGAGCAGGATGAGTCCCGCACCCACGCTGATGCAGCTGTCGGCCACATTGAAGGCCGGAAAATAGGCATCGTCCCAGTGCACGGCGATGAAGTCGACCACATAGCCGTGACGAATCCGGTCGATGGCATTGCCCAGCGCTCCGCTGACGATAAGCATCAGCGCCGCGCTCTGCAGCCGCTGCCCCGCCACGGCGCTGCGTCGCAGGGTCCACAGGATTACCGCACTCACGACAATGGCGAACCCCGTGAATCCCCAGCGCTGCCAGCCGCCGGCATCCGCCAGGAAACTGAAAGCCGCGCCGGGATTGTGCGCACGGACGATGTCGAGCACGGGCAGCACGTAGATGGACTGGTGCAGCGTCATGGTGCTGTCGATCACGGCCTTGGTGAGCTGATCCAGCAGCAGCGTCACCAGTGCCAGGGGCCACCAGACGAGGCCCGACTGCTGCCAGGCTGGCAGGCGCTCAGACATGACGGCGCACTTCGGGGCGCCCTGACACATTGCCGGCACAGCGCCCACACAGCTCCGGATGGGCAGGATCACTGCCGATGTCCGGCGTGAGATGCCAGCAGCGCACGCACTTGTTGTTGTCGCTGCGCCAGGCCTTCAGCCACAGGCCCGGCACGATGGCATTGCCGGACTCGCCCGCCACGGCATCATCCGGGGCCGCCGGGGCACTCTGCACACGTGCTTCCGAAGTGATTGTGAGGAAACGCAGCTCATCCCCGAGCGCGGCGTATTTCTTCGCCAGTTCCGGCAATGCGTGCACCTCCACGGCAGCCTCCAGGGGTGCACCAATGCTGCCGGCCTCGCGCAGCTTCTCCAGCTCGCGCTGCACGGCCTGCCGCAAGGCAACCAGGGCATCCCAGTCGATGGTAGAGGCAGGCATGGCCGGGAACTGGTGCCAGGTGGTGAGGAACACGGACTTCAGTGTGCCCTCACGCCCGGGCAACACCTGCCAGATTTCCTCGGCGGTGAAGGAGAGGATGGGCGCCAGCCAGCGCACCATCGCCTGCGCGATGTGGTGCATTGCCGTCTGTGCTGAGCGCCTGGCGTGGCCGTCCGCCGGCGTGGTGTACATGCGGTCCTTCACCACGTCCAGGTACAGGCCGCCCAGGTCGTTCACGCAGAAGTTGTGCACGCGCTGGTAGATCACGTGGAACTGGTAATCGCGATAGGCGGCGACCACTTCTTCCTGCAGCGCGGCCGCGCGACGGATGGCCCAGGCATCGAAGTCAACCAGATTTTCAACCGGCACGGCATGCTGCGCGGGATCAAAGCCATGCAGGTTGCCGAGCAGGAAGCGCACGGTGTTGCGCAGGCGGCGATAGGAATCGGCAGTGCGCTTGAGGATCTCGTCCGAGATGCTCATCTCACCCGAATAATCCGTGGCCGAAACCCACAGGCGCAGCACGTCGGCGCCCAGGTTGTTCATCACCTTGTCCGGGGCCACCACATTGCCCAGGGACTTGGACATCTTGCGGCCCTTCTCATCCACCGTGAACCCGTGGGTAAGTACCGCCTTGTAGGGCGCGCGGCCGTACAGGGCTTCGGACATCAGCAACGAGCTGTGGAACCAGCCGCGATGCTGGTCGGAGCCCTCCAGGTACATCTCCACCGGCGGCACGATCTCCGGACGCATGCTGCCCACGCACTCGAACGACAGGCCGGAGTCGGCCCACACGTCCATCACGTCGGTGACCTTGCGGTAGCTGCCGGCCTCGTCGCCCAGCAACTCCGTCGCGTCGAGATCGAACCAGGCATCGATGCCGTCCTTCTCCACGCGCGCCGCCACCTGCTCCAGCAGTTCCGGCGTGCGCGGATGAGGCTCGCCAGTCTCGTTGTGCACGAACAGCGCGATGGGCACCCCCCAGGTGCGCTGGCGCGACAGGCACCAGTCGGGACGATTGGCGATCATGTCGTGGATGCGCTGGCCGCCCCAGGACGGCGTCCACTGAACCCTGGCGATATCGCGCAGTGCACCGGCTCGCAGGCCTTTCTGGTCCATGGAGATGAACCACTGCGGCGTCGCCAGGTAGATCACCGGCGTGTGGTGGCGCCAGCAATGCGGATAGCTGTGGCGCAGTTTCGCGCGCTGGAGCAGGCGCCCGCTGGTTGCGAGCGCGGCCATGATGGCCTGTGCGGCCTCTTCCAGCTTCATGCCGCCCACCATCGGCGTTTCCGGGCGGAAACGGCCATCGCCCTGCACGGGATTCACTACCGGCAGTTTGTAGCGCAGGCCTGCGATGTAGTCCTCCATGCCATGCGCAGGCGCGGTGTGCACCGCACCGGTGCCGGCATCCAGCGTCACGTGGTCGCCGAGGATGACGGGTACCTGCCGGTCGTTGAAGGGATGCTGCAACTGCAGCCCCTCCAGCGCGCGGCCTTCGAAGCGCGCCAGCTCGCGCGCCTGGCCGGCGGCGCCATAGCGCTCGAGGCAGGCCTCGGCGAGGCCGGCGGCAAGCACTACGCGCCGCGTCGCGCCCGGCTGCGGGAATTCCACCAGTACGTAGGGCAGCGTTGCGTTCAGCGCCACCGCTTCGTTCGCAGGCAGCGTCCAGGGTGTGGTGGTCCAGATCACCACCGCGGCGTCGCGCCCGGCATCAGGCGGTGCACCGGTGCGGCGGGCGAAGTCCGCGGCGTCGACTACCGGGAAGGCCACGTCGATGGCGTGGGAGTCGTGATCCTCATATTCGACTTCCGCTTCGGCCAGCGCCGAGCGGCAGTCCAGGCACCAGTACACGGGCTTGGCGCCCTTGTAGAAGTGCCCGTTGGCGATCACCTTGCCCAGCGCGCGGATCTGCTGCGCCTCGAAGCGCGGATCCATGGTGAGGTAGGGATTGTCCCAGTCGCCGAACACACCGAGGCGGCGGAAGTCGCGCCGCTGCAGGTTGATCTGCTCGGTGGCGTAGGCGCGGCAGGCGGCACGGAAGGCCCGCGCGTCCAGTTTCTGCCCGACGCGGCCGTGTTTTTTCTCCACCTGCAGCTCGATGGGCAGCCCGTGGCAATCCCAGCCGGGTATGTAAGGTGAGTCGTAACCGTCGAGCGTGCGCGCCTTGACGATGATGTCCTTCAGGATCTTGTTGGCCGCGTGGCCGATGTGGATGGCGCCATTTGCGTAGGGCGGGCCATCGTGCAGCACGAAGCGCGGACGCCCGCTGGCGACGCGACGCAGCTCGCCATAGATGTCCTGCTCTTCCCACCACTTCTGCATTTCCGGCTCGCGCCGGGCGAGGTCGGCCTTCATCGCGAAGTCCGTCTTGGGCAGGTTCACCGTGTTCTTGTAGTCAGCCAATCGTCCGTACCTTGTCAGTCAAGCCATTGCCAGCCGCGTGCGCGCCTCGGCGGCGTCGCGATGCATCTGCGCGACCATCGCATCCAGTGTGTCGAAGCGCAGCTCATCGCGCAGCCGCGCGACGAACTCCACCTCGAGCTCGCGTCCATAGAGGTTGCCGTCGTAATCGAAGACGTGGGCTTCGAGCAGAGGCACGGTGCCGCCTACGGTGGGGCGCGTGCCGAGGCTGGCCACCCCACCCAGCGCCCTGCCCGGCTCGATGCCGCGCACCCGTACGGCAAAGATACCGTCCAGAGGGGTGCGGCGTCGCCCCAGCCGCAGGTTGGCGGTGGGAAAACCCAGCGTGCGGCCCAGCCGCTCGCCGGAGATCACCTTGCCGCGCATGGAATAGGGCCTGCCCAGCAGCCGCGCGGCCAGATTGAGGTCACCGGCCGAAAGTGCATTGCGGATGGCGCCGCTGCCGATGCGGATGCCCTCGCCCACCACCGGCTGCAGCACCTCGACGGCCAGCTCAAGCCCCGGGCCTTCCCGCTGGAACCAGCTGGCCGTGGCCTCCCCGCGATAACCGGCGCGGAAATCGTGGCCCACCACCAGCCCGCGGACGCCACCAGCCACCAGCATGCGGGCGAACCGGACACCATCGAGATTGCGCAGTGCCTCGTTGAAGCGCAGCAGGCACAGAACATCGACGCCCAGCGCTTCCAGCAGGCGCCAGCGCTCGCGCAAGTTGGTCAGCCGGCCAGGCGCCGGGCCGGCGGCAAAATATTCCTTCGGCAACGGCTCGAAGCTCAGCACCATGCTGGATTGCCCGGCCTCGCGCGCCAGTTCGCGGGCGCGGGCGATGAGCGCCCGATGCCCCAGGTGCAGGCCGTCGAAGCCGCCGATCGCGGCAACAAAGCCGCCACCCGCAGCGCTGCGGGCATCCAGCTTGCGCAGCAGGCGCATCAGGTGCGCGCCGAACGCAGGTGATGCTGCCGCATGCCCAGCAGGAAGAGCACGGCGAAATACACCACGGCCGCGAGCAGGATGCCGCCACCGCAGCGCCAGAGGCGTTCGAGGAAAGACATGGCTGTCCATCGCAAGGTATCGCCGGCCAGCCACCACAGCAGCGCGCCCATCACGGCATTGGCCCCGAGCACCCGCAGCAGCAATGCGCTCCAGCCGGGCGCGGGCTTCAACACGCCGTCGCTGACCAGTCCGCGCCACAACAGGATGGTGTTGACCAGCGCCCCTGTGCAGGTGGCCGTGGCCACCAGGATGTGCGGCTGCGGAAATCCAAGCAGGTGCGCGGGGATCACCAGCAGGACATTCAGCCCGGTGGAAACCGCGAGGGAGATCAGGGCGATCCGCACGGGTTTGCGCGTCTCCTGCCGTGCGTAGTAGCCGGGCACCAGCACCTTCACCAGACTGAAGGCGATGAGCCCCCAGGAGTACGCCATGAGGGCATAGCTGGTCCGCACCACGTCTTCGGCGACGAACTCGCGGTAGCCGAGGATCATGGCCGTCATGGGCCCGGCAAAAAACAGCATACCTACTGCTGCCGGCGTCACCAGCACGACCACCAGCCTGATGGCCCAGTCGAGCGTGGAAGAGAACTGCGCCATCGAGCGCGACGCATGATTGACCGAGAGACTGGGCAGGATCACGGTGGCCAGCGCGATGCTGAAGACGCCGAGCGGAAACTCCATCAGCCGGTCGGCATAAAACAGCCAGGTAACGCTGCCGGCGACCAGGAAAGTAGCGATCTGCGTGTCGAGCACCAGGCTGATCTGCGCAGCGGAGGAGCCGATGATCCCCGGCACCATCAGGCGCGCAATGCGCCGCACACCTTCGAGGCGCGGCCGCCAGCGAGGCCAGGTGAGCAATCCCAGCCGTGCCACGGCGGGCAGCTGGAACAGCACTTGCGCCGCACCCGAGATGAACACCGCGATCGCCAGCACGATGCCGGGGCTGTCGCTGCGCGGCGCGAACCACGCCGCCGCCGTGATCATCACCAGGTTCATCACCACCTGCGTGAACGCGGGGACGAAAAACCTGCCATAGCTGTTGAGTACGCCAGACAGCAGCGAAGTGATCGAGATGAACAGCAGGAAGGGGAAGGTCCAGCGCAGCATCTGCACGGCGAGGTCGAAACCTTCGCTGCCCCTCACCGCCCATGCCGGCGCAAAGATGGCGATGAGCACCGGCGATATCAGTACGCCGAGCACGCTCAGCACGAACAGCACGCTGCCCAGCGTGCCGGCGACGCCCCCCACGAGATCGCGCACCTCCGCCTGCTCCCGCTGGGACCGGAATTCGGAGAACACAGGTACGAAAGAGTTCGAGAAGGCCCCTTCCGCAAACAGCCGGCGCAGGAAATTGGGGATCTTGAACGCCACCAGGTAGGCGTCGGAGACGACTCCCGCTCCCAGCGACTGGGCGATCAGCGCGTCCCGGACCAGGCCGGTGAGGCGCGACAGCAGGGTGGCGGTACCGGTGATTCCGGTACTCTTCAGCAGGGGGCGGCTCATCGCCGCGCGAGCCTAGCAGAACCGCCCCATCGCCGGCGGCCCAAGCCCCTGAAATGACGCCGGATTGTGCGTCCCACCGCCCGCATTGCGGTTGACTTCCGTCCCGCCCCTGCCCACACTACGCGGCCCCGAAACAGGCGGTTTTCAAGCGGAGATTCGAGCAAAGTGGCGAACACCAAGTCGGCCGAAAAAGCAGCAAGGCAAGCGGTCAAGCATCGCATCGCCAACGTGGCCAACCGCTCGCGTCTGCGCACTGCCATCCGCAAGGCCACCGAGGCCGCTGCCGGCACCAACACCGAATCCGCCACCGCCGCCCTGCGCGAGGCCGGCCCGGTCATCGATTCGATGGTCAACAAGGGCCTGATCCATCGCAACAAGGCTGCCCGGCACAAGAGCCGGCTGTCGGCGCGCATCAAGGCCGCCGCCGCCAAGTAAGGCGACAGCACTGGTTGATTGTCAGGCCCGCCTCGTGCGGGCCTGATCATTTGCGGCGGCGGGAAGTCTTGCGGGTCTGGCGGGTAACCCGCCGGGCTGCCGGCTTGCTGCCGGTGGCAGTTTTCTTCTTTCTGGCCCGGGTAGGCGTGGCGCTGCCTTTCTTCGCCTTTCGCGGCGTCGTGCTGGCCTTCGCTTTTGCCTTTGCCTTTGCCTTTGCTTTGGGCTTGGCCTGGGCCTTGGCCTTCTTCACAGCCCTGACCGGGCGAGGTGCCACGGGCACCTCAAAGGTGCCACGCACCTGCTGCGGCTCACCCGCGGCCACCGCCTCGAGCAGCTCCATGATGGCGCGGCACAGCTCGCGCGTGCCCTCGCCGGTCGCCCCGGAAATCAGGAATGCGGGACCGGTGAATTTCAGGCCGCGCACGATGCGCGTTGCGCGTTCACGCGCCTCTTCCGGCAGCAGCAGGTCCATCTTGTTCAGCACCAGCCAGCGCGGCTTGGCGGCGAGCTCCGCGGCGTAGTTCTTCAGCTCCTGCACGATGGCGCGCGCGTCGCGCACCGGGTCGGCTTGCGGATCCAGCGGCGCAATGTCGATGAGGTGCAGCAACACACGCGTACGCTGCAGATGCTTGAGGAATCGATGGCCAAGACCGGCGCCTTCCGCGGCCCCTTCGATGAGGCCAGGGATGTCGGCCATCACGAAGCTGCGATGCTCGCCCACGTCCACCACGCCCAGGTTCGGGAACAGTGTGGTGAAGGGGTAGTCGGCCACGCGCGGCCGCGCCGCAGACACTGCACGGATCAGCGTGGACTTGCCTGCATTGGGCAGTCCCAGCAGCCCCACATCCGCGATCACCTTCATCTCGAAGGTCAGCGTGCGCCGCTCGCCCGGCAATCCTGGTCCGAACTGCCGCGGTGCGCGGTTGGTGCTGGACTTGAAGCGTGCGTTGCCGAATCCGCCCTTGCCGCCCTGGGCTACCTTCAGCGTCTGACCGGCAGTCTTCAGGTCACCCAGCTCCTCGCCGGTTTCTGAATCGGTGACGGTGGTGCCTGCGGGCACGTCGATGTAGAGGTCATCGCCGCCACGTCCCGTGCGGTCGTTGCCCGACCCACCCTCGCCGTTGCGGGCGCGGAAAGTGCGCTGGATGCGGAAATCCGCCAGCGTGTTGATGCCCTCCTTCGCGCGCAGCCAGACGCTGCCGCCCAGGCCGCCATCACCACCATCCGGCCCGCCGAAGGGCACGAACTTCTCGCGGCGGAAGCTCACGCAACCGCGGCCGCCATTGCCGGCCTGCACCTTGACGGTCGCTTCATCGACAAATTTCATGTCCGGGCTCCACAGACGCAAACCCCGGCACGAGGCCGGGGTTCACATCGATCAGGATTGCGATCGCGGTTCAGTTCGTCGCGGTGGAAGAAATCACGCTGACGAAGGTGTGGCCCTGCGGCCCCTTCTTGCGGAATTCGACCTTGCCTTCGACGAGGGCGAAAAGGGTGTGGTCAACGCCCGTGCCCACGCCACTGCCGGCGCGCATCGGCGTGCCACGCTGGCGGACCAGGATGTTGCCGGCCAGCACATGCTCGCCACCGAAACGCTTCACGCCCAGACGCTTGCTGTGGGATTCGCGGCCGTTGCGGGTGCTGCCGCCTGCTTTCTTGTGTGCCATTGATGCTGCTCCTCAGGCGATGCCGGTGATCTTCACCAGCGTGTACTGCTGGCGGTGGTTGCCACCGCGGCGGTAGTGCTTGCGGCGACGGAACTTCACGATGACCTTCTTCTCGCCCTGGCCATGGCTCTCGACGGTGGCACTGACCTTGGCGCCATCAACCAGGGGCTTGCCCAGCTTGATGTTGCTGCCGTCGGCTACGAGCAGGACATTGTCGAAGGACACGGTCGAGCCCGGCTCGGCGTCGAGTTTCTCGACCTTGAGCAGGCTGTCTTTTTCGACCCGGTACTGCTTGCCACCGGTGGCGATCACGGCGTACATCTGGATGAGGCTCCGAACGGAAAGGCCGCGCATTCTAATGGCGGCACACCCTGCGGTCAAACGGGAACTGCCAGCGTTTTCCCCGCTCAAACAGCCACTTGGCGCCGGGCCGGCCGGGGAGCCTGATACCATCTGACCCCACATTTTACGGGGTTGCGGAAGAGACGGATGACATTGGACGAGATCAGGGGGCTGGTTGCCGGGGATCTGGCGGCCGTGGACGGAGTCATCCGCAGCCGGCTGGGCAGCAGCGTACCCCTCGTCAGCCAGGTTGCCGAGCACATCGTGGCCGGCGGCGGCAAGCGCCTGCGGCCGCTGGTGGTGGTGCTGGCCGCCCACGCGGCGGCGGCCGGGCGGCCTCTGGCGGGCGCGCGGCATGTGGAGGCCGCCGGGTTCATCGAATTCATCCATACCGCCACGCTCCTGCACGACGACGTGGTGGATCACTCCTCGATGCGCCGCGGCCGCGACACGGCCAATGCCCTGTTCGGCAACGAGGCCAGCGTGCTGGTGGGCGATTTTGTCTATTCCCGCGCTTTCCAGATGATGGCGGCCATGGGCACGCAGCGCGTGATGGAAATCATGGCCGATGCGACCAATGTGATCGCCGAAGGCGAAGTGCTGCAGCTGATGAATGCCCAGGATCCGGATACCACCGAAGAAAGGTACCTGGAAGTGATCCATCGCAAGACGGCCAAGCTGTTTGAGGCGGGCGGTGAGGTGGCTGCGGTGCTGGCTGGCGGCGATACCGGAACGCAGCAGGCGCTGGCAGCCTACGGCCGGCACTTGGGCACGGCATTCCAGCTCATCGACGATGTGCTCGACTACCGGTCCGATCCGGCGACCCGGGGCAAGAACCTCGGCGAGGACCTGGCCGAGGGGAAGATGACGCTGCCGCTGATCCATGCGTTGCGTCACGCGCCGCAGGAGGATCGAGCGCTGATTCGCAGTGCCATCGAGGGGGCCGGCGACGAGGCGGCGCCTGCGCCGGACCTGGTCCGCATCGTGGCCTGCATCGAGGCCTGCGGCGGGATTGAATACACCCGGGAGCGGGCACTGATGGAGTCGCGTGCCGCCGCGGCTGTACTGGCCCCCGTGGCGGCGTCGGTATACCGGGAGGCACTTGCCCGGCTGGCCGAGGTGGCCGTCGGGCGCGACCGGTAGGCAGGTCGCACTCTGCTGCAGCCCGGCCCGTGACAGGCCCGGGCCGGTCGCTTAAACTCCCGCGCCCACGCTGTCGGGATGTAGCTCAGCCTGGTAGAGCACTACGTTCGGGACGTAGGTGTCGGAGGTTCAAATCCTCTCATCCCGACCATTCCTGTCCAACTCGCGCTAGGGCTGCACCAGGAACCTGGTCAAACAGCCGACCACGCCACAAGCCGCGATGACGTGGACCACGTTCACCTTGAACCGCAGCAGTGCCGTGGCTGCCGCGATTGCGATCAGCACCGAAATCCAGTCCACTGGAGCTCCGGTGCCAGCCGGCCAGAACACATGGTAGGCAAAGAAGACCGCAAGGTTCGCTATTACGCCGACCACGGCGGCGGTGATGGCGGAGAGTGGCGCGGTGAACTTCAAATCATTGTGAGTGGCCTCGACCAGCGGCCCGCCGGCCAGTATGAAGACGAAGCTGGGCAGGAACGTGAACGCTGTGACGATGACGGCTGCCATGGTGGCGGCCAGCAGCGGGTCACCGGTGAACGCGGCATGCTGATATCCGCCCACGAAGCCCACGAACGCCACCACCATGATCAGCGGTCCCGGGGTGGTTTCACCCAGTGCCAGGCCGTCGATCATCTGCGCCGGTGTCAGCCATGCGTAGTGCACCACCGCGCCTTGATACACATAGGGCAGCACGGCATAGGCACCACCGAAGGTCAGCAGCGCAGCCTTGGTGAAAAACACGCCCATCTGCGTGAACACGTGATCCCAGCCCCATATGGCAATGAGCAGTGCCATGGGCACCGCCCAGAGCAACATCCCGGCCAGAAGCACCCTGGCAAGACAGTTCCAGCTGAAGCGGGCATGAGCCGGCGTGGGTGTGCCGTCATCGATCAGAGCGGGTCCGAATGATCTGCTGGCTTTGCCGTGGCTTGCGCCGGACCTGAACTTGTCGGGAGCGAACCTTCCACCCACAAAGCCGGCCAATGCCGCCGCGCCCACGATGACGGGGAATGGCAGCTGCAGCACCGCGATCGCCACGAATGCGGCGATGGCGATGGTCCACAGCACAGGGTTCTTCAGCACCCGCGAGCCGATGCGATGCGCGGCCTGCAGGACAATGGCCGTCACCGCAGGCTTGATGCCATAGAACAGTCCGGCCACCAGCGGCACATCTGCGAAGGCCACATAGATCCAGGAAAGCACGATCAGGATCAACAGTGACGGCAGCACGAACAGCGCGCCGGCGACGATCCCGCCCCAGGTGCGGTGCATCAGCCAGCCGATATACGTGGCCAGCTGTTGCGCCTCCGGTCCTGGCAGCAGCATGCAGTAGTTGAGTGCATGCAGGAAACGGCGCTCGGATATCCAGCGCCGACGCTCCACCAGCTCCAGATGCATGAGGGCGATCTGCCCGGCTGGTCCGCCAAAGCTCAGGAAACCCAACTTCGTCCAGAAGCGCAGCGCCTTCCAGAAATCAGGTTGCTCCGGGGCGACGGTGGGAGTTGTTGTGATCTGGAAGCCTCGTCAGAACCGCGACATGCAGGCACTCGGGCAGGCGCGTCATTGTATCGAAAAGCCCAGGCGGGCCAGCGGGCCAGGTACCGCTGCAGGGCCGGAGGGAGCAATTTTCTGGCAACATCGTCCGCTCTTCACAGCAAGGAGTGCACCATGCCCCGCTACGTAGATGGATTCGTCCTCCCCGTTCCGAAGAAGAACCGTGCCGCCTACCTGCGCATGGCGCGACTGGGCCGCAAGGTGTGGCTGGACCACGGCGCCCTCGAATACCACGAGTGCGTGGCCGACGACGTGAAGCCCGGCAAGTCGACTTCCTTCCCGCAGAGCGTGAAGCTGAAGAAGGACGAGGAAGTGTGGTTTTCCTGGGCGGTGTACAAGTCCCGCCGGCACCGCGACCAGGTCATGAAGAAAGTCATGGCCGACCCGCGCATGAGCGGCTACAACCCGAAGAACATGCCCTTTGATGGCAAACGGATGATCTGGGGCGGATTCGAGGTGAAGGTCTCCAGCTGACGCTTGGAATCCTGGTCCGGACCGCTGGGCGTCGCGGCTGCCCTGTACATCGCCACGAACCTGGACGATGCACTGCTGGTCGTGGCGCTGTTCGCGGATACCACTCTGCGGCCCGCGCATGTGTTCGCGGGCCAGTACCTGGGCATGGCGCTGCTGTACGGCGCCAGCCTGGGCGCGTCACTGCTCGGCCTGCTGGTTCCAATAGAGTACCTCGGACTTCTCGGCCTGATCCCGGTCCTGATGGGACTGGCCGGCCTGCGCGAGCTCGTGTGGCCAGACGATGACTCGGACCAGAAGCTTCCCATCAGCACCATCGCGCGCGGCGGCGTATTCAGCGTAACCGCGATTACCGTCGCCAGTGGCGGCGACAACATCGCTGTCTACGTTCCGGCATTCGCCGTGATGCCGCTTTCCGAAAGACTGCTGGTCGGCGTCGTGTTTGCGCTCCTCGTAGCGCTGTGGGTTGGCGGCGCGTACGTGTTGACGCGTCATCCACGTTTCGGGGCGCCGCTGCGCCGATATGGACGCGTTGCGCTGCCCATCACGTTCATCGGCATCGGCGTGTGGGTATTCTTCGAAGCCGGCACATACAGGCTGCTGATCTGAAGCAGCAATTCCGTCAGCCTTCGGTTAGTGTGGATGCGCTGCGGCAGAAGGATCTGGATCTGGTGCAACCGACAGGCGGGAATCTGAATCAGGGCGGCAATGCCGCCGGTGCGCCGGACTTCCAGCGTCTTTTCGAGCATTCGCCTGACATCCTGCTGGTCCTGCTCCCCGACGCACCCCGCTACACCATGGTGGCGGCAACCGAATCCCGGCTGGCAGCAACGCACACCACGCGCGACACGCTCGACCGGGGGCTGTTCGAGATTTTCCCCGACAATCCGGATGACCCGGACGCCAGCGGCACCAGCAACCTGCGTGCCTCGCTCGACCGCGTGGTGGCCACCGGCCGGCCAGACACCATGGCCGTGCAGAAGTACGACATCCGGGCACCGGATGGCTCCTTCACGACCCGCTATTGGAGCCCGAAGAACCTGCCCGTGCTTTCTGACCAGGGCAAGGTGCAGTACATCCTCCATCGCGTCGAGGAAGTCACCGAGCTGGTGCGCGCCAGCGAAGTAGGTGACGAGCTGCGCGACCGCACGCGCGAGATGGAACGCGAGGTGATCCGGCGCAGCAACGAGCTGGCTGCAACGATGCAGGAGCTGCGCGGCGCCAATGAGCGTCTGGCCGAGCTCGATGCGGCCAAGACAGCGTTCTTCAGCAACATCAGCCACGAGTTCCGCACCCCGCTGACGCTGATGCTCGGGCCGCTGGAAGACGAGCTGGCCGAGCAGGACGGTGTGGAAGACTCAGGCCGCCGCCTGCGCCTTGAAACAGTGCACCGCAATGCCCTGCGACTGCTGCGGCTGGTCAATTCACTGCTGGACTTCTCCCGGATCGAAGCCGGCAGGATGAAAGCGCTGTTCGAGCCGGTCGACCTGGCTGCCGTCACGGCGGAGCTGGCCAGCTCCTTCCGCTCCGCCATCGAAAGGGGCGGCCTGAAACTCGAGGTCGATTGCCCGCCCCTGCCCCAGGCCGTGTACGTGGACCGGGGCATGTGGGAGAAGATCGTCCTCAACCTGCTCTCGAATGCCTTCAAGCACACCTTCAGCGGTGGCATTGCAGTGCGACTGCATGGCAGCGGCTCGACCGTGACCCTGCAGGTGCGGGACACCGGCGTGGGTATTGCCGCGCAGGAGATTCCGCGCCTGTTCGAGCGCTTCCATCGCGTGGAGGGTTCGGCCTCGCGCACCCACGAGGGCACTGGCATCGGCCTGTCGCTGGTGCGTGAACTGGTGCAGCAGCATGGCGGAACGGTTCGCGTGGAGAGCACGCCCGGCCAGGGCAGCTGCTTCATTGTCACCTTGCAGGCCGGACACGCTCACCTGCCCCAGGACAAGGTGGGCGGCGCTGGCACAGGCCGCGCCTCCCCGGCGCTGGCTGAAGCTTTTGTGCAGGAGGCGCAGCAATGGCTGCCCGAATCCGCGCCTGCGCAGCCCGCCGAAGATGCCGGCGCCGCGAAGCCGCGGGTGCTGTGGGCCGACGACAACCACGACATGCGCGATTACGTCACGCGGCTGCTGAGTCCCACCTACCACGTCGTCGCGGCGCCTGACGGACAGGCGGCACTCGAAGCCGCGCTGGCCGACCCGCCGGACCTGGTGCTGACCGACTTGATGATGCCGCGGCTGGATGGCTTCGGCCTTCTCAAGGCGCTGCGCGGCAACGAAACCACACGACGCCTGCCCGTGATCCTGCTTTCCGCGCGGGCCGGTGAAGAATCGGCGCTGGAGGGCCTCGACGCCGGCGCGGACGACTATCTGGTTAAGCCGTTTTCATCCCGTGAGCTGCTGGCGCGCGTGCGCACGCACATGGAGCTGGCCCGGCAGCGACGCGCCTGGGAAAGCAGCCTCGAGGAGAAGGTGCGCGAACGTACCACCGAGCTGCTGGAATCCACCACTGCGCTGACCGCGGAAAATGCACGCCGCCGCCTTACGGAGCGGCAGCTGCAGGCGCAGCTGGAGCGCATGGACCTGCTGGATCACATCACGCGGGCCATTGCCGAGCGTCAGGACCTGCAGAGCATCTTCCACGTGGTGACGCGCAGCGTCGAAGAGAACCTGCCGGTAGACAGGTGCTGGATCGGCCTTGCGGGCCGCAACACCGGCAATCTGCCACGCGGGAGTGAACTGGTCTATGAGCGCGACCCGCGCACAGACCCGGCACTCTTGCCTGCGGAGCTTGCCGGTGAAGACCTGGGCTCCTGCGTGATTGTGCCGCTGCAGGGCGAGAAGGAACCTATCGGCCTGCTGGTGGCGGCGCGCAGGCGCGCCCAGGCATTCGAGCCCGGCGAAGTGGAGTTCCTGCGCCAGCTGAGCGAACACGTGGCCCTTGCCGTGCAGCAGGCGCGGTTGCATGAATCGCTCTGGATGGCCTACGACGAACTGCGCCAGACGCAGGAGGCGGTGCTGCAGCAGGAGCGCCTCAGCGCACTCGGGCAGATGGCCAGTGGCATCGCCCACGACATCAACAACTCCATCTCGCCGGCCATGCTCTACGTGGAGCGCCTGCTCGAATCCGACCCGCAGCTCAGTCCCTCGGCGCGGCAGACCCTGCCCGTGGTGCTGCAGGCCATCGAGGATGTCGCGGCCACGGTGGCCCGCCTGCGCGAGTTCTACCGCCCCAGCGACATGCAGGCCACACTGGAGCCGGTGGAACTCAATGCCATCGCCGAACAGGTGGCCGGTCTGACCCGCGCGCGATGGAGCGACATGCCGCAGCAGCGTGGCGTGCTCATCAACCTCGAAAAGGATCTGGCCCCGGACCTGCCCGCGGTGCTGGGCGCCAGCAGCGAGCTGCGCGAGGCCCTCACCAACCTCGTATTCAACGCCGTGGACGCCATGCCCGAGGGCGGCACACTGACGCTGCGCACCGGCACCACGGCGGACACGGCCTGGGTGGAAGTGGCCGACAGCGGCGTGGGGATGGACGAGGAAGCGCGGCAGAAGTGCCTGGAGCCGTTCTTCACCACCAAGGGAGAGCGCGGCACCGGCCTTGGGCTGGCCATGGTGTATGGCATCGTGAAGCGCCACAACGCGGAAATCCGCATCGACAGCAGTCCGGGCCAGGGCAC
>JALYWF010000190.1 GCA_030852845.1 Pseudomonadota bacterium
CTGCAAGCCAGCAACCGCGAGCTGGAAGCCTCGAACGTCGCGCTGCAGGCCCAGGTGGCCGAGCGCAACCGCGCCGAGCAGGCGCTGAAGGAAGCGGACCGGCGCAAGGACGAGTTCCTGGCCATCCTCGCCCACGAACTGCGCAACCCGCTGGCGGCATTGTCTGCGTCCGCGCGGCTGCTGGGTGCGCAGACACCGAAGCCAGAGTATGCGGCGATGGCCAGCGGCGCCATCCAACGGCAGGTGACGCACATGGCGCGCCTGCTGGACGACCTGCTGGACGTGTCGCGCATCTCGCACGGGCTGATGCAGCTGCAGCGCGGTCGCGCCGAGATGGCCGACCTCGTGCGATCGGCCATCGAGATGGTGCGTCCGCAGCTGGAGGCCAAGCAGCAGACGCTTGAGGCCGTGCTGCCCGCTGAGCCGGCCCCCGTGATGGCCGACGCGGTGCGGCTGATCCAGGTTCTGGCAAACCTGCTGAACAACGCCGTGAAGTACACGCCCAGCGGTGGTCACATCGACGTGCAGCTGGCCGTGCAATCCCGGGTCCTGTCCGTATCAGTTCGCGACAATGGAATCGGCATCCCGCCAGCCATGCTCGACCAGGTGTTCGGCATGTTCTACCAGGCAGGCAAGTCGCAGGGCGGACTGGGCATCGGCCTCGCGCTGGTAAAAGGCCTGGTCGAACTGCATGGTGGCAGCGTGAAGGCACTGAGCAATGGTGAAGGGGAGGGAACCGAATTCCTGCTGACCCTGCCGCTAGCGCCAGACGTACACAACGTGGCCCAGCACCAGGCCGATGCACAGGATGCCGGCATAGCCCCGATGCGTGTGCTGGTGGCCGATGACAACCGCGACAGCGCCATGAGTTGGTCCATCCTGCTGGAGAGCATGGGCCACCGCGTGCGTGTGGCGTATGACGGCCGCTCCGCGCTGGAGACCGCCGAGGAGTTCCGTCCCCAGCTGGCGCTGCTGGATATTGGCATGCCGGGCATGGACGGCTACGAAGTGGCCCGCCGCATCAGGGCTTGCGACTGGGGACAGGAAGTGTTCATGGTGGCAGTCACCGGCTGGGGCCAGGCGCGCGATCGTGCCCAGGCGCAGGAAGCCGGCTTCAACGAGCACTACACCAAGCCCATGGATCCGGCGCAGCTGGAGAAGGTGCTGTCCAATGCGCAGCGCGCCGCGACGACGCAGCTTCACGGGATCAAGCAGGGCGCCGCGCGCATCGCCTGATGCGCCGCCGGTGTTTCCCGGGGCGCGGGTGCGCGACTCAGTGACCCCGCGGAGACCCTGACGCCTCAAGCCGCTCCCGCAGCGCCCGCTGTCGTTCAGCGCTGGTCGGGTGCGTGGAAAGCCAGGGTGGGGTGGTCGTGCCAGCGGCCTTTTCCATCGTGCCGAAAAAATCCACCATTCCCTGGGGATCGATGCCATTGGCGACCAGCGCATCAAATCCGCCCGCGTCAGCCTGCAGCTCCGCGGCACGGGAGAAGCGCAGTGAAGTCAGATGCGCAGCCGCCTCGCCAGCCAGGGTGCCGGCGACGTCGCCAGTGAGCGCGGCCCAGAATCCGCGCAGTCCGAGCTGTTTCAGCATGCCCTTGAGCCCATGTCGCAGTTCAACATGCTGCACCTCATGCGCAAGCACGCCGGCCAGTTCATCCGCACTGCGGGTGGCCTCGATCAACCCGGTATGCACCACAACGATTCCGCCGGGAAGCGCGAACGCGTTGATGGCCGGATCCTCGGCGACATGGAATTCGTAGCGGAACCTCGACTCGCGCGTGAGCCGTTCGCCGAGCCCGCGCACCAGCCGCAGGGGTTCGCCCTGTTCCTGCAGCTTCAGCGAGCCGCGCATGCGGGCGAAGGCCTGGCGCCCGAGTTGCTCCTCGCGCACCACCGGAATGCGCTGGGCGATCGCACCTGCGATGCGGTCGGCCTGCCAGAGGAAGGCCAGCAGCGCGAGTACCGGCAGCAGCACGAACAGCGCCAGCAATGCAACCCCCACTGTTCGCCAGGCACGGCTGCGCATCCGGGTGGCGCGCAACCGCGTCATCTGCGGCATCTCCCGCAGCAGCGGATGGGAGCGCAGGCGCGCAACTGCGGCTGGCGCGAACACCTGCAAGGCACAGGGTGCGCCACGGGTGTCCCAGGCAAGCTCGAGTCCGACTTCGGCGCTGACCACTTCGCGCACGCGCAGGCTGGCAACGGGCACGCGCTGCACGCCGCGCGCAGAGCGCACTTCCATCTGGCTTGACCAGAAAGTCAGCTGCGCATCCTCGCCCGTCGACGGCGCACCGCCGCCGAAGAGTCGCGCTGCGATGGGACCGTCGATGCCGCCGTCGCTAGTTGTTGTCGCCATCCAGCAGACCTCCCAGCCCGCCGAGCAGCGAACCCTCGCCCCTGGAGCGACCGCCCGCC
>JALYWF010000197.1 GCA_030852845.1 Pseudomonadota bacterium
CCAGGGCTTCCCATTCCTTCACGCCGTCGGGATTGCCGGCGCGGTAGCTGGGACCCAGCTCGCGGAAGCTGGCCGGCATGTCACCGAAGGGGCGCGGCAGCATGGCGCCGATGCGCTGGCGGAACTGCGCATCGGTGACGCCGCCGTGCGTGCAGGCCAGCGTCATGCTGAGCAGGCGCTGCGGGTTCGAAACTGCGAAGTCCGGCGGAACGTAGCCGCCGGCCGCGCAGCCCACGGCATGGAAGCGCTCCACGCCCAGAGCATCGAGCAGTGCAGTCAGGTCGTCCACCGCGGTGGCCAGATCATTTTCGGGCCCCCGCCCGGACTTCCCATGTCCGCGCCGTGAATAGGCGATCACGCGGTAGCCCGCACTGGCGAGTACCGGCTGCTGGTAACCCCAGATGGCGGAGCTGCCAGTGCCAGGGTGGATCAGCACCACTGCCTCGCCCGTGCCACCGGTGTCCCATGCGGAAAGCTTGGCGGTGCCCACATCGACCAGTGTCTCGGTCGCCGGCGCCTGGGGCGGAACCGGCCCCCAGTTGCGCTGGGCGGGCAGTATGGTCGGGGACTGCCGCCCGGCTGCTGCGGAGGGCAAGGCCACCATCGCACCCGCTCCAGCGATTGCAAGCAATGCAGCGCGCCTGTCGCGGACCCTGTCCAAGCTTCCCATGCCTGATTCTAGGGGATGTTCCGGTTAGACTGCGCTGCCCGTGCAGACCGCGCATTCAACTTTTTCGGCCACTGACCTCGAGGCCTGCCTGCAGGTATTGCGCGCCGTACACGCCGACCGTGGCCTGCTTGCCGGCCTTACCCCGCAACAGCGGCGCGACCTGCTGATGCTGTCCGGCCTGGTTTCCAGACCGGACAGGGGCGAAATGCGGGCACTCTCGAAGGCCTTCCGCCGCGCCGGGCGCGAGGCCCGGCAGCAACAGGACCACCAGAGCCTGGAGTCAGCGGGCCTGCGCATCCAGCGTCGCAGCGAAACCTGGTCACCCCTGTGGCTGCCGCCGCCCCCGGAGGAAGACGACACCACCGCACCCAGGCTGGGCACGGCCCGCGCCTGCTACATCTGCAAGCAGCCGTACACCGAAGTCCACCGCTTCTACGATTCGATGTGCAGGCCCTGTGGCGATTTCAACTACGCGAAGCGCTCGCAGACCACGGACCTCGCGGGTCGGGTGGCCCTGGTCACCGGCGCGCGGGTGAAGATCGGCTACCAGGCAGCCCTGATGTTGCTGCGTGCCGGTGCACAGGTGGTGGCGCTCACGCGTTTTCCCGTGGATGCGGCGGCGCGCTATGCGGAAGAGCCGGACTACGCCAGCTTCCGTGACCGGCTGCGGATCCATGGCCTGGACCTGCGCCATACACCCAGCGTGGAGATCTTCGCGCGCTGGCTGGGCGAGCAGCTGCCGCGGCTGGACTTCATCCTCAACAATGCCTGCCAGACGGTGCGGCGGCCCGCGGGCTTCTTCAGGCATCTGCTGGAACGCGAGGCCGCCGGCCCGGTCACGCTTCCCACGCCGCAGCGCGCACCACTGGCCGCGCATGCCGCCCTCTGTCGTGAGCTGCTCGCCTCGTCCGGATCGGGCCCGGCGGCCGGACGACAGCTGGCGCAGGTTCCGCATGGCTTTCCCGACGGCCTGGTGAACAGCGCCGCACTGTCGCAGCGTCGCTACCTGGATGAAGATTACCTGGAAGGCGAGGCATTGTTCCCCAGCGGGCGCTACGACGAAGACCGTCAGCAGGTGGACCTGCGCGAGATGAACAGCTGGCGCCTGCGGCTGCACGAGGTGCAGACGCCCGAACTGCTGGAGGTGCAGCTGGTCAACGCCGTCGCGCCCTACATCCTCAATGCGCGCCTGAAGCCCCTGATGATGCGCAGTGGTGCGCGCGACCTGCACATCGTGAACGTGAGCGCGATGGAGGGCCAGTTCTACCGCACCATGAAGACGGACAAACATCCACACACCAACATGGCCAAGGCGGCGCTGAACATGATGACGCGCACCAGCGCGCCGGACTATGTGCGTGATGGCATCCACATGAACGCGGTGGACACAGGATGGATCACCGACGAGGATCCCGCCGTGCATGCCGCGCGCAAGGCCGAGGCCGGTTTTGCGCCGCCGCTGGACATCATCGATGGCGCCGCGCGCATCGTCGATCCCCTGTTCTCCGGCCTCAACACGGGCACGCATCTGTGGGGCCAGTTCCTGAAGGACTACAAGCCGGCGCCATGGTGATGGTTCCCGATCCCGCGAAGGTGGAGTCCGAAACACGCGCCTGGGTGGATCGCGTAGTGGTTGGACTGAACCTGTGCCCGTTTGCGAAGGCCGTGCAGGCGAAGAACCAGATCCGCTATGTCGTCAGCGCAGCTGAAGACCCCGAAGCATTGCTCAGCAGCCTGGGTGAGGAAATGGACCGGCTGGTGGCCACTGATGCCGGCGAGGTGGACACCACCCTGGTCATCCTTCCCCTGGTGCTGGGCGACTTCCTGGAGTTCAATGACTTCCTCGGCTTTGCCGATGAACTGCTCGAGGAGCTGGGCCATGCCGGCATACTGCAGGTCGCGAGCTTCCATCCGCAATTCCAGTTCGAGGGTACCGCGCCGGATGATCCGGGCAATGCCACCAACCGCTCTCCCTATCCCATCCTGCACCTGCTGCGCGAAGACAGCGTCGATCGTGCCGTCGCCGCGTTTCCGGAGGCGGAGATGATCTACGAGAAGAACATCCGCACGATGGAAGAGCTGGGTGCCGAAGGCTTTGCGGCGCTGCTCAGGCAGTGCAGGACCGACGCCGGCGCATGAAGTGCTGCCACCACCGGACGATGCAGGGAACCGGCCTGGTCGCGCTGCTTTCGATCTGGATTGCCAGCGCCTCGGTTGCTGCAGACAGCCCCGGCAGCCTGTGTTCCCGCTGGGCTGCGCCTGAAGTGCTGGGACAGCTCGACACCAGATTGCTGCCCGAGGCCAGCGGCATTGGTCTGGCCACCGGCGGCAACCAGCTCTACCACAACAATGACGGCACCGAGCCGAACTTCCTCCTGACTGACCGCAATGGCCAGAACCCGCGCCGCATCACGGTCCAAGGATTTGATGCCGTGGACGTGGAGGACCTCGCCGTCGGACCCTGCGGCGAACACACCTGCCTGTTCCTCGCCGATGTGGGAGACAATGGCACGCGCCGGACCTCCGTGCAGTTCGCCGTCATTGAGGAACAGGGCGAATACGCCACCAGCGTGAAGCCGCGTGCTGTCGTCACCGCGCGCTATCCCGACGGACCGCATAATTCCGAGGCCATTGCGATCCACCCCTCCGGCGACCTGTACCTGCTCACCAAGGCCGGCAGCGGCATCGGGCGCACGGGCCCCGCCAGGGTGTATCGGCTCACGGCTGCGCAACTGGCCGCAGGTGGCATGCAGACCTTCGAGTTCCGTGGCGAGATTCCCGTGCCGACGCTGATCGGTCGGGGCGTGCCTGCGCGACAGGTGGCCACGGCGATGGACATTGCCCCCGATGGGGGGCGCTTCCTGCTGCTTACCTATGGCTTCCTCCTGGAGCTCGCGGTCGATCTGGCCGGTCCCCTGCCGGCTGCGGATGCCTGGAACGAGGGCAGCACGCATCGCGTCGCGCCCATCGAGACGCTGATCCAGGCCGAAGCCATTGCCTACGACCAGGATGGCCGCTCGGTGCTGTACAGCAGTGAATCGGTGCTGGGTTCGCGGGCGCCGGTGATGCGCCAGCGCTGCGAAGAGTGAATAATTGCGGCAGTTTTCCGCGTCGAGCAAACACATGCCCAAGGCTTACTGGATTTCATGCTACCGCCAGGTTTCCGACCCGGCGAAGCTCACCGCCTATGCCCAGCTGGCAGGACCTGCCATCGAGGGCGGTGGTGGTCGCTTCCTCGCGCGCTCTTCGGCCGTGAAGGCCTACGAGGACGGCAAGCTGGACCGCACCGTCATCATCGAATTTGATTCGGTGGAGCAGGCCATCGCCGTGCATGACAGCCCCGCCTACCAGCGCGCGCTGGCGGCGCTGGATGGCGGCGCCGAGCGCGACCTGCGCATCGTGCAGGGCGTCTGAGGTTTCCCCCGACGCCCCGCCATTCACCAGTGCGTCGGTGACCCGTCGGGGCGCAGGTAGGTCGGCCCCGGCGCGCCCTGCGTCATCTCCTCGATGAAGGTGAGCTGGCTCTCGTCCACCGTCACGCCAAGGCCGGGCCGGTCGTTCGGCCACACCTTGCCGTTGCGGAAGTCCACGAAGTCCGGCATGTAGGGCACCGGACGGTCGTGCTGGTTGTATTCCATCAACACCTGGCCCGGGAATGCGGTCATCGTCTGCACATGGGCCGCGGTGGCGATCGGCCCGGTGAAATGCGGCACGATGCCGACCTTGTGCGTGTCGCACAGGGCCATGATCTTCAGCATCTCCGTGATGCCGCCCACATTGGGCAGCGACACGCGGGCGAAGTCGATGTCGCGCTGTTCGATCAGCGGACTGAAATCGGCGCGAGTGCCCCATTCCTCGCCCGGCGCAAGGGGCACCGATGTCATCAACCTGAGCTTCGGCAACTGCGTGCGGAACTGCTCCTCGCGCAGGGGGTCCTCGACGCAGAAGGGCCGTGCCGGTTCCATCAGCTTGCACACCTCCACCGCCTCGTGGAAATCGAAGCTCTGGTGCAGGTCGATCATCCAGTCGCCATCGGGGCCCACGCCCTCGCGGATCTGCGCCACGGCCTCGGCGATCTCGCGGATGCGCGTGCGTGAATTGAAGGTGCCGCGGCTGCCACCGACTCCGATGGGGCCGTTCGTCGCACCACCGCCCTGCCCGCGCGCGCCGCCCGGAGCACCACCGGGAGGACCGCCCGGGGGACCACCGGCTGCGCGGGGTCCGCCTGGCGGTGTCGGCCGGATGGCGCTGTCGACGCGGAACACGCGATATCCGGCGGCCATGGTTGCCGCCGCCCGTTCCTTCAGGCTCATGCGCTGCACGTCGGCGAAAGGAATGAGGCCGGGCGGCACGCCATTGGTGGCGTAGAGCTCCAGATGCTGGCGCACGCGACCGCCGAAGAGCTGGTAAAGCGGCACGTTCAGCGCCTTGCCCTTGATATCCCACAGCGCAAGGTCGATGGCGCCCAGCGCGTGCAGGCGTTCCTTGCCCGGCGAATAGAAGCCGTCCATGAAGGCGTGCTGCCAGATGAACTCGGTATCGAAGGCGTTCTTGCCGATCACGCTGCGCGCCATGTTGCGCACGGTGTCGGGGGAGCCGCCCTGGCCGATGCCGGTGATGCCCGCCTCGGTATCGACCAGCACCACCATGTTGCTCTGGGGAAAGGCCTGTGGTCCGTTGCGGTCGTAGTTGGGCGGATAGAAGGTGCGGATGCGCGTGACCTTGTTCACGCCGAGCCCGGCGGCGTCAGCGCGCATGACCCACGTTGGCAATGCCACCGAACCGGCGGCAAGAGCAAGGGACCTGGCAAACGTCCTGCGGCTTATCGTCATTCATTTCTCCCCCGGAATCCTGTGCAGCCCGTGCCGCAGATTATAGGCAGAACACCGGCACACCGGCCGGTCACGTTGCCATGACGGCTGCAGTGCTTGCGGGTAGCATCGGCCGACCTACACCCCGGGAACCTCCATGCACTACAGCAAGTTCGCATCGCGCATCCTGCAGACAGCCTCGACCCTTCTTGTCGTGGGAGGCGGACCCGTCGCCGTTTCCGCCGAGCAGCCCTGGTGGCAGCGCATCGACGGTTACGCCATGCTCGGCGCGGCCAGCGCCCGCGCCACGCCCGACTCCGGCGGCAGGATCACAACCACCTTCAATGACAGCGGCACCGCGGAGCTGGACAAGAGCCTCCTCATCGAGGGTGGCAGGAAGAGCGATGCCTACCTGCCCTCCGGCACGCTGGGCGCGCGGTTCCAGCAGACCGAGGACTTCAGCTGGGGCCTGGAACTTGAGGCATTTTCCTTCAGCGACGGGTTCGCTGGCACAGCGCTCGATGCGCCGGGCACGACGCCATTAACCAATTTCGCGACCTACCGGGAGGAAAGCCTGTTCAAGTTGCAGGGCGCCGACATCACCGCCACTGCCGGTTATTCACGGTGGGGCCTCACCGCCGAAGGCCAGGCGGGTTGGGGTGGCGGAACATTCCGGGCACGCTCGGAGCTGTTCTCCTTCGGTGTGTTCACCACCGGCAATTTCGTGAACCTGAATCTTTCCAACGGCACGACCTTCAAGGGCGATGGCCTGGTCTACGGCCTGCGCCTGCAATATGCGATACCCCGCCTGCCCGTAGGCCTGTTTGGACGCTACAAGAATTCGAAGCTGAAGGGCGAGACGACTGCGTTCGGCAGTTCGGCCGGCACCGTGGCGTCGTCACCCTCGGCACCGCTGGTGGGTGCGGCAACCGTCACCCGCGCCGATGCAAAGGCCACCGGCACGCGCGAGGATCTGGAGTTCGGCCTGCAATATGACTTTGTCCCGGCTGCAAGGATCAGCAGCTTCGTGCGCCTGTCGTGGACACAGTCAGACCTGAAGATCCGCGGACTGCCGACTGGCGGCGCCGGCTTCGGTGGCACCATCGGCACCCTCACAACCAATTCCTTCTCCAACGCAGGCATGAGCACCACCCCGGATGAGCCGGGGGTGGGCAAGGCCGCCGGCAAGCTCAGGGGAATCCGGTTCTCGGTGGGCCTGGAATTCTGAGCTGATGCGGCCCAGGGGCCGGTGACACTAAGGTCCTTTGGGATCCACCGGCCAGGGTATGGAATCGTAGGCGTTGGTCGCGAGCGGCGCGCCAAGTCGCGGCCACACCGGTGCCCACTCCAGCTCGACGTTGGCGCCGAGGCTGCGCAGGTAATCTGCCAGCGCGGTGTTGGGTGGCTGCCGCTGCTCCTGGAACCCCAGCATGCCGCGGCTCATCACGTAGTCGAGCGCGGTGAGGCCATCGTCGTCCTTGGCATTGATGTCGAGCCCGAGCTCGACCAGCGTCTTGATCACCTGGCGGTCACCGCCACCGCGCACCACGAAGTGCAGTGCCGATCCGCCGCGCGTGCGATAGCGCCAGTTGCGCTCGGCGATGATGTTCACGTCTGCGCCCTGCGCAGCCAGGTACTTCAGGAGTTCCACCTGCGGATTTGCGCGCGCGGCGCCGCCCTGTCCCGCACCGCCGCGCGCCGGGGCGCCTGATGGTGCACCGCCGGGCGGCCCGGAACCGCGGCCACCGCCTCCGCCTGCGCGCACCTGCACGGCGGTATGGATGGCGCCCTGGCCCTCTGAAGTGGCAAGCCGCACGTTGCCGCCCACGGCAATGAGCTGCTTCACCAGTTCCAGGTTACCCGTGCCCACCGCCGCCAGCAGCGGCGTCGTGCCGCGGAAGCCGCCACGCACCACCGAGGGGTATGCGACCTGCTGGTTGGGATTTGCGCCACGCTCGATCAGCATCTGCACCAGCTCGGCACCCGTGGCGACCTGGGCCTGGTCGGCATCCAGGGGATTGGAGCTGCGGCCGCCGCTGTTCATGTTGGAGATGGCCACATGCAGCGGCGCCTGGCCGAAGATGTCCCATTGATTCACGTCGGCGCCGGCCTCGATGAGGCGTTTGGCGATGTCGGTATTGCCATTGATGATGGCGATGACCAGCGGCACCACCCCCGTGGGATCACCGAGGTTCAGATCCACCCCGTGGCGGATCAGCAGTTCCACGCATTCACTGCAGTTTTCGCGCGCCGCGTAGATCAGCGGCGTGAAACCGCCGCGGTCCAGTGACTTGGCACGGCTTTCGGCCGTCGCGACCCGCTGGTAATCGCGCACGGCACTGCGGGCGTTCATGTCCGCGCCGTGCGCGAGCAGGAATTCCACCATGGCGGGATGGCGACGCACCACGGCCCACATCAGCGGCGTCTGCTCGCCGAACTTCTCGCGCGGGTCTGGTTTTGCACCCGCCTTCAGCAGCAGCCTGGCTGCCTCGACGTTGCCGGCGCGAGCAACCAGGTGCAGCGCCGTCTCGCCTTCGGGATTCGCGGAATTCGGGTCGGCGCCAGCTTTCAACAGCACCTGGATCAGTTCGGTGCTGGCGATGTCGGCGGCCAGCAGCATGGCATTGATGCCGTAGTTGTTCCCGGCGTTGACGTCGGCGCCGGCGGCGATCAGGCGTTTCACCTCGGCGACGTTGCCCTCGAAGGCAGCCCATTGCAGGAGCGTGCTGCCATCGGGCTGGCGTGCATTCACGTCCTGCTTCGCAGCCAGCGTGAGCGGCGGCCCGGCAAGGAAGGCAGCCAGCGCGGCGGCGGCAACACCCTGCCCGAACCCCTGCAAAATCTTCATGGAAAACATTGTTGTCCGCCGTCCTGTCTGGTGCAACCATGCCCGGCATGGCAGACGCGAGTATCCGGTCCTTTGGCAGGCTTGACGACGGCACCGAAGTCGAAGCCGTCACGCTGCAGGATTCGCGCGGCCACGAGGCCACCGTCCTCACCCTTGGCGCCACTCTGCAATCGCTGTGGATTCCGGATTCGCGTGGCGAACGCACCGATGTCGTACTTGGACATGACGAGCCCGCCGGGTATCTGTCACACCGCCACTATTTCGGCTGCACCGTGGGGCGCTTCGCGAACCGCATCGCCGCGGGCCGGTTCCAGCTGGAAGGCAGGCACCACCAGCTCGAGCGCAATGATGGGGGCAACCACCTGCACGGAGGCGGCGCGACAGCGTTTCATCGCCGGCTGTGGCAAGTGGTCGAGGCGCAGGCTGGCAGTGTCGTGCTGGCATTGCACAGTGACGATGGCGAAGGCGGCTATCCCGGGCGACTTGATGTCACCGCCCGCTATGCCTTGCAGGAAGATGGCGGGCTGGCCATCGAATACGGCGCCGTCACCGATGCACCGACCATCGTGAACCTGACCAACCACAGCTACTACAACCTGCGCGGCCAGGGCGATGTCATGGGCCATCGCCTCACGCTTTTCGCTTCACGGTTCACGCCGGTCGACGCGCAGCTGATTCCCACCGGTGAGCTCGCGGAAGTCGCCGGCACGCCATTTGATTTCCGCACGGCAACGGCGGTGGGCGAACGCATCCGCACTGATCACCCGCAGCTGCAACGCGGTCGTGGCTACGATCACCACTTTATCGTGGATGGCACGCCGGGAACCCTGCGCCCTGTGGCCCGCCTGGAAGATCCGGTCACGCAGCGCGTGCTGGAACTGCACAGCACCGCCCATGGCGTGCAGTTCTACTCGGGAAACTTCCTCGATGGCAGCACGCGGGGCAAGGGTGGCCTGGCCTGCCGGCAGGGCGATGGCTTGTGCCTGGAACCACAGGGTTACCCGGACGCACCCAATCAGCCGGCATTTCCCGCCGCGACCCTGATGCCCGGCGAGCGCTACCTGAACCGCATCCTGCTGCGCTTCAGCAGCGGCTGAATACCTGTGTGGTCAGCGGGCCGGACCCGACGGCTCACTGATCGGCGTGTCGCGCGGAACTTCCTCGAACTTCATGTCACGCGCCCAGACCTGGCCGGTGCCCACCAGTGAAATGCCGATGGGAATGAACGCGGCACCCAGAGGGATGTCGGCGACCAGCTCCTTGTAAGTCCAGTCGCTGGTGCCGATGAGCACGGCCTCGTAGAGCGGCCCACCGTTGTCGGTGGCGCTGAGATAGAGCGTCGCGCCGGGAGTGCCGCCTCCCTGGTTCCGGGGCACGACGTCCACCGTCTTCATCCACGCCGACAGCCGCACCCGCTTGTTCTGCCACGGATAGGACTCGAAGGCCTGCCTGAGATAGGCGCGGATCGGGATGCCGCAGGCGATGGACAGGTTGTTCTGCCCCGACGCCAGCAGCTTTGCATCGATGCCAGCGTCACAGAGTGCGAAATTCGGCTCGCCCAGGGCGAGCCACTTGCGCGGTGGCGGCAGGAAGCGGTCTTCCGGACGCGGCCTGCTGGGCGCGGCGAGCGTGAGGCTGGGCAAGACATCCTGTCTGATGGCAGTGCGCTCGAAATTCACCGGAACCGAAGTGGGAACCTCCTCGACCTTCAGGTTGCGCATCCAGACCTGGCCCATGCCCTGCATCCAGTAGCCTGCCTGCACCTGCCTGGCGCGCGCGGGGATGTCCACCACGAAGTCGCGCTTCACCCATCCTGTGGTGCCCTTGATGGTGCGGTCTTGCATGCGGTCTGCGCGCTGGCCTTCGCCTGGCGTGATCACACCGATCCACAGCCCGGCCTCGCCGGGCACGTCCGGGTATTGGGGATTCGGCACGGCTGCGACGTCGGCAGCCATCAGTTCGGCCGACACGCGTATGCGTTTGCCACGATAAGTGGCCACGTCCAGGGTGGTGCGCGCTCCGCCGAAAGATGGCAGCACTGCGTTTTCGCAGCGCACCGAATACACCGGCGTGCCTGCGCCGGAATCACTGGTGTCGGTGCCCGCTTCGCAGCGGCCGGGCAACGCCATAGGGCCCCCGTTGCCCATGAAGCTCCACGCGGCAGCGAGCGGGACCAACGGCGGCTTTGTTGAACCACCGGGCGTGTCCTGCGCGGCCACTGCGAGGCCTGCAACCAGTAATGCGCCGAGCACGCTGCCGATGAATGTGACGGATGCTCCTCGTGACATGTCGCCTCCCTGGCTTGTCGCTGGTTGATCCGGTCGACTCAGTTCGCAACCAGCCTGCACAGTTCCAGTGGACTGGCGACCCCGAGTCGCCGATACGCCCGCTGGCGGTAGGTCACCACCGACGTGCCTGCAATGCCGAGGTCCTGCGCGGAAGCGGCCACGCTCAATCCGGCTGCCGCGCGTGCGCACACCTGGCGTTCGCGCAAGGTGAGCGCGGGATGACAGGCCGCAAGGCGTTCCTCGAGCATCGGCACCGTCAGTCTGCCGGCGGGCGCCGCCTCACCGCGCACCAGCGGCAGCATCGGCAGCGCCAGCCGCGCCAGCCCGGCGATGGCTTCGAGTTCGCCGTCGGAACACAAACCCTGCCGCGCATGCCGCGCCACGTTAAGCCCGCGCCAGCCATCGGTTCCGCGCTGTATCACCGAGATGCGTTCGATGATCCCGGTCTCTTCGAAAAAGGTCCTGCGGAACGCGCTGCAGGTGATGTCGGCGGGTTGCACACGCTGCATCACGATGTCGCCCTCCTGGGCGGGCGCGCGCAGGAGCGCATCGATGGGATCAAGGGAGCGGTAGCGCTCCCGGTACACCGGCAGCAGTGCGGCGATGCGCGGCTCGCAATGATGGTAGCGCAGCATGTCGCCCCCGCCCGCTCCCGCTTCGAACAGGTAGATGCGCCGGGTACCTGCGGTGACGGCATCGATGCCCTCGCGCACGGCGGCGCCGAAGTCCTCGCCGCCCAGCCCCCCGAGAAGACGCTCGTACACGCGCCCCATCGCGGGAGGCAGACGCCAGTCGGTCACACGCCGTATATCCATGGATCCCCCCTCGTATCCTGTGCATTCTGCCCCGTCCTGCGGTCACAGGACAGACTTTGACCGATGACTCGTCCAGCCTTCCTGCAATACGGGGAGAGAAGCATGCTCGACGGCAACAAGGTCATCATCTCGGTCGCACTGAATGGTGGCATGCAGCAGGACCGCGACGGGGCGGTGATCCCCAAGCAGCCCGAAGAGATCGGAGAGGCCGCCGCCCGTTGCTGGGAGGCCGGCGCCGCGATGGTCCATGTGCACGCGCGCGGACCGGACGGCCGCAACAGCGGCGACAAGGCCATTTATGCCGAGATCATCCGCCAGATCCGCGCGCGCTCCCCCATCCTGATCCAGACCACCAATGGCATCGGCGTGCGGCGCGATCCGGCCACCGGCCAGTTCATCTGGCCCAGTGACAGCGAGCGGCTGGGGCTGCTTGAAATCGAGCCCCGGCAAGACCTGTTCGGCATCGCCGGCGGCTCGGCGGACTTCCACAACCCTGAAGGCGGCTATCCGGAAGAAACACCTTATGTGAACTCCCCGCAGCTGCTCCGGCGCACCATCGAGGCGGTGTATTCGAAGGGCTCGGCGCTGGAGTACGAGATCGTCGAGGCCAGTTCGCTGCACCGGCTGATGCGTTATGCCGGGGAAGGGCTTTTCGACCGGCATCGCAAGAACATCTGGCTGCTGCATGGCGGGGGGTTCGGCGCCACGCCGCCGATCGCGCGCAATGTGATCTTCAACATCGATGAGGGACAGCGGATGTTTCCGCAGGCCATCTGGGGCGTCACCGCCACCGGACACCACATGTTCCGCATCGTCACGCTTGGCCTTGCTATGGGCTGTGACCTGGTGCGGGTGGGCTTCGAGGACGGCGTGCACCTGCCCGATGGCAGCGTGGCGCGCAGCAATGCGGAAATGGTGGCTGCGGCCGCAGGTATCGCGGCGATCTACGGATTGAAGCCGGCCACCGTCGAGGAAGCCCGCAGCAGGTTCGGCATATGAACGCTGTCCTGGCGGTGTGCACGGCCATCTACTTCCTCGATGGCATGATCCACACCATTCTGGGGCCACTGGCACCGGATATCGCCCGCACACTGTCGCTTGGCAATGCCGAACTCGGGCCCATCATGTCCTCGAACCTGATCGGCCAGTGCATCGGCCTGGTGCTGTTTCCGCCAATTGCCAGCCGCCTCGGGCACCGGATCGCGGTGACGCTGGCCGTGCTTGGCTTCGCTGCAGGCCAGGCCTGCAGCGCCCTCGCGGACAGCGGCAGCAGCCTGTTTGCGCTGCGCCTCGTCACTGGCATCTTCCTTGGCGGCTGTTTGCCCAGCTGTCTGGCACTGGTCACCGCGCAGTCTCCCAATGCGCGGCGTGGCATTTCCATCCTCACCCTGTTCACAGGTTATGGACTTGGCGCTGCACTGGCAGGAGCCGTGGCCGCCGGCTTCGCGCAGCATGGCGGCTGGCGCACGGCCATGGTCGCCGTCGGTGCAGTGTCTTTTGTCGCGGCCGCTGCCGCCTGGCTGTGGTTGCGTGACACATCTGCGAAAGAACCAGCACATTCGGGAGAGCCAGCCCGGGTGGCCGTCGTGCAGATCCTCCTTCCGCCCTACTGGGTGGGCACGCTGATGCTCTGGATACTGTTCGTGCTGATGCTCACCGTGAGCTACTGCCTCAACTCCTGGCTGCCGGTGATGCTGGTGCAGGTGGGTTTCGATGAGTCGTTTGCCGCGCTCTCGGTGACCAGCTTCGGCTTTGGCGGTGCCTTTGCCGCGCTGGGCGTGGGATGGCTGATCGACCGCTTCGGCGCCATGCGCGTGCTGATCGCGTTCCTGGCCGCCGCGGCCATTGCGTTGTTCGTTACCGGGCAGGCGCTCGAGGTGGCATCCCGGACAACGCTCACCCTCCTGCTGGCGGCGGCGGGATTTTTCAGCCTGGGGGCCTATGGCGGTGTCAACGTGGTGCTCGCCGGGTTCTATCCGGACGCATTGCGCGCCACCGGCATCGGCTGGGCAAAGAGCGTCGGACGCGTAGGTACTGTGATTGCACCCATATTGATCGGCTTTGCGCTCGCCGCCGGTGCACCGGAAACCCGGGTGATGTCGATATTCGCAGTCCCGGCCATCCTGGCCGCAGTGGCATTGGGGATCATCGCGATGACGGCCAACTGGCGGGCGCGGCAGGGCAAGTGAGCAGATCCCACAGGCTGCTCTCACCTGGCCTGCCCGGGTGATCCGTCCTACCCATGTCCTGCAACCTGTAGGCGACCACCGACTGACGCGCCTTCACTGACAGCGTAGCTTCCGACGCTCCCCTGCAGCGCAGGCGTCAGAAGGAGCGTGCGATGAAGGCCATGGATTTCCGCGGGCCCTACCGGGTGCGGATCGAAGAGAAGCCCATGCCACGGATCGAGCATCCGCGGGATGCGGTGGTCCGCGTGACGCGCTCGTGCATCTGCGGTTCGGACCTGCACCTCTATCATGGGCTGGTGCCCGACACGCGCATCGGCATGACCTTCGGACATGAGTTCACCGGCGTGGTCGAGCAGGTCGGCGGCGACGTGCAGAACCTGAAGGTGGGCGATCGCGTGCTGGTACCGTTCAACATTGCCTGTGGCCAGTGCCACTTCTGCAAACAGGGCCTGTTCGGCAACTGCCACGAATCCAATGCGCAGGCCACCGCGGTGGGCGGCATCTTCGGCTATTCGCACACGGCCGGTGGATTTGATGGTGGCCAGGCCGAATATGTGCGCGTGCCTTACGCGGACGTCGGTCCCACCATCATTCCCGACTGGATGGACCTCGACGATGCGGTGCTGCTCACCGACGTCGTGCCCACCGGCTACCAGGCTGCGGAGATGGCGGGCATCCAGCGTGGCGACACGGTGGTGATATTTGGCGCCGGCCCCATCGGCACCATGGCGGCACGCTGTGCATGGCTGTTTGGCGCTGGCCGCGTGATCGTCTTCGACCACCTGGAGTACCGCCTGGACTTCGTCCGTCAGTATGGGCCGGCGGAGGTGTACAACTTCCGCGACGTGGACGTGGTCATGTTCATGAAGAAGACTACCGACGGGTTGGGCGCCGACGTGGCCATCGACGCGGTGGGCTGCGAGGCATCCGGCAATTTCTGGCAGACACTGCTCGGTCGCAAATTGAAGGTGCAGTCCGGATCGGCGATCGCGCTGCACTGGGCGATCAATTCGGTGAAAAAGGGTGGCATCGTTTCGGTGGTGGGTGTGTATGGCCCAACCGGCAACCTGGTGCCCATTGGCAATGTGCTGAACAAGGGACTGACGTTGCGGGCCAACCAGGCCTCGGTGAAACGCTTGCTGCCGCGACTGATCGAGCATGTGCGGGCAGGACACATCGAGCCGAAGCGGCTGATCACGCACCGCGTGCACCTGGAAGATGTGGCGGACGCCTACCACATCTTCTCGCGCAAACTGGACGGATGCATCAAGCCCGTGCTGATTCCGGCGGGCGCCTGAGGACAGGTACGCATATGAACCAGATGAACTCATCGCAGACCATAGACCCATCGACCGTCACCGGCTGGGGCGTCGATGCCGATCCTTCGAACAATCCCACCTATCCCTATCGCGACCGCTCCCAGGACGATCACTCGGGAAGCTGGCAGCGGCCCACGCTGCAGCAGACCAAGGTGGAAATCCTGCAGTCCATTGAGCACAAGCAGCGACCTGCCGTGGTGGGAACCTCCACACCACCTTCGGGCATCAGCGGCATGCTGCGTCGCCTGGCATTCAGGAAGAGCGAGTCGCATCTGCTGCACTGGATGCTGCTGCTGGGAGCAGACCGCATCAACATGGCGGAAGGCGTGGCGCAGGACCTGTGCCATGGCAAGGTGCCAAACATCCCCGCGGAGTGGGGCGTGAAGGCTGCATGGCGGCACAACCGGGGGCCGCTGGTCATGAAGACCATCGTTGCGGTAGCGGCGATTGCCCTCCTCGCCACCGCCCTGGGGAAGTCACGGCCGCGCAGCGCCCGCAGGTAAAACCGGAAGTCAGAACACCACGGTGCCCTGAATCGCCGCAGCAGGCGCAGCGCCTGCCCCCTGGGCCTGACGCTGGATCTCCATCATGCGGTTGCTCGCCCGGTTCATGGCCAATTGTTGTTCCAGCGAGGCTTGCAG
>JALYWF010000199.1 GCA_030852845.1 Pseudomonadota bacterium
GATGGATGGCAATCACGGGTGAGACCTACCAGCGTATCGGCCGCGCCGCGGCCGGCGCGGTGACCATCGTGGCAACGCGGGACCGCAGCAATGCCCTGGTCGGCCTTACGGTCTCCTCTTTCGTGACCCTTTCCTTCGATCCGCCGCTGGTGATGTTCGCCATCCAGCACGATGCCAGCAGCTATCCTGCCATTGTCGCCAGCCGCGAGTTCGGCGTGAGCGTGCTCGAAGCCCGGCAGGCCGGCATCGCAAGACGCTTTTCGGTCAAGGGAGCGGACAAGGCGGCCGGCGTGGAGATGCTCGACGGGGAGCTGCTTCCCGTGCCACTGATTGCCGGCGCGCTGGCCCATGTGGAGTGCAGGACCAGCCAGATTTTCATCAGCGGTGACCACGCCATCGTGGTCGGGTTGGTGGAGGCGGCCCGGGCGCGCGACGGCGATCCACTGCTGTACTACGCACGCCGCTACGGCACTTTCACTGCGCTGCCAGAGAGCTGAGCTGCGCCGCAATCTGCCCCACTGGCGTGCACCGCAGCGTGTGCGGGTGGGAGTGTTCCGACGCGGATTTGCGGCTGCCGGCGCGTGAATCTGCAGCACATCCGCAGCAGCATTGGCCACAAGTCCTTAAAAAAGGAGTGGTCGAATGAAAGCATCAAGACTGGCAGGTCTGGTTCTCGGCGGACTCTGCAGCGCAGCGCTTATGGCCTGCCTCGACTCCGAAGCCAGCGACGTGCAGGCAAAGGCCGGCAAGACCCCGCGTGAAGTGTGCACCGAACAGGTTGTCACCCGCGAGAAGGAACCCAGGGACAAGAACCGCGTGGTGGGTACTGTCGCAGGGGCGCTGGTTGGCGGTGTGGTGGGCAATGAAATTGGCGGCAAGGGCACGAGCCAGGACATTGCCACCGTAGCCGGTGCCGCCGCTGGTGGCTACGCCGGCAACCGGGTGCAGAAGGACCTGCAGGATGGCAAGACAGAACAGACCGTCGAACGTACCTGCCGCACCGTATACGAGTGAGCAGGCCGCAACTTGGCTAACATCCTCCGCAACAGCATTGCGGAGGATGGCTGATGATCTTCATTTCAGGTGCGAACGGGCAGCTCGCAAGGACCGTCATCAGCAGCCTCCTTGAGGCGCGCGGCAGCGACGGACTGGTCGTCGGCACGCGCGACACGCAAACACCCCTGGCCAGGGAACTCGCAGCGCGGGGCGTGCACGTGCGTCACGCGGATTTCCGTGATGTCGCGCTGATGCGCAAGGCGCTGCAGGGCGTGCAGAAGGCCCTGTTCATGCCCACCTACGATGCCGATGAGCTGCGGCTGCGGCAGAACCTCAATGCCATCGAGGCCGCGAAGCTGGCTGGCGTACACCACGTGGCCTACGCCAGCTTCCTCAATGCCGCGTCGCCGCTGGTCGAGCACAGCAGGCTGGTCCACTACCCCACGGAGCAGGCGCTTGCTGCCTCCGGCCTCGGCTACACCATCCTGCGCCATGCGCTCTACGCAGACCTCCTGGTGGGCGATATCGGGGAGACACTTGCAACAGGGGCTTTCCGGCGCCCGGGCGGCAAGGCGCGCTGTGCCTACGTGGCCCGGGCCGACCTCGGATATTCCGCGGCCCAGGTGCTGATGCGCGATGAGCCGTCGGGCCACGTGTATTCCGAGACGATGGAGCAGGCCTACTCCGGCGAAGAAGTGGCGGCACTGATGGCCGCTGTCTTCGGGCGACCCGTGCGCTACGAGCCGGTTGCAGCGGCGGACTGGCCGCACTACATGACCAGCAAGTGGGGCGTACCACCGGAAATCTCGCGCACCACGCTGGGTACCATGCAGGCCGTGGAGGCCGGCGAGTTCGATATCGTGACCGGGGATTACCGCAGCATCGCCGGAAGGCCGGCCCGCACGCTGCTGCAGTTCCCCGAGTCGGTCAGGAACACTACTGCCGGCAGCGGGTGACGGACATTCGCGTTGGCGTATCCTTTGCGCATGTCGCAATCCCCGCCGCACGCGCTTGACTTCCTGATCCTCGGTGCCGGCGCCATGGGCACCATCTTCGGTGCATACCTGGCGCGGGCCGGCCATTCGGTGGCCATGCTGGTGCGCGAACGTCGCGCAGAGCAGATCCGCACCGGCGGCCTGCGCGTCACCGGCCTTGAGGATTTCACCGTGCAGGTGCCTGTGCTGACAGATGCATCGCAGCTGCGACGCGCCGGCGTGCTCATCGTCGCGATGAAGACCCTGGGCACCGCTGCCGCGCTGGGGCCTCTTCGTCATGTGCACTTCGATGGCGTGCTGTCGCTGCAGAATGGCGCCTTCAAGAACGACCGGCTGGTGGAGGCATTTGGCCGCCACGCAGTGATCGGGGCATTGAGTGATGCCAGCGGCGAGCTGCGGCCCGACGGATCGGTGCTCTTCACCCGCAATGTGATGACACTGGTCGGTGACCTCGAAGGCGACGGCGCGCGCGCCACTGAGCTTGCGGGCGTTCTCGAGCGCGCCGGCATCCGCACGCGCGCCGTGCCTGACATCACTGGACGTGAATGGTCGAAGTTCTGTGGCTGGGCCGGCTATATGACCATGGCGGTGGCAACGCGCGCCGTGAGCTGGAAGGTGGTGCTCGATCCCGATGGCGCGCGGCTCATCGCCCGCGTGGCACGCGAGATGGCCGCGCTGGCCGCAGCGCGTGGCATCACGCTCAGCGACGATTCCATGTTGCCCATTGTCTCCATGGCGCGCGGCACGGAGGAGGAGGCAGCCGCAGCGGTGGTCAGGAAGAACGAGGCCATGCAGGCCACAGCGCCGTTGCACCGCATGTCCTCGCTGCAGGATTTCGAGGCGGGCCGCCCGCTGGAGCTGGAGGAGACAGTGGCGGTGGCCCTGCGTGAGGGACATGCGCACGACGTGCCCATGCCCACACTCGAAGCTCTCTATCTGCTGTGTCGCACGCTGCAGCGAATCCAGCAAAAATAGGCGTTTTTCGCGTCCCTTCACCGCTGACGGCGCGCAACGCGGCGCCGTGTAAGACCAATCCTACAACCTGTCGCCGCGCGAGCTGGCGGGGGCCCTGCCGGGGCGCTGTGCCACAATATTTTTCTTTCCAAGGGAGCGAATGTGGATGACCGATGTCTCCGATGCAGTCGTGGAAACCGGCATTCCGGGTCTCGACGACATCCTCAGGGGTGGACTTCCCCAGAACTGCTTGTCGCTGATTTCCGGCACGCCGGGCACGGGCAAGACCACCCTCGCGATGCAGTTCCTGCTGCACGGGCTGGCGCTGGGCGAGCGCTGCCTGTACGTGACCCTGTCCGAGAGCAATGCGGAGATCCAGAAGATTGCGCGCAGCCACGGTTGGGATCTGCGGGAGCTGCGCATCAAGGAGCTGGTGTCGGCCGAACGCGGTCTCTCGGTCAGTGCGCAGCTGACCGTGTTCAACCCGTCGGAACTGGAGCTGGGGGAGACCACCGAGGCCATGATCGCCGTGGTGAACGAAGTCCGGCCGCAGCGCGTGGTGCTCGATTCCCTTTCCGAGCTGCGCCTGGTGGCCCAGAACATGCTGCGGTACCGGCGCCAGGTGCTGGCACTGAAGCACTTCTTCGGCGGGCACGACTGCACCGTGCTGCTGCTGGATGACCAGACCGGCGGCAAGGAAGACGACCACCTGCAAAGCATTGCCCATGGGGTGGTGGTGCTGGAACAGCTCGCCAACCTGTATGGGGCCGAGCGACGGCGCCTGCGCGTGGCCAAGATGCGCGGGGTGGCATACCGCGGCGGCTTCCACGATTTCGTCATCCGCCGCGGCGGACTCGACGTGTTTCCGCGGCTGATTGCCGCGGAACATGCACAGCCATTTGCCGAAACGGATGTGACCAGCGGCCACCCGAAGCTCGACGCGCTGCTGGGCGGGGGGCTGCCCACCGGTACGAGCACGCTGATGCTGGGCCCGGCCGGCACGGGGAAATCCACGCTCGCCACACTGTTCGCCGTGAACATGGCCGCACAAGGCAAGCGGGTGGCCATCTTTGTTTTCGACGAGAACATCACCACTTTCCGGTCACGGTCCCGCAAGCTGGGGATGGGCGTGGAAGAGGGCATCAGCCGGGGGCTGATCTCGCTGCAGCAGATTGATCCGGCGGAGATGTCCTCGGGGGAGTTCGCCACGACGGTGCGCCGGGCTGCCGAACTCGACGGTCCCAACGGCCCGGCGCGGATGATCGTCATCGACAGCCTGAACG
>JALYWF010000011.1 GCA_030852845.1 Pseudomonadota bacterium
CGCTGACGATGTGCATCACATGGCTGTAGCGCTCGATCACGCGGTAGGGATCCACGCGCACGGTGCCTGCCGCAGCCACGCGCCCCAGGTCGTTGCGCGCCAGGTCCACCAGCATCACATGCTCGGCATTTTCCTTCGGGTCGGCGAGCAGGCGACGTTCGTTGGCGAGATCCGCCTCGGCATCGGCCATGCGCGGCAGTGTGCCGGCAATGGGCCGCAGCTCCGCGCGTCCGCCCTTGAGTTTCACCAGCGCCTCGGGCGAAGAGCCCACCACCGTCACGCCACCGAGCGTGCAGTAGTACATGTAGGGCGAGGGGTTGATCAGGCGCAGCGCGCGATACACCTGGAAGGGATCCAGGTGATGCTGGCCGGAGAACTTCGACGACAGCACCAGCTGGTACACATCGCCCGCGGCAATGTATTCCTGCGCGCGACGCACGCCGGCCATGTAGTCCTCGCGGCCCAGCGAGACCACCGGATCACTGAATCCCTTCTGCACACGGGGGAACACGATGCCGCCGCGCAGCGCCGCGATCACTTCCTTGCGCAGCACCTGCCGCTCGGCCTCGGTGCCGGAATGCAGCAGCGCGATGCCGCGCGTGAGATGGTCGAACACCAGCAGCGACTGCGGCGCCACGTAGTGCAGCACCGGCGCCTCGGGACGGCGTGCATGGCGCACCGGCAGGCGTTCGAAAAAACGCACCACGTCATAGGCGGTGAATCCCACCAGCCCGCCGGCCAGCGGCATGCCCGGCAGCTCCGGCTGCGGGCGTGGCGCGCGGGCCAGGGCCTCGCGCAGGCGCAGCAGCAGGCCTTCCTTTGATTCCGGCACCGGGTAGACATTGCCGCCGATGGTCAGCGCCCGTGCATCCAGCCGCACTTCCAGCCCCTCGCCGAAGCCGATGAAGGAGTAGCGGCCCAGGCGCTCGCCGCCCTCGACGCTCTCCAGCAGGAAGCGCGGTCGGAACGAGGCCAGCTTGGCAAACGCCGATACCGGCGTATCCAGGTCCCCTGCGATATCAAATGGCGGTTTCAGAAGATTTCCCCTGCTCAAATTTTGCGGACAACAAAAAACCCATCCCGGTTGTGCCGGAGATGGGTTCTGGTGTTCGAGTCTTTGGCTTGTCTAGATGCGCAACAGACGACCAGCACCCCACTCCGTCAGGAGAGGGGCCACCACCAGCGGGGTGCTGCGAGGGTCGTCTTCATTGGTGGCAGTATGGCTAGAGCTTTCCGGGGGCGTCAAGTCAGCCTCCGGAAGGCGTATTTGCGGCTCATTCGGCCGGGTTGCTGCCGCCGTAAATAATGATGGAAAGCATGCGGATGGGCGTCTTCAGCAGCTTTTCCGGGCCATGCGGCACTTCGCCGCGAAAGGTCAGGGTATCCCCCGGCTTCAGCAGGAAGGTCTCGGTGCCGTGGCGGTAGCGCAGCGAGCCTTCGAGCACATGGATGAACTCGGTGCCGGCATGTTCGAACTCGGGGAAGAGTTCGCTCTTGTCGGTGAGCGTCACGAGGAAGGGTTCGAACACCTTGCGCGGGCCGCGGTCGGAAGCCAGCAGGTGGTAGGTGTGACCGCGACGCGTGCCCCGGCGCACTACCTCCAGTCCCTCGCCCCTGGGCACCAGCTGCGCGTCGCTGGCGACCTGGTCCGGATCCCGCAGCAGCGCGGCGCAGCTGGTACCGAGCGCATCGGCCAGTGCCGCCAGGGTATCGAGGCTGGGTGACACATCGCCGTGCTCCAGCCGGCTGAGCATGGCCTGGCTGATGGCGGCCGAACCGGCCAGCTCGGCCAGGGTCAGCCCCTGCGCGGCGCGCAGGCGTCTCACTGTGGCGCCCACCTGGGCGACCAGACCAGGCAGTGGTCGGTCCTTCCTACTTTTACTCATACGCAAAATCCTTGACCACAAGTAAATCCCGCCCCGAGAATCAGGGCCAGCATGGCATGGCGACTCCTGAAGATCGGGCTTTCCGGCAAGTACAGCGAACCGCGCATGTTCCGCCAGCCGGAGCGCCTGGCGCCAGCCTATGACGTGGTGATCATCGGGGCCGGCGGGCATGGCCTGGCCTGTGCGTACAACCTGGCCAGCCGCCATGGCATCCGCAATATCGCGGTGCTCGAGAAGGGCTACATCGGCAGCGGCAACACCGGCCGCAACACCACCATCATCCGCTCCAACTACCTCACGCCCGAGGGCGTGCGTTTCTATGACCGCAGCGTGCAGATCTGGCGCGAGCTGGGCGTGGAGCTGGACATCAACCTGTTCTACTCCACGCGCGGCCACTACACGCTCGCGCACACCGACGCCACGCTGCGCACGCTGCGCTGGCGCGCCGAGGTGAACAAGCACCTGGGCGTGGATTCGCGGATGGTGGGCCCTGAGGAAATCGCCCGCGCGCTGCCGATGATGGACATGACGGCTGGCGGGCATGCGCCCATCCTCGGCGCGTTGCTGCATGCGCCCGGCGCCGTGGCCCGGCATGACGCGGTGGCCTGGGGTTATGCGCGGGCGGCGGAGCGGCTGGGGGTGCAGATCCACCAGCAGACGGAGGTGCTGGGCATCGACACGGCAGGCGGCCATGTCACCGGCGTGCGCACCACGGCGGGCGACATCGCCACACGCTGCGTGGTGTCGGCGGTGGCCGGCTACACGCCGCGCATCCTGCAGATGCTGGATCTCACCAGTCCCATCTACGTGCATCCGCTGCAGGCCATGGTGTCCGAACCGCTGAAGCCGTGGCTGGATCCGATCATCGTGTCCGGCTCGCTGCATGTGTACGTGTCGCAGACGGCGCGCGGCGAGCTGGTGATGGGCGCATCGCTGGATCCGCGCGAACTGCACACACCGCGCTCGACGCGCGAATTCACCACCGACCTTGCCCAGCACATGCTCGACCTCTTCCCCTTCCTGGCGGGCGTGAAAGTGAACCGGCAGTGGGCGGGACTGGCCGACATGACACCGGACTTCGCGCCCATCATGGGCGTGACGCCGGTGGGTGGATACTTCCTCGATGCAGGCTGGGGCACCTGGGGGTTCAAGGCCACGCCGGTATGCGGCGAGACCATGGCCGCCACCGTGGCCACCGGCCGCAACCATGACCTGATCCAGGCCTTCGACTGGGGACGCTTCGAGCGCTTCGAGCTCACGGGCGAGAAAGGCGCCGCATCGGTGGGACACTGATGAAGCTCATCCCCTGCCCGCTCAACGGTCCACGCCCCGCCGATGAATTCGTGTATGGCGGCGAGGTACGGCCCATGCCCGATCCGGCGGCCGCCGACGATGCGGCCTGGGCGCGCCATGTGTTCCACCGCAGCGGCGTGCCCGGCATGAAGCGCGAGTGGTGGTGCCACACACCTTCCGGCTACTGGTTCATCGCCGAGCGCGACACCTCCACGGACGAGTTTGTTGCCAGCTACCCCGCGTCGCGGTTGCGGGAGATGGGTCCATGATGCGTCGCCTTGCACAGCCGGTGCCGGGAGAGTGGATCGACCGCGGCCATCCCCTGCGCATGCGGTTCGAGGGCCGCGGCGTCGACGCCTTCAAGGGCGACACACTCAGCTCCGCGCTCGCGGCGGCGGGCGTGATGGTCACGGCGCGCAGCTTCAAGTACCACCGGCCGCGCGGCGTGTTTTCCGCAGCCGGTCACGACGCCAACAACCTGTTCCAGGTGGGCAGCGAGCCGAACCAGCGTGGCGACGCCCTGCTCGCGCGCCATGCACTGGCCTTCAGCGCCGTGAACACGCGTGGCGGCGTGGCGCGCGACCGCGCCGCGGCCATGGGGTTGCTGGCGCGTTTCCTGCCCGTGGGGTTCTACTACAAGGCCTTCATCGGTCGCCGCAGCTTTCCCTGGTTCGAGCGCGCCATCCGCGCCTTCAGTGGACTGGGCGTGGTGCAGCCCGGCGCCGCATCCCCGCCGCGCCGGCGCGAGTACGCACACTGCGACGTCGCCGTCATCGGCGCAGGTGTGTCCGGTCTTTCGGCGGCGCTGGCCGCCGCTGAAGCCGGCGCGCGACGCGTGGTGCTGGTGGAGGAGTCGCAGCAGCCTGGCGGCCGCGGCCTCTGGCAGGCCCGCACCCGCAGCAAAGAAGCCGCGCGCTGCCGGGAACTGATTGCCGCCGTGCGCGCCGGCCGTACCATCGAGCTGCACACCTGCAGCAGCGTCGCGGGCTGCTATGCGGACAACGAGCTGGCCATCTCGCGAATCGATCGCGAGGATGGCGGCCTCACGCTGCTGCGGGCCGGAGCGGTCGTGCTGGCCACAGGCTGCATCGAACAGCCGGCGGTGTTCCGCAACAACGACCTGCCGGGCATTCTCCTGGGCAGTGCGGCGCAGCGGCTGCTCTACCGCTACGGCATCAGCGTCGGCGAACGCATCGCCATCCTGGGCGCCAATGAAGAAGCCGTGGCACTGGCGCTGGACCTTGCCTCGCATGGTCTTGCCGTCACCGATCTGATCGTGCCCACCGGCGCCCCGCTTTCCGGCGCGGCGCTGCCGGCAGACATGCTGCGCGCCGCGGGTGTGCGCGTGCATGCCGGCGTGGCCGGCATCGCGGCGCACTCCGCTGCCAGCGGCACGCTGGCCGGCGTCGAGCTGTCGGGCAGCGCATGGTCGCGCGTTGAATGCGATGCCCTGCTGCTTTCCACCGGCTGGATGCCGGCGCTGCACCTTGCCCTGCAGCGCGGCGCGACGGTGCGCTTCGATGCGCAGCTGGGCCAGCACGTGCCGGCATCGCTGCCCGCCGGCCTGTTCGTGGCCGGCAGTGCCAATGGCTGTTTTGCGATGCAGGCCCGGGCGCGCGATGGCGCAGCCGCCGGTGCCAGCGCCGCCCTGCACGCCGCCGGTGCGAAGGGCACATCCGCGGCTTCCCGGGTGCGCGACACACATTCCCACTCCCATCCCGATCCGCTGTTCGCCTCCACCGGCAAGGAGTTCGTCGACCTCGACGAAGACCTGACGCTGGCCGATCTGGCCAACGCGGCGCAGGAAGGCTTCGACAGCGTCGAGCTGCTGAAGCGCTACAGCACCGTGGGCATGGGTCCCTCGCAGGGCAAGCTGTCCAATCTCAACGCCGCGCGCCAGCTCGCGCGCGTCACCGGGCGCGACCTGCCGTCGCTGGGACTCACCACCGCACGTCCGCCCTGGCAGCCGGTGAGCCTGGGCGCGCTGGCCGGCGCGCGCTTTTCCCCGTTGCGCCGCGCAGCGCTGGATGCATGGCATGACGCGCACCATGCGATATGGATGCCGGCCGGGGCCTGGCGCAGGCCGGCACATTACGGCGGTGATGGCGCCTGTGCAGGCGCCGCGATCGAACGCGAGGTCGCCGCCGTGCGCGGTGCCGTGGGACTGATCGATGTGTCGACGCTGGGCAAGATCGAGGTGATGGGGCCGGACGCGGGCACCCTGCTCGATCGCATCTACACCGGCCTGCTCAGCAACCTTGGGCCGGGCCGCACGCGCTACGGCCTGATGCTGGATGAGGCCGGCACCGTGGCCGACGATGGCGTGGTGATGCGCCTGGCCAACGGCCGCTTCTATCTCACCACCACCACCGGTGCGAGCACCACGGTGTACCGCGAGCTGCAGCGGCGCGTGGCCGAGTGGGGCCTGGATTGCACGCTGCACAACCTCACTGGTCACATGGCAGCGATGAATCTTGCCGGCCCGCTGGCGCGGCAAGTGCTGGCCCGTTGCACCGACCAGCCGCTGGACGATGCAGCGTTTCCTTACCTGGCGCTGCGCGAGATGCCGGTGGCCGGCGTCGCGGCGCGTGTGGCGCGCGTGGGTTTCGTGGGCGAGGCAGGCTTCGAGATCCACGTGCCCTTCGCGCAGGCACGGGCGGTGTGGGATGCGCTGTTCGAGGCGGGAAGGCCACATGGCCTGCTGCCCTTCGGGGTGGAAGCACAGCGCGTGCTGCGCCTGGAGAAGGGCCACATCATCGTCGGCCAGGACACCGACGGCCTCACCAATCCGCTTGAAGCCGGCCTGTCGCGACTGCTGCGGCGGGACAAGCCCTTCTTCGTGGGCCAGCGCAGCCTCGCCATCCTCGGGCAGCGCGGCGATCGGCAGCGCCTGGCTGGTTTTGCGCTGGCGGCAGCGCGGGCTCCGCTGGCCGAGTCACACCTGGCCATCGAAGATGGCCGCATCATCGGACGCATCACCAGCATCGCGTATTCAGCGACGCTGGGCCGTACCATCGGACTGGCCCTGCTGGCGCCCGCGCATGCGGCCATCGGACAGCGCCTGACGTTCCGCGATGACGGCGGCCAGCTGCATGCCGCGCAAGTGGTCGAGACGCCGTTCTACGACCCGCAGAACCTGCGCCAGCGGGAGTCGGCATGAGCGGCGCCAGATCCGCACCGGCCCGGCGCTGGGGTGTGAAGGGACCGGGCGCCCTGGCCTGGCTGCAACGCTGCGGCATTGCCGTGCCCGCCGCGCCGAACCGCGTGATCCACTGGCACGGTGGCCGCTGCCTGCGCCTCGGCAACAGCGAATTCCTCATCGAGCAGGATGACAGCGCAGCAGCGCCCCTGATTGCCGACGACGCGCCCGCCGATGCCAACGCCTGGGTCCTGCTGCGCAGCGACTGCAGTGTGCTGCTTTCCGGCCATCCCTGGCCCGCTGCGCTGGCACAGGGCTGCTCCTTCGACTTCGAACGCCTGCGCACCACACCGGACCTGGTGGTGATGACGCTGTTCGCCGGCATCAGCGTCACCTTCGTGCGCGAGCCCGGCGCCGACGCATCCCTGTCGCTGCGGCTGTGGTGCGACGCCAGCCATTGCACCTACCTCGATCAATGCCTGCAGCAGATCGCCGCCCCCGTCCCCCTGGAGACCGAGAATGAAAGCAGAAGAACTCCCTGATCGCCTGCGTGCCGAAGGTATCCGCTACGTGCTGGCGCAGTTCGTGGACATCCACGGCGCGGCCAAGGCCAAGTCCGTGCCGGTGGAACACCTCTCGATGGTGCTCAACGAAGGCGCGGGGTTTGCCGGCTTCGCGCTGTGGGGCTTCGGCATGGGGCCACACGGACCGGACTACATGGCCGTGGGTGATCCAGCCACGCTGAAGGCGCTGCCGTGGATGCCGGGCCATGCGCGCATCGTCTGCAATGGCACGGTGAAGGGCGCGCCCTGGCCCTACTGCTCGCGGGTGGCCCTGCAGCGCCAGGTGGACAAGCTGGCCAGGGAGGGGCTCACGCTCTACACCGGCATCGAACCGGAGTTCATGCTGCTCTCGCGTGCCGCCGATGGAACGCTGGCACCGCATGACACCACCGATGGCCTGGAGAAACCCTGCTACGACTACAAGGGGCTCTCGCGCGCCAGCGCCTTCCTCGACGAGCTGGTCAGCGGCCTGCGCGCCACCGGCGTGGACGTGTACCAGATCGACCACGAGGATGCGAACGGCCAGTTCGAGGTGAACTTCACCTACGCCGACGCCCTCACTTCCGCGGACAACTTCACGCTGGTGAAGATGGCGGTGAGCGAAATCGCGCGTCGCCACGGCATGGTGGGCACCTTCATGCCGAAGCCCTTTTCCAACCGCACGGGCAGCGGCGCCCACTTCCACATCTCGATGGGCAATGCCACGACGAAGAACCTGTTCCAGGACGATGCTGATCCGCAGGGGCTGGCGCTGTCGGAGATGGGCTATTTCTTCCTCGGCGGATTGCTGCAGCATGCGCGCGCGCTGGCAGCCATCTGCGCCCCCACGGTGAATTCATACAAGCGGCTGGTGGTGGGCCGCGCCTTGTCCGGCGCGACCTGGGCGCCGGCCTATATCGCCTATGGCGACAACAACCGCACCGGCTGCGTGCGCATTCCCGGCGGCCGGCTCGAGCTGCGCCTGCCCGATGCCGGCTGCAATCCTTATCTTGTGGCCGCCGCCATCGCCGCGGCCGGCATGGACGGCGTGAAACGCCGCCTGCATCCCGGCCCGATGAACAACACCAACCTCTACGAGGCGACGCCCGCGGACCTGCAGGCGCGCGGCATCAGCCTGCTGCCGCAGAACCTGCTGGAAGCCATCACGGCGCTGGAGCAGGACGAGGTGGTGCAGGACGGGCTCGGCCCCGAACTCGCCGCCGAATTCATCACGCTCAAGCGCATGGAGTGGACCGAGTACGCACGGCACGTCTCGGACTGGGAGACCCGCCGCTACGTGGAGTTCTTCTGATGTGTGGCATCGTCGGCCTGTTGCTGAAGAAGCCGGAATGGGACGGACGGCTGGGTGAGCTGCTGGTCCCCATGCTCACCGGCATGACCGAGCGCGGCCCGGACTCGGCGGGCCTTGCCGTGTATGCCTCCGCGCCGGTGCCGAAGCTGAAGCTCAGCCTGTTCCAGCTCCAGGGCGCGGTGGACTGGGCCGGTTTCCTGCGCGGGCTCACTGCCGCGCTTCCCGGTGAGCATGCCCTGCAGGACTCCGGCCGCCACGCCATCCTCACCACCGCCGCGCCGCTGGAGAAGGTGAAATCCCACCTGGAGACCGCGGCCCCCGGCCTGGTGCTGCTCTCGCAGGGCCATCGCATCGCGCTGTACAAGGACACGGGCGCACCGGCCGACATCGCCGCGCGGTACGGCTTCCGCGAACTGACCGGCAGCCACGCCGTCGGCCACACGCGCATGGCCACCGAATCCGCCGTCACGCCTGCCCACGCCCATCCCTTCACCGCGGGCGAGGACTTCTGCCTGGTGCACAACGGCTCGCTGTCCAATCCCCATGAAGTACGCCGCAAGCTCGAGCCGCTGGGCATCCACTTCGACACCGACAATGACACCGAAGCCGCCTGTCGTTTCCTGGAATGGCGCATGCGCGAGGGCGACGATATCGAGGCGGCCATCGAGCGCGGGTTCACTGAACTCGATGGTTTCTTCACCTTCCTGATCGGCACGAGCAATGGGCTGTCGCTAGTGCGCGATCCCTTCGCCTGCAAGCCGGCCATCGTGGCCGAGACCGATGACTACGTGGCGGTATCCTCGGAGTTCCGCTCGCTGGCGCATCTGCCGGGCGTGGCGAAGGCGAAGCTGTTCGAACCGCAGCCCCGCACCATCTACCACTGGGAGCGCACATGAGCGTGGTGCCAATGGAATTCGACCTCGCCCGTGACCAGGGCGTGCGCGCGCTCAACAGCTGGCTGCACCAGAACGCCGGCCCCAGGCCGCCCTCGGTGCGTGTGCTCAACCCCGACGGCGCACACAACATCGCGGTGGGTGCCAATGCACCTTTTGATGTGGAGGTGAGGGGCCACGCCGGCTACTACGTGGGCGGCATGAACCAGCTGGCCCGCATCACCGTGCACGGCAATGCCGGCACCGGCGCGGCCGAGAACATGATGAGCGGCGAGGTGCGCATCAAGGGCTTTGCCTCCAATGGCGCGGGCGCGTCGGCGCATGGCGGCCTGCTGGTCATCGAAGGGGATGCCTCGCTGCGCTGTGGCATCTCGCTGAAGGGCGGCGACATCGTGGTGGGCGGCAGCGTGGGCAGCTTCTCCGCCTTCATGGCGCAGGCCGGCCGGCTGGTGATCTGCGGGGATGCCGGCGACGCGCTGGGCGATTCGCTGTACGAGGCGGTCATCTACGTGAAGGGCAAGGTGGCTTCCCTCGGCGCCGATGCGCGCTTCGAGCCTCTCGGCGACGCCGACTTCGAGGCCCTGGCCACGCTGCTCGAGCGCGCCGGCCTCGCGCATGAACCCCATCTGTTCCGCAAGGTGGCCTCGGCCCGCAGCCTCTACCACTGGAACGCCGACGCCAACCAGGAGTACTGATCGTGGAAGAATCCGCCACCTTCGATCGCCATACGATCGACTACATCCAGCGCGCCTCGGCCACCGGCCTCTATGAGATCCGCGGCATGGGCGCCAAGCGCCGCCTGCCGCATTTCGATGACCTGGTGATGCTCGGCGCATCGATGTCGCGCTATCCGCTGGAAGGCTACCGCGAGAAATGCAGCACGAAGACCGTGCTGGGCACGCGCTTCGCCACGAAGCCGCTGGAGCTGGACATCCCCATCACCATCGCCGGCATGAGCTTCGGTGCGCTGTCGGCCAATGTGAAGGAGGCGCTGGGCCGCGCGGCAACAGCCGTAGGCACTTCGACCACCACCGGCGATGGCGGCATGACCAGCGAGGAGCGATTATCCTCCAAACACCTGGTCTACCAGTGCCTGCCCTCGCGTTATGGATTCAATCCCGATGACCTGCGCCGTGCCGATGCCATCGAGGTGGTGATCGGCCAGGGCGCCAAGCCGGGCGGCGGCGGCATGCTGCTGGGGCAGAAGGTGAACCCGCGCGTGGCGAAGATGCGCACGCTGCCGGAGGGCGTGGACCAGCGCTCGGCCTCGCGTCATCCGGACTGGACCGGCCCGGATGACCTGGCCATCAAGATCCGCGAGCTGCGCGAGATCACCGACTGGGAGAAACCCATCTACGTGAAGGTGGGCGCCACGCGCACCTTCCATGATGTGAAGCTGGCCGTGCATTCCGGCGCCGACGTGGTGGTGGTGGATGGCATGCAGGGCGGCACCGCTGCCACGCAACTCACTTTCATCGAGCACGTGGGAATTCCCACGCTGGCGGCGGTGCGCCAGGCTGCCGATGCACTGGAAGACCTCAACATGACCGGCGTGGTGCAGCTCATCGTCTCCGGCGGCATCCGCTCCGGCGCCGATGCTGCCAAGGCGCTGGCGCTGGGCGCCGATGCGGTCTCGATCGGCCAGGGCATCCTCATCTCCCTGGGTTGCAACAGTGCCAGCTACATGCAGCAGGGCCAGCACCTGGACGCCACGCCCGACTACGCCGCGCTTGGCACCCGCCCGGGCTTCTGTCACCACTGCCATACCGGCCGCTGCCCCGTGGGAGTGACCACGCAGGACCCCGCGCTGGAGCAGCGACTTGAAGTGGAGACCGGCGCCCGCCGCGTGCGCAACTACCTGAAGACCCTCACCATGGAACTGACCACCCTGGCGCGCGCCTGCGGCAAGCAGGACGTGCACCACCTGGAGCGGGAGGACCTGGTGGCGCTCACCGTCGAAGCGGCGGCCATGGCTGGCGTACCCCTGGCCGGCACGCAATGGGTTCCCGGGAGGACCGCCGCGCACGAGTAGGGCAGAGAGCGGCGCGTGAAGGCTTCCATTATGCTTGGCAGCCCGCGCAAGGCCTGTCCATGACCAACGACTACGAGAAGCTCGGCGCCTTCTACCTCGGCAAGGTGTTCGATCCCGCCACGGGCCGCAACGCCGGGGAACCCCTGCTCTACGATTCGCGTGACCTCACCACGCACGCCGTATGCGTGGGCATGACGGGCAGCGGGAAGACGGGCCTGTGCCTGGCGCTGCTCGAGGAAGCCGCCATCGATGGCATCCCCGCCATCTGCATCGATCCGAAGGGCGACCTGGGCAATCTGCTGCTCACCTTCCCGGCGCTGGCACCGCAGGATTTCGCCGGCTGGGTGGATGCCGGCGAGGCAGCGCGGCGTGACCTTTCCATTGAACAGTACGCCGCACGCGTGGCCGAGCAGTGGCGCGGCGGCCTTGCCGAATGGGACCAGCGGCCCGAACGCATCGGGCGGCTGCGTGATGCAGTGGACATCGCCATCTACACACCCGGTGCCGACAGCGGCTTGCCGCTGTCCATCCTGCAGTCGCTGGCGCCGCCGCCGGCGGAACTGCTGGCCGACACGGGCGCGCTGTCCGAGCGCATTGGCTCGGTGGTGTCCGGCCTGCTGGCCCTGCTGGGGCGCGATGCCGATCCGCTGCAGAGCCGCGACCACATCCTGCTCTCGAACATCCTGGGTCACGCCTGGGGTTCCGGCCAGTCGCTTGACCTGGCCGGCCTGGTGGCCGCGGTGCAGAAGCCGCCGCTGCAGAAGCTCGGCGCGCTCGACCTCGAGACTTTCTTCCCGGCGAAGGAGCGCATGGAGCTGGCGCTGGCCATCAACGGCCTGCTCGCCTCGCCGCGCTTTGCCAGTTGGACGCGCGGCGAGCCGCTGGACGCGCAGCGCCTGCTGTTCACGCCCGAGGGCAAGCCGCGCATCGCCATCATCTGCATCGCGCATCTTTCCGATGCCGAGCGCATGTTCGTGGTGACGCTGCTGCTCAACGAGGTGATCGGCTGGATGCGCCGCCAGAGCGGCACTGCTTCGCTGCGCGCCATCCTCTACATGGACGAGATCTTCGGCTATTTCCCGCCCACCGCGAATCCACCTTCGAAGCAGCCCATGCTCACGCTGCTGAAGCAGGCGCGTGCCTATGGACTGGGTGTGGTGCTGGCCACACAGAACCCCGTGGACCTCGACTACAAGGGATTGGGCAACACCGGCACCTGGCTGATCGGCAGGCTGCAGACCGAACGCGACCGCGACCGGCTGCTCGATGGACTCAGCGCGGCGATGGCCGGCAGCGGCCCCTCGCGCGAGCAGCTCGCAGGACTACTGGGCGCACTGACGCAGCGCGTGTTCCTGATGCGCAATGTGCATGACGATGCGCCGGTGCTGATGAAGAGCCGCTGGGCGTTGTCTTACCTGCGCGGGCCGCTGACGCCGGCGGAGATTTCACGGCTGATGGCACCGCGCAAGCAGCAAGGCGCGGGCGCGGCCGGTGCTTCGAAGGCCGTCACGACGGGCATGACGATCGAGGGGGCCGCCGCCGTGCCTGGCGCGACCGCCTCCCGTCCCGTGCTGCCGTCCGAGGTTACCGAAGCCTTCCTTCCCGTGCAGGGCGCAGCCGATGGCATCACCTACCGCCCCGGCGTGGTCGCCTCGGCCAAGCTGCACTATGTCGACAAGCCCGCCGGCATCGACGCCTGGCACACCGTGAGCCTGGCCGCACCCTTTGATGATGACGGCGCCGAAGTGCTGTGGAGTGAATCCGCCACGCTGGCTGCACCGCCCGCGCGCGAACCGGTGCCCGGCGCCACCTTCGCCGAACCGCCCGCCGCTGCACTGCGCGCCGCCAGCTATGCGCGCTGGAGCAAGGCGCTGGCCGCCCAGCTGTACGAGCAGCAGCGCCTCACCCTGCTGGCCTGCGATGCATTGAAGCAGGTGTCGCAGCCCGGCGAGAGCGAAGGGGACTTCCGTGCCCGCCTGCAGCTGGCGGCCCGCGAGAAGCGGGATGCCGAGGCCGAAAAGCTGCGGCAGAAGTACGCACCACGGCTGGCCACGCTGCAGGAGCAGAAACGGCGCGCGCTGCACAAGGTGGAAACCGAACGCAGCCAGTCCTCGCAGCAAAAGCTGAACACCGCCATCTCTGTTGGCGCGACCATCCTGGGCGCATTCCTCGGCCGCAAGGTCGTATCGGCCTCGAGCGTGGGGCGGGCGACCACGGCAGCACGCAGCGCCTCGCGCATCGGGCGCGAAGCCGCGGATGTCGCGCGCGCCGAGGAATCGGCGGAAGTGATCGACAAGCGGCTTGCCGACCTCGGCAGCGAACTGCAGTCCGCCATCACCAGTCTCGACAGCACACTGGATGCCAGCTGCATCGCGCTGCGCGAGATCGTGGTCACGCCTCGCAAGTCCGACCTCGCCGTGGGCAATGTTTCACTGCTGTGGACGCCCTGGCGCAAGGGCGCCGATGGTTTTCCCGTGGAGGTCCGCTGATGCCCTCTTTCGATACTGTTTCCGAGCTCGATGGCCACGAGATCACCAATGCCGTGGACCAGGCCAACCGCGAACTGGAGCAGCGCTTTGATTTCCGCGGCACCGGTGCGCGGTTCGATCGCGAGGCGAAGGAACCCTTCGTGATCATCCTGAAGGCGCAGGCCGAGGCGCAGCTGAAGCAGATGCTCGACATCCTGCGACTGCGGCTTTCCAAACGCGGCATCGACGTCAACTGCATGGAAATTAAGGACGTGGACACCAACCTCGGTGGTGCACGCCAGAACGTGGTGCTCAAGCACGGCATCGACAAGGACAATGGCCGCGACATCGTCAAGCAGCTGAAGGAATCCGGCCTCAAGGTGCAGGCGCAGATCCAGGGCGACAAGGTGCGCGTCATCGGCAAGAAGAAGGATGACCTGCAGGCCGCGATGGCACTGCTGCGCAAGTCAGAGCTGGGCGTGCCCCTGCAGTTCCAGAATTTCCGCGACGACTGACCGCGGCCGGTGGCCGGAACTCAGGCCACCGCTTCGATCACCACTTCGGTCTTCACCGAGTTGGCGATGTAGCACTCCTCGTGCGCCTTGTGGTGCACGGCGTCCAGCTCGTCGCGGGAAGGCAGCTTGGCGCCTGAATAGCCCACCTTCGCCCCGCCGTCGAATCGCCACTGGTGGCGGCGACTGTAGCGGTTGCTGGCGGAATCCTGCTCGCCACGCTCCCAGAGCAGTTCGGCGGTGTAGGTGGACATCGTTCCCCCGGCTGTGGCGCCCGGCCGGCCGCCGGGCTTTGGCTAGAATGCCACGCTCCCTCCTTCACCATCGCCGGGCCGCCAATGACCGCCAGCCAGACCAACGCCATCGATTCACTGCTCTCGCGCACCTCGCTTGCCGGCGCCTTCATGCAGGCGCCTGCGCCCAGCGAGGAGGAACTGCAGCTCATCCTGGGGGCCGCCCAGCGCGCCTCGGACCACGGCCGGTTGCGCCCCTGGCGGTTCTGGGTGGTGAAGCCGGAGCACTACGAAGTGTTCTTCGATCGTCTCGCCGCAGCGGCCACCCGCGTCGGAGGCGATCCCGCCCGCTACGAAATGAACCGCGAGAAATACCGTCTCACTGCGCGCGCGCCGCTGCTGGTGGTGGCCGCGGCGAAGATCAACACTGCGCACAAGGTGCCGGCCATCGAGCAGGCCTTCGCTGCAGCCGGCGCCAGCCAGCTGGTGCTGAACGCGGCCCATGCACTGGGTTATGCCGCGTATCTGTTCTCGGGCCTGGGCGTCTTCGACGCGACCTTCAAGTCGGAGCTGGGACTGGGCACGGAGGACCATCTCATCGGTTTCATCTGCCTGGGCACTGCCGCCGGACCAGGCAAGCCGGGGCCCAGCGCCGAGCAGGCGGTTCGGGATGGATTGCAGCAGACAGTGAAACAATGGTCGCCTGTCTAGCGACTATTACTCCTCTAAACGTTGACTCATCGTCTAACCGTTGACGTTGTGTCAATCGCTGACGTATCGTAATATACATGAGCGAGCTGACAGCACGCAGGCAGGAAGAAAAGGACCGCCGTCGCAACGAGATCCTCGATGCGGCGGCGTCCGCTGCCGCCGAAGTGGGCTTCGACGCCATCACCATGGAACAGGTGGCCCGCCGCGCCCGCCTCTCCCGCGCCCTCCTCTACGTTTATTTCGAAGACAAGCACGCCCTGCACCTCGCCCTTTGCGAGCGCGCCATGGAACTGCTGCTGGACCGTTTTGCCACCGCCGCGGGCGATGTTTCCACTGGCCTCGGCCGGCTCGAAGCCATGGGCAGCGCCTATGTGCGCTTCGCACGCGAGCTGCCGGTGTACTTCCAGGCGCTGGCGCTTCTTGAGGCACGCGTGCCTGAAGACGTGCACAAGCACCTGCGCTGCACCGAGCTCGGCAATGATTGCCACCAGCACATGACGCAGGCGATCCGCGACGGCATTGCCGACGGCTCCATCCGGCAGGATCTGGGCTCTCCCGATGCCACTGCCATCGCGCTGTGGGGTTTCATGCATGGCGTGATCCAGATTGCCAACACCAAGGGTGCGCTGCTGGTCCACCGCAATACCGACACGTTGCAGCTGTACGAGCATGCGCTCGCACTGATGCGGCGTGCCATGAGCACGGCGCCGTGAACCGGGCGCGCACGGCAGGGATGCTGGCGCTGCTGCCGCTGCTCGCGGCCACCTCTGTCACCGCCTCCCAGCCTGCGCGCGACGCCGCCACGGTGGCCGCGGAATACCTGGCCATCGCCCTGCAGGACAATCTCGCGCTGCAGGGACAGGGACTGGAAGTCGGGCGCGCCGAAGCCGCGCTGGATGCAGCCCGCGCGCGCTTCTACCCTGAGCTCGCGCTGCAGGCCCGCTACACCCGCGCCGACGGCGGCAGGGACTTCGAGGTACCACTGGGCACCCTGCTGAATCCCGCCTACCAGACGCTCAACGAGCTGCTTGCGGCGCAGGGGCAGCCGCCGCGTTTCTCGCCCCTGCCTGACCAGACCATTCCCTTCCAGCGCGAACGCGAGCAGGACACACGCGTCACGCTGCGGCAGCCGCTGTACCAGCCGGCCATTCCTGCTGCGGCCAATGCGCAGCGTGAGCTGCTGCGCGGTGTGCGTGCCGGAGAAGAAGTGCTGCGCCGCCGCCTGCGCCGCGACGTCTGGCTGGGCTACCTCGACTGGCTGAAGACATTGCGCGGCGGCGAGGTGCTGCGCGCCACTGCCGCGGTGCTCGACGAGAACCTGCGCATCAACGAATCGATGTTCAGCAACGGACGCGTCACCGAGGACCAGGTGCTGCGTGCGCGCACGGAACAGCTGGCCGTGGCGCAGCAGCTGCGCGAGAACGCCGCCCAGGCCGACCAGGCACGCAGCTACGTGAATTTCCTGCTCAACCGCCCGCTGGCCACTGCACTGGAGGATGCGCCAGTCCCGGCAGCAGACCTGCCCGCCGTCAGCGCCGCGCCCCGGCCCGAGCTCGCGCAGGCCGACGCACAGGGCGCGGCAGCCGGCGAGCTGCATCGTGCCGCGCGCGCCGCGCTGAAGCCTTCACTGTCGCTGGGCATCGATGCCGGCACCCAGGGCAAGGACTGGGACCTGGGCCCGGGCTACAACTATGTTTCCGCCTCGCTGGTGCTCAGCTGGAAGTTCTTCGACGGCGGCGCCAACCGCGCGGAGGCCGAGCGGGCACGCCTCGCCGCACGCCAGGCGCGCCTGCAGCAGGAATCTCTGCTGCGCCAGATCAGCCTCGAGCAGCAGCAGGCCACCGACCGGCTGGCTGCTGCCACCGATTCCATCGCGGTGGCGGAGGCACGCGCCGAGGCCGCGCGCGCCGCGCAGCGCATCGCCACGCGCAAGCGCGATGCCGGCACCATCAGCCAGGTGGAATACCTCGATGCGAACAGCGCGCTCACTGCCGCGGAGCTGGCGCTGAACGTGAGCCGCTTCGAGGTGCTGCAGCGGCGCATCGAGATGCAGTTTGCGGCCGGCGAGACTCCAGGCCTGCCCACCAATGGCAACAGGGAATCCCTGCCATGAGACCACTGTCCGTCCGGGCCGCATTGGGATGCGCCGCGCAGCTGGCCGCAATGACCGGCGCCGCGCTGGTTATATCCGGCTGCGGTCGTGAACCGGCGCCCGTCGCGCCCGAAATCACCCCGGTGCGCGTCGAGACAGTGCAGGCGGGACCAGCCGTGCCACCCATCGAGACCACGGGCATCATCGCCGCGCGCGATGAATTGCGGCTCTCGTTCAAGATCGGCGGCCTGGTGCAGCAGGTCAGCGTGCGTGAAGGCGACGCGGTGCAGCGGGGCCAGGTGCTCGCGCGGCTGGATCCCACCGAGATCGCCGCACAGGTGGAGCAGGCACGCCAGCTGGCCGACAAGGCCGCGCGTGACCTGGCACGCGGCGAGGCCCTGCATGCGGACCAGGTGATTCCGCTGGAGCAGCTGCAGAACCTGCGCACGCAGGCCGATGTGGCACGCGCACAGTACCAGGTGGCCCGCTTCAACGAAGCCAGCGCCACCATCACCGCGCCCGGCGACGGCGTGGTGCTGCGGCGGCTGGTGGAGGAGCGCGAGAACGCCGCGCCCGGCCAGGTGGTGCTGGTGCTGGGCCGGCATGACAACGGCTACGTGGTGCGGCTGGCGGTCGCAGACCGGCATGTGGTGCGCATCCGCCGTGGCGACATCGTCACGCTGCTACTCGATGCCTGGCCGGGCGAGCAGTTCAGCGCCAGTGTCACGCAGGTGGCCAGCGCAGCGGATCCGGCCACCGGCCTTTTTGCCATCGAGGCACAGCTGGCACCGACCGACCGCCCGCTGGTCAGTGGGCTGGTCGGGCGCGCCAGCATCGTGCCGGGCAATGCCGGGGCCACGCTGCCTTATGCGCCCATCGGTGCGGTGCTCGAGGGCAATGGCGATGCGGCAGCGGTGTTCATCGCCGATGGCGCAGTGGCGCGGCGCCGTGACGTGAAGGTGGCCTTCATCACTGGCCAGGGCGTGGCCATCCGTGAAGGACTGGCAGTGGGGGAGCGCATCATCACCACCGGCGCGCCTTATGTGGATGATGGCGATTCCGTCGACGTGAAGCCGTGATGTCCCGCCGATGAGCGTCGCCGGGCTTCCCATGCCGCAACACCAGTCCCTGGTGCTTCGATGAGCCTCATCGAATTCCCCATACGCCGGCACCAGTTCACGCTGGTGGCCTTCCTGTGCGTGGCAGCGCTGGGGATCACCTCCTTCCTCGGCATGCCGCGCGAGGAAGACCCCTACATCAAGGCTCCGGGCTTCCTCGTCACGGGCATCTATCCGGGCGCGGACCCGGTGGACCTGGAGCGGGAATTCGCCAAGCCCGTGGAGGACCGCATCGCCGAGCTCGATGACGTCAGCCGCATCGAGACCACCATCGGCGATGGCGTGGCGGTGGTGGCCGTGGAGTTCGACGCCGACACGGACGTGGACCGCAAGACCGACGAGGTGACGCGCGAGGTCAATGCGCTGCGGCCGCAGCTGCCGGCGGCCATCCGCCAGATCGAGGTGAAACGCTGGGGCCCGACCCAGGTCAACATCGTGCAGCTGGCGCTGGTGTCCCCGGATGCGCCCTTTGCGGAGCTCGAGGACGCGGCGCGCGACCTGGAAGATGTGCTGAAGGCCGTGGATGGAGTACGCAGCGCGGCCTCCTGGGCCTATCCGCAGCGCGAACTGCGCGTGCAGCTCGATCCCGCGCGCATGGAGCGCATGCGCGTGACGCCGGCACTGGTGGCGCAGGCCATCCAGGCCACCAACTCCAGCCTGCCGGCCGGCGTGGTCGACCTCGACTCCCGCAGCTTCAGCGTGCAGACCGGCGGCGGCTACGACAGTGTCGAGGCGCTGCGCGCCACGGTAATACGCACCGCCGGTGGCCAGACCGTGCGTGTGGAAGACGTGGCGGATGTGTCCTGGAACGAGGCGCAGCACACGCACCTGGGCCGCTATCGCGGCGAGCGTGCCGTGTTCGCCACGGCCACGCTGCAGCCGGGCAACAACATCATCGCCGTGCAGCAACGCATCGACGCCGCACTCGATGAGTACGAACCGACGCTGCCGGCGCGCATCAGGCTGGAACGCGGTTTCTCGCAGAGCCACAACGTGGCCAGCCGGCTGCAGCGGCTGTACACCGACTTCAGCATCGCCATCGGCCTGGTACTGCTCACCCTGCTGCCCCTGGGCCTGCGCGCCGCGGGCATCGTGATGCTGGCAGTGCCGCTGTCGATCGCCATCGGCATGGCCTCGCTGCACATGCTGGGCTATTCGCTCAACCAGATCACCATCGCCGGCTTCGTGCTGTCACTGGGCCTGCTGGTGGATGATTCCATCGTGGTGGTGGAAAACATCGCCCGGCACCTGCGCATGGGGCATTCGCGCACCGAGGCTGCCATCCTTGGCACGAAGCAGATCCTGGAGGCGCTGCTGGGCTGTACCGCGGCGCTGGTGCTGGCCTTCCTGCCGCTGGCGGTGCTGCCGGGCATCCCGGGCATGTTCATCCGCGTGCTGCCGGTGACCATCATCTCCACGGTGCTGGGTTCGCTGTTCGTGGCGCTGTTCTTCATCCCCTTCCTGGCCAGCCGCGTACTGGGCCGCGGCAATGCGGAGGGTGGACCGGAGCGCAACAAGCTGCTGGAACGGGTGATGGGGGTGATCCACCGCTACTACCGCCCGGCCCTGCACTACTGCCTGGCACGTCCACGCGCCACCGTGGCGGCGGCGCTGGGTGGCGCCCTGCTGGTCACTGTGCTGCTTGTGCCGGCGGTGGGCAGCAGCCTGTTTCCCAAGGCCGATACGCCCCAGTTCCTGATCGGCATCAGCACGCCCAATGGCAGCAGCCTCGCTGAAACCGATCGCGCGCTGCGCTACACGGAAGAGGTGCTGGGTCGCCACGAAGAAGTGCGCGGCTGGTTTGCAAACCTGGGCCACGGCAATCCGCAGATCTACTACAACCACATGGTCACCAACGACGCCTCGAACCGCGCCGAGGTGTTCGTGCAGCTGCACCGGTTCCATTCACGCCATACACCACGGCTGCTCGATGAGCTGCGGGGCGAGTTCGCCCGGTTTCCAGGCGCGAAGATCACGGTGAACGAATTCCTGCAGGGCGAGCCGCTTTCTGCACCGGTGGCGGTGCGCATCCTGGGCGAGGACCTGGAACAGCTGGAAGACCTCGCTGCCCAGATCCAGGACCTGATCGAAACCGTGCCCGGCACGCGCGATGTCACCAATCCGCTGCGCGTGGCGCGCACCAATCTCGAGCTGGCGCCGGATCCGCAGAAGGCCGCGCTGCTGGGCGTGCCGATGGCGGGCTTCGACCAGGCACTGCGGCTGGCACTGGCCGGACAGGCCGTGGGCAGCTTCCGCGCCGACGACGGAGAGCAGTACGACATCGTGCTGCGTTCGGCCACCGGCGGGCGCGCGGACTGGGCCACGCTGCAGGAGGCGCGCATCCCCAATCTGGAGGGCCGGCTACTGCCGGTGGACCAGCTCGCCGAGCTGAAATTCGCGGCGGCCCCGACGCGCATCCAGCGTTTCGACCGACAGCGTGCCGTCACCATCGATTCGCAGGTGGCCACCGGGTACAACACTGCCGCGGTGACCGCCGAGGTGGTGGAGAAGCTGGATGGCTTCGACTGGCCGCGTGGCTACCGCTACCGCCTGGGTGGCGAGGCCGAGGCCGGCGCCAAGGCCTTTGGCGGCATCGGCATCGCCATCATCGTGGCGCTGTTCGGCATCTTCGCCATCCTGGTGCTGGAGTTCGGCGACTTCCGCTCCACGCTGATCGTGCTCACGGTGGTGCCACTGGGCGCCGTGGGTGCGCTGCTGATGCTGCTCATCACCGGCTACACGCTTTCCTTCACCGCCGCCGTGGGCCTGGTTGCGCTGCTGGGCATCGAGATCAAGAATTCCATACTGCTGGTGGATTTCACGAACCAGCTGCGCGAGCAGGGCACCAGCCTCGATGAGGCCATCGAGCAGGCCGGCGAGATCCGCTTCCTGCCCATCCTGCTCACTTCAGCCACGGCCATTGGCGGACTGCTGCCGCTGGCCGTGCAGGGATCAGGCCTGTATTCGCCCATGGCCTGGACGATCATCGGGGGCCTGGTCGCCTCCACGCTGCTGGCGCGGCTGGTGACGCCGGTGGTCTACAAGTTGTTTCCGCCGACAATCAGCAGGGTGCCTCCGATAGAATCGGCCTATGGCTGACCTGAAGCTCAAGGACCTGCGCTACCTCGTGGCGGTGGCGGACACGCGCCATTTCGGCCAGGCGGCAGCGCGCTGCTTCGTGAGCCAGCCCACGCTGTCGGCGCAGATCAAGAAGCTGGAGGACTACCTCGGCGTGCAGCTCATCGAGCGGCACCCGCGGCGCATCGCCCTCACCGACGCGGGCACCCAGGTGGTGGCGCGCGCGCGGCGCATCATCGAGGCCAGCGACGAGATCGTCGCGCTGGCCGAGACGCGGCGCGATCCGCTGGCCGGAAAGTTGCGCATGGCGCTGCTGCCCACCATCGGTCCCTACCTGCTGCCACTGGTGGCCACGCGCATCCGGCGCAAGCTGCCGCGCCTGGAACTGCTGCTGTACGAATACCAGACCGGGCCCATGCTCGATCACCTGCAGGCCGGCGACATCGACGTGGGCATCCTCGCCCTGCCGGTGTCTTCGGAAGGCCTGAGCGAGCGGCGCCTGTTCGACGAACCCTTCATGGTTGCGGTACCCGAACAGCACGAGCTGGCACGCCGCCGCAGCGTGAAGGCGGCAGACCTGAACGGCGAGACCTTGCTGCTGCTGGAAGACGGCCACTGCCTGCGTGAGCAGGCGCTGGACATCTGCGCGCGCACCGACGCACAGGAGAAGCAGGATTTCCGTGCCACATCGCTCGAGACGCTGCGGCAGATGGTGGCCTCCGGCGGCGGCATCACGCTGCTGCCGCAACTGGCCAGCACCGGCGCCTACGGCAATGCCCGCGGCGTTGCCATCATCCCCTTCGCCAATCCTGCGCCGGTGCGCCACATCGGCGCGCTATGGCGGCGTACCTCCGCACGCGGCGCCGCCATCGCAGCGGTGTGCGATGTGCTGGCCGAAACGGCAACGAAGCAGGTGGCCGCATGAGCCACGCCGCTGATGTCTCGGCTTACGACCGCCTGGTATGGCCAGAGGGGCAGGTCGAGCAATGGCTGGCTGCTGGCGAGCATCGGCGCGAACTGCTCGCCTATTTCGGCGAAGCCGAATACGAGAAGCTGCGTCAGCTTGCCGTCGCGGCCGCGGCGGTCACGCCCGATCCGCGGCGCATCGTGTTCTTCCTGCCCGGCATCATGGGCACGCAGCTGGCCCTGGCGCGCGAGCGCCCTGCTCCCGACAACCTGCTCTGGCTCGATCCCACCGACATCCAGGGTGGCCGGCTCGCATTGCTGGCAGTGCCTGGAGAAACCCTGGTCGTCAGCGGTCCGGTGCCCTACACCTGGCTGCCACTGAAGCTGGCGCTGCATGCCGCAGGCTTCACCGTGCGCGGCTTCGCCTATGACTGGCGACGCGATCTGGCCGAATCAGCCGCGGCATTTGCCCGCGAGCTCGCCGACTGCCCTGAAGGCGAGATCAGCGTGATCGGCCACAGCATGGGCGGGCTGGTCGCCCGCGCCGCACTCGCGTCGCCGGCCGCTGATCGTGTGCGCGCACTGGTTACGCTGGGCACGCCGCATGGCGGATCATTCGCACCGGTGCAGGCGGTGCGCGGCGTCTATCCGCTGGTGCGCCGGCTGGCCCAGCTGGATCCCGCCAACGGTCCCGAGGCGCTGGCACGCGAGGTGTTTTCCAGCTTCCACAGCCTCTACCAGATGCTGCCGCGCAACCACGAGCCCGACCTCATCGAGCCGCGCAACTGGCCGCGCAGCGGGCCACAGCCGAATGCAACGCTGCTGGCGCGCGCGCCGCTGTTCAGTCCCGGCGATGCTGACCCGCGCATCCAGGCCATCGCCGGACACGGCTTCCTCACCACGGTGGGCGTGGCAGAAGTGCGGGATGAGTTCTGGTACCGCTACGAATACAGCGGCGATGGCACCGTGCCGGTGGCCCGCGCCACTCTGCCAGGCTGTCCCGCCTGGTATTGCCCGGTGGCACACAACGAACTGCCACGCGATGCCACCGTGCAGGCCGCCCTGGTCGAGCTGCTCTGCGGAGGCAAGCCTGCCCTGGCCACGGCGCCGCCCGCGCGCCAGGACCAGCCCGTGAGCGCTTCCGACAGCGAATTGCGGCGCCAGCTCAACGGCAAGCTGGACTGGGCCGCCATGGATCCGGACCAGCGGCGCGCCTTCCTCGATTCACTGAACGCACCACCTTTACAGGCAAGCTAGGGACCAGCCATGCGCCATAAAGCCTTCCGCATCTGCATGCTGATCGGTGCCGCCGCATTGCTGGCGGTGTCGATCTACCATTTCTTCCGCTACGGCATCGAGCTGAACATTGCGCTGGGCAACAGCGGCGTGAAGCCATCACTGCAGGCCGCAATCCGCTCAATGTGGCTGGCCGTGGCCTTCCAGTCGCTGCTGGTGGGCCTGCTTTATGTGCTGGTGGCCTTCCGGCCACGATCGGTGTCGCGTGAGGTGATCGTGATCTTCGGGCTGCTGCAGCTGGTCGAGGCCGTGCTGCTGTTCCACTTCGCCGGCGTGCTGTGGATGGCCACGCTGCTGGTGCTGGTGTCGGCCTGCGTGATGCTGGGCGCAGTGCTCTGGCCCAGCGCGCTGCCGGCGGCGGGTACATCCGCCGCCACGGTTGCTACAACAGTTCCGGACGAGCTTCGCTGACGCTGGCCGCGCCGCCGGTCACGATGCGCGCCAGTCCCAGCGCCTCCGGCAGCACCTGCTCCGCATAGAACCGGCAGGTCACCAGCTTCTGCTGGTAGAAGGCGTCCGCATCCGCCGCGGCGCTGGCCACGCGCGCGGCGCGCGCCATCAGGCAGCCGGCGATCACCACGCCGCACAGCTTCAGGTAGGGCACGGCCACCGACTGCGCCAGCTGCTGGCCCTTCGCCTGCAATGCGAGCACGGCCGTGGTGGCATCGCGCAGCAGCGCCAACGCCTCGATGGCGGCGGTGCGCGCCGCAGTGGCAGCCGCACCGATTGCGCCTGAACCCTCGAGCTCGGCCAGCAGGTCGGTGACCAGCGCGGCCATCGCCGCACCTTTGTCCCGCCCCAGCTTCCGCCCCGTCAGATCATTGGCCTGGATGCCGGTGGTGCCCTCGTAGATGGAGGCGATGCGCACATCGCGCAGATACTGCGCGGCGCCGGTCTCCTCCACATAGCCCATGCCGCCATGCACCTGCACGCCCGTGGACGTGACCTCGACGGCCGTCTCCGTGCACCAGGCCTTCACGATGGGGATCAGCAGCTCCGCCCGCAGCAGTGCCGCACGGCGCGCGGCCTCATCGGACAGGTGCAACCCCTTGTCCAGCTCCAGCGCGGCGAAGTTGCACAGCGCGCGCATGGCCTCGGTGCGTGACTTCATCGTCAGCAACATGCGCCGTACATCCGGGTGCTCGATGATGGGCACGGGCGAGGGCTTGCCTTCCACCTTGCCCTGCAGGCGGGTGCGCGCCCACTCCAGCGCGCGCTGCAGGGCGCGCTCTGATTGCGCCACGCCCTGCACGCCCACCGACAGCCGCGCCGCATTCATCATGATGAACATGAACGACAGGCCGGCATGCGGCGGGCCGAGCAGGTAACCGATGGCGCCCTGCTGCTCGCCGAAGCTCATCACGCAGGTGGGGCTGGCATGGATGCCCAGCTTGTGCTCGATGGAAATGCAGCGCACGTCATTGCGCTCGCCGCGCGAGCCATCCGCATTGATGAGGTACTTGGGCACGCAGAACAGCGAGATGCCCTTCACGCCTTCCGGCGCACCATCCAGCCGCGCCAGCACCAGGTGGATGATGTTGTCGGTGAGGTCGTGCTCGCCGTAGGTGATGAAGATCTTCTGGCCGAAGAGTCGGTAATGGTCACCCTCGGGCACCGCACGCGTGCGCAGCAGCGCCAGGTCCGAGCCGGCCTGCGGCTCGGTGAGGTTCATGGTGCCCATCCATTCGCCGGTGACCAGCTTCGGCAGCACCAGGGCCTTCTGCTCTTCGGTGCCGGAGGCGGCAATGGCCTCCACCGCACCGCGTGCCAGCGAGGTGCCCAGGAAGAAGCTCATGTTGCCAGCGAACATCAGCTCTTCGACGGCCGTGTTCATCAGCTGGGGCATGCCCTGCCCGCCGAGTTCGGCCCCGATGGACAGCTGTGCCCACCCGGCCTCGGCATAGGCGGCGTAGGCCTCGCGGAAACCCTTGGGCATCACCACGCCTTCCGGCGTCCAGCGGGCCCCCTCGCGGTCACCGCTCACGTTGAGCGGATCAAGCACACCTTGCGCGAATTTGCCGGCTTCTTCGACGATATTGTCGGCAAGTTCGCGGGAATAGCCGGCATCGGGATAGATGGGGGACAGCACGGCCTCACTGTCCAGCAGCTCGTGCATCACGAACTGCAGATCGCGTAGCGGGGGTTGGTACATCAGGTCACTCCAGGGCGGCGCGAGGGGGCGCGGGTCTCCGGGGCTTCGGGCGCCCCGGCAAGGGCCGGCACTATATTCGCGGCGAGGAATTCTATGAAGCTGCGCACCTCGGGAGACTGGGCGCGGGCCGCCGGCGCCACAGCCGTGAGCTCCACGGCATCGGCCACCTGCCACTCAGGCAGCAGGCGCACCAGGCGCTTCATCGCCAGGCCGTTGCGGCACATGAATTCCGGCAGCGCGCCGATGCCGAGGCCGGCCGCCACGGCGGCATGCAGGGCAGTGAGGTCCTGCGCCACCAGGCGGGGCGTGCCGGGCACGGTGACATTGCCGCCGTCCTTGGCCAGGCGCAGGGGGGTGTCGGCACGGGTGCCCGCCCACAGCAGCGCATGCTGGGCCAGCTCGCTGGGGGATTCGGGAATTGCCTTGCCTGCCAGGTACTGGGGTGCGGCGCACAGGATCATGGGTGGGGTGCCCAGGGAGCTGGCCACCTCCCCCTCGCCCAGGTGACCGCCGGTCCTCAGCTCCACATCGAAGCCGGTTCCCGCCGCCACCTCGTCGGCATTGATCAACCGCAGGGTGACCCCCGGGAATCGCTCCAGGAAACGGGGCACCAGTGGCGCCACGAGCAGGCGGCCGAAGCCCTGGTCGATGACCACCCGCAGCTGCGCGCCGTCGGCCACCGGTTGCAGGGCGGCCCGCGCCGCCTCAACCTCCAGCGCCACGCGCTGGCAATGGGCCAGGATGGCCTTGCCGGCCGCCGTGAGCCCGATGCGCCGGGTGGTGCGCTCGAGCAGCCTCGCGCCCAGCGCCCGTTCCAGCGAAGCCACTGCCCGGCTGACCCGCACTTTGGGCACATGCAGGCGCCTGGCGGCGGCCGTGAATCCGTTGTGTTCGACGACCTGTGCGAAGACCGCCATCTCATCGGCAATCATCAGGGAGTGATGCATGTGTGGCACCAATGAGGCAGTTGATGCCCTCTATTGTAGCGCCTAAGTCGGAATTCGTAGCCTGCGGGCTGCGTCACGGCGGTGCGCACCCCCTGTCGCGACACTACCGGACATGAGCGCCGGCGCAGACACCACGATCAAGACCATGCGCACCAAGGTCGCCGAGTCTGCCCTGTTGCTGGGTGAGGCGCTTTCAGGGTCCAGGGTACGCCGCCTCTCCCTCCACGACGGCACCGGCCAGGCCGCCTGGAACAGCGGCATCCCGCTGGATGCCGACGAGCAGGAGTTCGTGCTGGATGCGCTGGACTCCTTCGCGCTGGAACCCTCGCGTCTTACCTTCGAACGCCACAGCAGCAATCCGGTCGGGCTGGTCGCCTTCGCCGCGCGTGACCCGCGGGGCGCCCTGCATGGCGCCATGCTGATCGATGTGGAGCTGGATTCACTCAGCGGCCGCGCGGGCGACCGCACCGTGCCGGTTCGCATCGAACGCCTGCTGCGCCAGCTGGCGCTGCGGCTGGATGGCGCGGCACCGCCCGTCAATGTGCCACAGGGTGCCGGCTTCAACGGCCAGCCCCTCACGCTGTATGTGCAGCAGCTGCAGAAGCTCGGCGGCTCCGGCCGCACGCGCCGCTACGAAGTGCTCCTGCGCAGCACCGAGTCCGCCAGTGGCAAGCCCGAGCTGCCGCAAGCGCTGGTGGTCGCGGCCGAGCAGCCGAACTCCGGCGGCCAGCTGGATCGCGCCGTGCTCGCCGAGCTGTGCCGCTGGCTGATCCAGCACCGTCCCCAGTTCGATGTGGAACCGGCAGCGTTCTCGATCAACCTTTCCACCGGCGCCCTGCTGGACAGCGCCTTCCCCGCCTTCGTCGCGCGCACCCTGCGCGAGGCGCGACTGAATCCGCGCTTGATAGGCTTCGAGATCCGCGAGCAGCAATGCCGCGCGTTCCCCGGCGCCGTGCAGGATTTCGTCGCCCGCTGTGAGGCCATCGGCTGCCACGTGGTGCTGGATGACTTCACCTTCCACTCCGACGTGCTGGGACTGCTGCGTGCGCGCGCCGTGCGCATGCTGAAGATCTGCTCCAGCCTCACGCTGGAAGGCCTGCGCGACAAGGTGTCGCAGGCGCAGGTGGCCGCCATCTCGCAGGGCTCACGGGTGCTGGGCATCCACAGCGCCGCCAAGCGCATCGAATCGCCGCAGGCGCGCCAGTGGCTGGCCGCGGTGGGCATCGAGTTCGCCCAGGGTTATCTGTTCGAGAGCCCCGTGCCGCTGGAGGACCTGGCCGCCTCGCGCCTGGCCCAACCCCAGGCGCGCCGCTGATCCGCCGGCGCCGCTACCAGGTGTAGCGCACCCGGTATCGCACTGTACGGCTGCCGTTCTTCGGCACCTGCGCCTTGAAGAGGATGGTGCGCGCGTCTTCCTTCTCGAAGGCCTGGGTGCTGGAGAGGATCTGCCAGTCGCTCCAGCGGAACAGGAACTCGCGCACCTGCACTTGCACGTCGGTGTCCTTGTGGTTGCGCAGCGTGACCTCGACCTCTTCCTCCATCCAGCGCGCGCGTGAGTCGCTGCGGAAATCCACCTGCTTGCGCTCGCCCACCACGTCGAAGGCGGAGCCCAGCTTCACGCGCACGCGCTCGTCGCGGGGGGTGTGGCCGATGGCATCCTCACCGATGAATTCCAGCGAGTTGTCGGAGGCATCGAGCCGCGACACGCGGATGCGGCCGGCCGGCAGGGGGATCCCCAGGCCCGAGGCGCGGTCATTGCGGAACTCGAGGTAGGTATCCACCTTGCCGTCGCCGGTGAAGGGGAAGTTCGGATCCTCGAATCGTCCGCCCCCGAAGCCCATGGCCGCGGTATTGGCAAACACCAGCAGACGCTGCGCCGGCACCTTGCGCGCCTGGTCGAAGAGCTCGATCTGTTTGGTGGAGTTGTTGGGCAGCGTGGTGCGTCGGCCCAGGGTGTAGAGGTGGAATTCGTCGAAGGCCTGTTCCTCGAATCCCGCATCCGCCGCCATCGCCACTGCACGCTCCATCAGTGCGCGCGGTGGACGCGCCGGCTGCACGCGGTTCACATCGCCAGCGATCAGCTTCAGGCGCGCCTCCGGATAGGCCGCACCGGACTGGTTGATGATGCTCACCCAGGCCGACAGATCGACGAATCCATTGTTGGCATCCTTGCCGTCGCTGAAGATCAGGTTGTAGTCGGCCCACCAGGTCACCCCGCCGGTCTGGTAGGTGACGCGCGCACGATGCGTGCCGGCGCGCTGCGAGTTGATGTCCCACAGCAGCGTGGGGCGCGTGATGAGGCCACCCGGCAGGTCGGGGAACTGCAGCGCTGAATAGTCGCGCAGCGCAGTGATGCTGCCGTCGGCACCGCGCAGCACCAGGCCATCGACGGACGACAGCAGCGTGCCTGAGGTCGTGGTCGTGGCGCCCTGCTGCGTGCGCTCCACGGTCAGCGGCTGGTCAATGAACTTCTGCAGCAGCTTGTCGGTGCTGACCAGGTCGAACTGGAAATTCTGCTCCAGCACGCGGGCCTGCGGATCGGTGAGCGAGGTGAACGTCACCGTGGTGGGGTCGATCAGCGCGGCCACGTCGGTGAAGCGCAGCTGCGAGCGGCCCTGGCCCAGCTGCACCTCGCGCTCCGTGCGCACCATTGCGTATCCGGGTACGCCCATGGCCTGGGGTGTGCCCTGTCCCGGCAGCGGACGGTAATACTCGGGTGGAATCGCACCCGGTCGTGCCGAGCTGTAGATGGTGATGGCTGTGTCCTGCGCAGCCGCCGGGGAAGTTGCTGGTGCCGCGGCGTGGAGGGCAGCGGCCACCGTGACACCGGCGAATGTGACGGCAGAAAGCGACAGGCGGAAGGCAGGTGACTTGGCGCTCTGTTTGGACATGACGGATTCCCCGGCGTGGCAAAGTGTGACTGTGGTCGCATCGGGTCGGGATGCAAGAGGCACGATACACCCAAATGGACGTGACCTTTATTCAGCAGAACCAGATCATCGAGCGCTACCTGATGGGCAAGCTGCCCTTGAAAGGCGCGCAGGACTTCGAGCGCTGGTGCCGCGAGAATCCCGACACCGTCGCGCAGCTCGGGCTCTCCGACCGCATCAACTCCGCGCTGCGCCTGCTCGATGCCGCAGGCGAACCACTGCCCTGGACAGAAAAGCCGCTGGCCCCGTGGCAACGCGTACCGGCTGTGGCGGCGATTGCCGCGGTGGCGGTGGTGGGCGTCATCGCCGCCGCGATGCTTTTCTCTTCGGTGCAGAAGAGAAATGGCGAAATCGTTCGGCTGCAGAGAGCCGTTGCCGAGCAGCCGCTGCATGCCTTGCAGGGCACACGCCCGCTGACGATGGAGCTCTCGCGCACGGGCCCGGTCAACCGCAGCATGGCCACGATCGGCGGCAGCCGCGCCGAGCTCGCGGATTTCAAGTTCGACGTGTCGTGGTCGAAGTACAGCCTGTACATCGTCACCATCGATCGCGTCGACCAGGGGCGGGTCGCGGTGGTGAGCAACCTGGCACGCGATTCCAACGGCCACCTGAAACTGGGCATCAACACCTCGGCGCTCGGGCCGGGAGACTACACCGTGCAGGTGGAAGGACTGGACCTGCGACGCGGCACCGAACCGCAGGGGTGGACGCGTTTCAGCGTGACCCGGTAGTCGCCAGTCAGGCGTTCGGCCAGCTCAGCCCTGCCGCAGTGTCTGCATGGGAGGCAGCGCGAGGGCAGAGCGTGTGGCCAGCCACCCTGCGCCGCAGACCAGCACGGCGCCCGCGAGCCCGCCGGATATCCACAGCAGGGGATCCGGGCTCCACGGAATCTGCAGCATGAACCGCGCGATCAGCCATGCACCGGCGGACGCTGCTGCGGTTGCAACGATGCCCGCCATCAGGCCCACACCCGCGAACTCCACCAGCACGCCGGTGCGCACCGTGCGCCGTGAAGCGCCCAACGTGCGCAGCATCGCGCTCTCGTAGCGGCGCTCATCGCGCGTGGCCTGCACGGCCGCCAGCAGCACCACCACGCCGGCCAGCAGGGTGAAGAGGAACACGCTCTGCACGGCCAGCACCGCCTGGTCGATGATGGAACGCACCTGTGCCAGCAGGTCATCCATGTCGAAGATCGACACGCCGGGGAAAGCGCGCACCAGCCCGGCCACTTCAGCGGGATCGTCGGGCCGGAAACGCGCGCTGCCCATCCAGGTGCCGGCGGCGCCTTCGAGCAGACCGGGCGGGAACATCAGGAAGAAGTTCGGCTGCAGGCTGTCCCACTGCACGCGCCGGAAGCTGCTCACCGTCGCATCCACCAGTTCGCCCGCCACGTCAAAGGTCAGGCGATCACCCAATGCGAGCGGGATGGACTCCTGCATGTCGGTTGCCACCGAGACCAGCGGCTGGCCATGGTCCTGCTCGGTGAACCAGCGGCCGGCAGTGATCTCGTTGTCGGGCCCGATCTCGGCTGACCAGGTGAGATTCTGCTCGCGACTGGCCAGGCCCTCGCCGCGCGGGGTGAGGAAGCGCCGCTCACTCACTGGCTCGTCATTGATCGCCACCATGCGGCCGCGGATCATGGGCAGCATGCGCGTCATCTCCCCGCCCTGCTGCGCCAGCAGTGCGCGGAAGGCTTCGCGCTCTTCGGATGGGATATTCACGAAGAAGTAGTTCGGCGCATCCGTCGGCAGCCGCGCCCGCCAGTCATCGATCAGGTCACCGCGGATGATGGTCAGCATCAGCAGTGCGGACAGCCCCATCCCCAGGGCCACGATCTGCACGATGCTTTCCGCGCGACGGCGTGCAAGGTTCGCCACGCCATAACGCCACGCGGCGCCCATGCCGCCGCGCAGGCGACCAGCCAGCGTCACCAGCAACCATCCCGCCAGGGCCAGAAGTGCCAGCGCTACGACGAGTCCCGCGATGAACCCCAGCGAGATGCGCAGGTCGCCCGTCACCCAGTGGATGAGCAGGGCGATCGCCAGCACGGCTGGACCATAGGCCAGCACCGTGCCCAGTTGCGGCGGTCCGATATCACGGCGCAGCACGCGGATGGCCGGCACACGTGACAGCTGCAGCATCGACGGCAGAGCGAAGCCAGTGAGCAGCAGCAGCGCGGTGACAAATCCCATCGCCACCGGTTGCCAGCCGGCAGCTGGCAGATCCGTGGAGATGAAGCCGCGCAGCAGCGACAGCAGGCCCTGCTGGGCGAGGAATCCGGCGAGTGCGCCGGCGACTGTGGCGACCAGCGCGATGCACACCAGCTGCGCCAGGCTGATGGTGAGGACCATGGCCTGCGAGGCACCCAGCGTCTTCAGCAGTGCGGCGAGGTCAAGATGTCGTTTCACGTAGCGGCGCGCCGTCATCGCGATGGCCACTGCACAGAGCAGCACGCCGGCCAAGCTGGCCAGCAGCAGGAACCGTCCGGCGCGGGCGCTGGCGCTGTCCACCTCCGGACTGGCCTCGGCGATGTCGCGCAGCCGTTCGGCCGAGGTCTTGTTGGCCTCGAGCCAGGCGGAGAATTCGCCCACTGTGGCGGCGTCGCCCGCGTACAGCGCGTTGTAGCGGGCGCGACTGCCCGGCTGCAGCAGCTGGGTTGCCGCCAGGTCAGCATCGTTCATCAACAGGGACGGGGCGAGATCGGAGAAACCCGAGCCCTGGTCCGGCCGCGCGATCAGCACGCGCCCGACGCGCAGGGTGATCTCTCCCACCGATAGTTCGTCGCCCACGCGTGCATCGAGCGCCGCCAGCAGCCGCGAATCCGGCCAGAGCTCACCGCGCGCGGGGATGCCGTGCGCGGGAGACGCCACACCGAAAGCCTGGTCCGCCACGCGCACGCGTCCGCGCAGGGGATATCCCTCGGTGACCGCATGCACGTTGGCCAGCTGTGTGCGATCGCCGTTCAGCACCACCGAAAGAGTTGATGTGACGCGCGCATGGCGCAGTCCGCGACGGGCCGCCTCTTCATCATGACCACTGCCTATGGGATCGGCTGAAACCAGACGCAGGTCGGCCCCCAGCACCTCGCTGGCCTGCAGCTTCATCGCCCGCTCGATGCGATCGACGAGGAAACCGACGCCGGTCAGCGCCATTACAGCCACGAACAATGCCAGGAACAGCACGGCCAGGTCGCCGGAGCGCCATTCCCGGCCCAGCGTCCTCAGGCCCAGTGACAATGCGGTGCGCATCTCAGACCAGCCGGCCGGCCGTCATTGTCAGGCGCCGCTCGCACCGGGATGCCAGCTGCGCCTCATGCGTGACCAGCACCAGCGTGGTGTTGGATTCGCGGTTCAGGTCAAAAAGCAGCTGCGTGATGCTCTCGCCCGTCGCCGTGTCGAGGTTGCCGGTAGGCTCGTCCGCAAACAGCACCGCTGGCCTGGTCACCGAGGCGCGGGCCAGCGCCACGCGCTGCTGCTCGCCACCGGAAAGCTGGCGGGGGTAGTGGCCCAGGCGTGCGCCAAGCCCCACGCGCGTGAGCATGGCGCGGGCAGCCTGCGCAGCGTCGCCCGCGCCCGCCAGCTCCAGCGGCAGCATCACGTTTTCCAGTGCGGTGAGCGAAGGCACCAGGTGAAAAGCCTGGAACACAAACCCCACGCGGTTGGCGCGCAATGCCGCGCGCGCGTCCTCGTTCAGGCGCGTCAGCTCCTGGCCATCGAGCCAGATCTGTCCGGCAGTGGGCACATCGAGTCCGGCCAGCATCGCCAGCAGCGTGGATTTGCCAGCACCGGATGCGCCGACCAGCGCTACGGTCTCTCCCGCAGCGATCCGCAGCGATACATCGCTGACAATGGTCAGTTCGCCCTCCGGACTGCTAACCTTTCTGGTGAGATCCCTGGCTTCGAGAACGGTTTTGCGATCCATCCGGATTCTGCTGCTCGTGATGTTGTCGGTTGGTGTGGCTGCCGCCGCTGCGCCCCGCGAACGTACCCTGCTGGTCTTCGGCGACAGCCTCAGCGCGGCCTACGGGCTGCGGGCCGACGAGGGCTGGGTGGCCCAGTTGCAGAAGCGGCTGGCGCAACAAGGGTACGGGTACCGTGTGGTGAACGCCAGCGTCAGCGGCGAAACCACCGCCGGAGGTCGCGCGCGTCTCGCACGCGCCATAGAGGCACACCAGCCGCAACTGGTGGTCCTGGAGCTGGGCGCCAATGACGGCCTGCGCGGACTCCCCGTGAAGGATGCACGCGCCAACCTCACCGCCATGATCGGCAGCATCAAGCAGGCGAAAGCCGACGTGCTGCTGGCCGGCATAGTGTTGCCACCCAACTACGGCACACGCTACGCCAATGACTTCGCCGCCATGTTTCCCGCGTTGTCGAAGGATCACGGCGTGCCGCTGGTTCCGTTCCTGCTCGATGGCATCGCGCTCGACACGCGCTACATGCAGGCCGACGGCCTGCATCCGAATGCCGCAGGCCAGCCGCTGGTGCTGGAGAATGTGTGGAAGCACCTCAAGCCCCTGCTGGAGCGCTGAACGTGGTCGATCGCATCTGGTTGAAGTCCTATCCGCCTGAAGTTCCTTACGACATCGACCCTTCCGCCCATGCTTCGCTGGCAGAAGTGATCTGCGACGCCATGCGGCGCTTCGCGGACGAGAAGGCGTACATCCTGCTGGGCCATGCCGTCACCTATCGCGAGGTGGACGCCCTGTCGGCCGCCTTTGCCGCCTGGCTGCAGCACCAGGGGTTAACCAAGGGCGACCGCATCGCCATGATGCTCCCGAACGTGCTGCAGTACCCGGTGGCCATGTTCGGCGCACAGCGCGCCGGCCTGGTGGTGGTCAACACCAATCCCCTGTACACCGCGGACGAACTGCGACACCAGATGAGCGACTCCGGCGCCACCGCCATAGTGGTGCTGGAGAACTTCGCCCATGTAGTGCAGGAAGTGCTGCCCCACACCAGGCTCAAGCATGTGGTGGTCACGGGCGTAGGCGATCTTCTGCCGTCGTTGAAGGGCGGCTTGGTGAATTTCGTGCTGCGGCATGTGAAGCGCGAAGTGCCGGCCTGGAACATTCCAGGCGCGCACCAGTTCAAGGCCGTGATGCGCGCGCACCGCGGCAGGCAGCCCACGCCCGTTGCGCTGGGACCGGAGGACCTGGCCTTCCTGCAATACACCGGCGGCACCACCGGCGTTGCAAAGGGAGCGATGCTGTCGCACGGCAACATGATCGCCAACCTGCTGCAGGCGGAGGCCTGGTTCCGGCAGATAGCCCTGGACAGGGCCACGTTCTATTTCGCATTGCCGCTGTACCACATCTTCTCGCTGCTCGCGAACTGCCTGCTGACACTGCGCTGTGGCGGCGTGGGCATCCTCGTGCCAAATCCGCGCGACTTCCGCGGGTTCGTGAAGGTGCTCCAGAAATATCCCCCGAACTGTTTCCTCGGCGTGAACACCCTGTTCAACGCGTTGATGAATACACCGGGTTTTCAGCGCATCGATTTCAGCAATCTGGTTGCCACCGTCGGCGGGGGCATGGCAGTGCAGGCTGCCGTGGCCCATCGCTGGCTCGAGCTCACCGGCAAGCCACTGAGCCAGGGATGGGGCCTGACGGAGACCTCTCCCGTGGTGGCCGTATGCCGCCTCAAGGACACCGAGTTCACCGGCGCCGTCGGCTTGCCTGTTCCCTCCACTGAAGTCACCGCAAGGGACGATGACGGCCGCGACCTCGGCCTCAATGCTTCCGGGGAGATCTGCGTGCGTGGCCCGCAGGTGATGCAGGGCTACTGGAACCGCCCCGAGGAGACCGAAAAAGTGATGCTCCCCGACGGCTGGCTGCGCACCGGCGACATCGGGCGCATCAACGACGCCGGCTTCGTGTTCCTGGAAGACCGCAAGAAGGACATGATCACCGTGTCCGGATTCAAGGTTTACCCGAACGAGATCGAGGACGTGGCCGCGCGCCACCCTGGCGTATTCGAATGCGCGGCGATCGGGGTGCCGGATGAGAGGTCCGGCGAGGTGGTGGCGCTCTATGTGGTGCGAAAGGATCCGGCGCTCACGGCGGAGGAGCTGATCTCATTCATGCGCAAGCATGTGACCTCGTACAAGGTGCCACGGCACGTTCATTTTCGGACGGAGCTTCCGAAGACGAATGTGGGGAAGATACTTAGGCGGGCGTTGCGGGAGGGGAAGTAGTTCGCCGCACAACTCGCTTCTCGTTTGACGGCGTCTTAAATTTCTTCAGCTGGTTGTTTACTTCACTGCCAGCGGAGCTCTCTCCAAGATAGGTGATCACATGAACCCCTGCAGGGACGCCCCGGCTCGACTGGCGGCGACCTGACCGCAATCTTGGAGCTCTCCTCTGCTCGAGCCAATCGTCAATTGTGTCCAAATACACTTGACCTTGGGCGCGCGAGAATTCCGCAAATGCTTTCCCCTCTTCAGAGTGCAGGTCAGGAACGTAGCTATATCGCTCTAGCAGAGGAGGGTCATCGGCCTCGCGGCTCGCATTCCGGGAGACGGTGCTAACCAGTCGAATTACCGACTTGGCGGCATGTTCCGTCACCCACGGATGAAGCCTCGGAATCACCGTTGCGCTGGCAGTCGGTAGGTATCGACCATCTTTGGTTCTACGTATTAGCCCGAGGTGTTTCAGGTTTCTCAGAATCTCCATCGGGTCGACGTCGGGATCCAGCTTCTCAACCAGTCGACGAAGGCAATTTCTACCCTTGGACAACGGGAGTGGCCGCGGACTGAGATCGCGGGCACCCACATATCGGGAGTCACGATGCCAGATTCGAAGAAGCTGAGCCGAGATGTCACCGCTCTTTTGATACAAGCCATCCGACTTGGCATTTGGACCAGTTCTTCTGAAGCTCCGAGACCTAATTAACCCCTTTTCAAATGAGTCCTTGATCGAAGTCTCCGACGCGCCCGCCATTGCCAGAAACTCCAATACCGATTGCAAGAGGCGAGTCTGTAATTCTTTCGGCAATCTGCTGACGACACTCATCGCGGACTCCTAAGTGCTAGCTCCTGGTGCACGAAATTCAGCTCGAACATCTTCGGTAAGTAGGAGAACCCGTGTTCTCGTAATTCGTTGACGTCTCGCTTCTTGAGGGGAGTCGATTGACGCGGAGGTCCCGGCGGCCTCTACGCCTGCCAAGAAGAGTTTGAGATTCTCCGTTACCCTCCTATTTAGTGCCGCCCTCCCCTTCTCTGAGGCGGAAGGGTACTTCACTTCTAGATTGATCGCTCGGAGGGGCGTCATCGTCTTCTCGTTCGCATCTGGAACCCTCAAAAGTGCCGCGATTGCTCCGGTCAAACGTTCAATCCTAATCTGCTCACGAGTCCGCCTGGCGGCCCTCCTGATGGAAACGTACCCTTGGCGGACGGTAACAACCTTGTGGCGTTGCAACTCCCTAAGAAGGGCCTGCGTCGGGACATCTCCGCCATAAGCTCGGGCTAAGGAAGGAAAGTTCCGGCCACTACCGGCTACCTTTAAACGCCTCGGAGAACCATTTGTTGCCGCAAATGCAGGATCCGTTAGCCAGCCTTCGATAAGCGCGTTAATCCGGTCCCTCGATTTAGGAGGGTCGGGTCGAATTTGCTTTGCAAAGTGCCTCACCTCTACGCGAGTAAGGCCGGTCATCGCCGCAACTGCTGACTGATTTACTCTGTCGTTGCCAAAACGAGCTTTCGCTGAAGCTGAAGTGAAATAGGCCAGACGCGTCAGCGCGTCAAAGCGTGGGTAAGGGATGCCAGCGGACACTAAGTGGCCGGCCAGCTCTATGAGCAGGGTTAGAACTGCGGAATCAGCTTGACTGACCAGCCCGGATCGCCTGGGCATCTCGACGACGTTCTCGTTTTGCGCGGCATTCCGCAGACCCCGCCATTGTCCCTCCCGCGCTTGCCCCGATTGCAAGTTCCATTTTTGGGCCTTTTTTGAAGAAAAAGGGTGGGGGTCTAACGAAAACGCCGCCCTGAGGCGGCGTTACGCTGGCTAGTTTAACCAAGTACTCCCATCAGCTACCGGTCGCGCCGGTGCCCACGATCTTGCTGCCGGTCGCACCGGTGCCGACGATCTTGCTACCGGTCGCACCGGTGCCCACGATCTTGCTACCGGTGGCGCCAGTGCCGACGATCTTGCTGCCGGTCGCACCGGTGCCGACGATCTTGCTGCCGGTGGCGCCAGTGCCCACGATCTTGCTGCCGGTGGCGCCAGTGCCCACGATCTTGCTGCCGGTGGCGCCAGTGCCCACGATCTTATTGGCGAAGCCACCAGAGCCGATCACGCCGTTGGCTTGAATTCCACTTTCAATGCGATGGGCGTCCTGCCCTTCTACGGAGAACGCAAGCGAAGAAAAAACTGAAGCGGCCACAAACGAGCTGACAAGCAGCGAAATGGTTTTACGTGACATAACTTTGCTCCCAAACACAGGCAGTCCCGGATTCCGCCTGTCCGTGACGTGCGTCACATAAGGGACAGCTTATGTAACGTGTTAGGAACGTTATGTGAGCAAAGTCACTACGTCAAGAAGATATGTAAAGTGATAGCTGCCTAGTCAATGGATATCGTCGGTAGGTGCCCGGATTCTGGCTTACCGGACCACGCAGTAGGGGTTTCGCCAGGTTGCCGACGCATAAGAAGACTCAGCGGAGTGGTCTCTTCTGGCTCAGTAATGTGATGGAAGACCGTCAAACCGGTGGGAACAAGCTTCGCGGGCTCGGTCCAATGGACTTTGTTTGCGCTAAGCCAATCGTCAATGTCCACTAGCAATTTCTGGACCTTGTCCTTCAGCAGAGCTTCAAACTCCGGCAACACGTACTCCGGCAACTCATCGGCCAGCACCGACCTTTGGAGTCGCTTGTGTCCTTCGGACTTCATGTTGTGGACGATGGTATTGGCGAGATCTGTGATTGTTCTACCGAAGTATTCCAATGCCTGTGGGGTCAAGACGTCGGCAAACAACATCGACCGTGCTGTCACACGGTAGTGCCTCTGTCCTACGGGCTTGACTACGCCCCATTCGACCATATCTCGAAGCACTGCCTGCGGATTAGCCAATGGGTCCGCGCGATAGATGAGGATGCTGAGGTTCTTTTCTGGCGTGGCCTCCAAGTCCAGTTCGAGCGGAAGCCCATATGGTCCTAGGTATTGCTCATCGGTGCTCCAGATGTGCATTACTTCCGCGATGATGCCCCAGTTGGTCGGATCAGGCGGCGCCAACAACCTCGGATCATCAATAAACCTGTTCACATCCGCCAACGGCACTTCCGTGTAATCCGAAATCATTGCCCTCGTGAGCGGCCCTTCGTGCCCTGGAATCTTGTCCCTCACTGCCGCCTCCACGTAGGCGCCCTTCAGCACCTCGCGGAACTCCAGGTAAGGCACGCCGGCCTTCAGCAGGATCCTGATCATCGGTTTCAGGATCTTGCGGAACGAGAAGATCAGCTGGGCCCTGGCGGCATCGCGTAGGCGCATCGTCAACTCCTCTCGGCCGGCATGAAGATGCGATCGTGCTCGACGATGGCGTAGCGGTCGGTCATGCCGGCAACGTAGTCGGCCACGGCGCGGGCGCGGCCGGCGGGGCCGCGCTCGCCTTCGAGCCGCAGCGCGACGGCGCGGTGCTCATCGGGCATCAGCAACAGGTCCTCCATGAACACGCGGAAAAGGTCCGTGACGACGGCGCGTGCCTTGCGGGTCATGCGCTGCACGCGATAGTGACGGTAGAGATGATCGCGCAGGAATGTTTTCAGCTCCAGGTGTTCCGCGTACATCGCATCCCCCATCCGGATCAGGGGCGCGCCGGCTGCGCGCACCGCATCGATGTCGGCGGGCGACGCTTCATGCAGCAGGGCGGCACTGTGCTCGATCAGGTCCACGACGATGCCGTTGATCATCCGGCGCACGACCTCGTGTACCTGGCGGCGCCCGGATAGCGAGGGATACTGGGCCTCCACTGCGTGCAGCTGCCGCCCGAAGATGGGCACTTCGCGAAGCGACGAAAGATCCAGCAACTCCGCGCGCAGCCCGTCGTCCACGTCGTGGTTGTTGTAGGCGATCTCGTCTGCAAGGTTGGCGACCTGCGCCTCCAGCCCGGGCTGGGTGCGGTCGATGAACCGCTGCCCCAGCTCACCCAGCTCGCGCGCGTTGTTCAACGAGCAATGCTTGAGGATGCCCTCGCGGCACTCGAAGGTGAGGTTGAGGCCGGCGAACTCCGGGTAGCGCTCCTCCAGCTCATCCACCACGCGCAACGACTGCAGGTTGTGCTCGAAGCCGCCGTAGGGACGCATGCAGGCATTCAATGCATCCTGGCCGGCGTGACCGAAGGGAGTGTGCCCGAGGTCATGCGCCAGGCAGATGGCCTCGGTCAGGGTCTCGTTGAGATTCAGCGCCAGCGCGATGGAGCGGCCGATCTGCGCCACCTCCATCGAGTGCGTGAGGCGCGTGCGATACATGTCGCCTTCGTGGTTGACGAACACCTGGGTCTTGTAGACCAGGCGGCGGAAGGCTCCGGCGTGGACGATGCGGTCGCGGTCGCGCTGGAATTCCCCGCGGTATTTCGGCGCGCTCTCCGGATGGCGGCGCCCGCGGGATTGTTCATCGTGCGCAGCGTACCTGGCGAGCATGTGTCGTCAGCCGAAGTGGGCGGCCAGGGTGGATTGCAGGGCGTCGTCGCCGTAATCGGCCGTGAACCGCGCCGCGCCGAGCCGTTCGAGCAGCACCAGGCGGATGCGGCCGGACTTCACTTTCTTGTCCACGCTCATGTAGTCGAGCGCGCGCTGCGCGCCGAAACGCGGGGGATCCACCGGCAGGCCGATGCGTGCCAGCAGTTCGCGAATGCGCTTGACGTCACCCGCCTGCAGCAGGCCCAGCCTGGCGGACATGTCGGCGGCAACCACCATGCCGGCGGCCACCGCCTCGCCATGCAGCCACTCGGTATAACCCGTGCCGGTCTCGATGGCGTGGCCAAAGGTGTGGCCAAGATTGAGCAGGGCGCGATCGCCGGTTTCCCGCTCATCGCGACAGACCACATCCGCCTTCAGCTCGCAGGAGCGGTAGATGGCATGCGCCATGGCCTCATCGTCGAGCGCCAGGAGGCGGTCGACGTTGGCTTCGATCCACTCCAGGAACGCCAGGTCAAAGATGAGGCCGTACTTCACCACCTCGGCCAGGCCGGCGCGCAGTTCGCGCGGCGGCAGCGTACGCAGCGTGGTGGTGTCGGCCACCACCGCGCAGGGCTGGTGGAAGGCGCCGATCATATTCTTGCCGCCAGGGTGGTTGACGCCGGTCTTGCCCCCGACGGAGGAATCGACCTGGGCAAGCAGCGTGGTGGGCAGCTGCGCAAAGGCCACGCCACGCTGGTAGCAGGCGGCGGCGAAGCCGGCCAGGTCGCCCACCACCCCGCCCCCCAGCGCCACGACGATGCAGTCGCGCGCAAAACGGTTGGCCACGGCAACATCAAGCACCTGTTGCAGGTATTCCAGCGTCTTGTACTGCTCGCCATCGGGCAGGCGCACATCGACGATGCGCCGGTCCGCCAGCGCGGCCCGCACCGGCGCCGCATACAGCGGCGCCACGGTGGTATTGCTGACCAGCAGCAGGTCGCGGGCGGGCAGCAGGCGGGCCAGCTGCGGGCCATCGGACAGCAGCCCTGGGGCGATCAGGATGGGATAGGAACGTTCGCCCAGCGAGACATTGAGAGTGCGCACCGGAGAATTATAGGCGCCACCGCGCGCTCAGGACGCCTTCTGCAGGCCCAGCTCGCGCAGGATCAGCTCCGCCACGCGCGGCACGCGCCGGCTGTCGGTGGTGAGCGTGATGTCGGCCGTCTCGCGGTAAAGCGGATCACGCACCGTCCGCAGCTGTTCGAGCCGCTCCAGCAGTCCCGGGCCGCCAGCCTTCAGCAGGGGCCGGCCGCGTCCGCTGCCCACCCGCTGCAGCTGCTGCTGGATGGAGGTCTCGAGGAACACCACCACACCGTGCTGCTTCAGCAGCTGGCGGTTGGCAGGGTCGAGGATGGCGCCACCACCGGTGGCCAGCACGACGGGCTCGCGCTCGCACAGCTCGGCCAGCACCTGGTGTTCGCGTCGGCGAAAACCGTCCTCGCCTTCCTCATCGAAGATGTAGGGGATGTCCACGCCGGCGGAGCGCTCGATCTCGGCATCGCTGTCGATGAAAGGCACCGCCAGCAGCCGCCCCAGGTGCTTGCCCACTGCGGTCTTGCCCGTGCCCATCGGGCCGATCAGGTAGATGTTGCGCTTGCCGAGCATGCTGGGCGGATGATGCCCCAAAATGCAAACGGCCGCCCTTGGGCGGCCGCTGCGTCGATCGACCTGCTGGCGGTCAGCGGGTCGAGGTGCCCTCGCGCACGATCTTCGGCGTCACGAAGATCAGCAGCTCGTCTTTGTTGTTCACGCGGCTGGTGGACTTGAACAGGTGGCCGAAGATGGGCACGTCGCCCAGCAGCGGCACCTTCTTCACGTTCTCACGGCGCTCGGTCTCCAGGATGCCGCCCAGCACCACGGTCTGCCCGTCGTTCACGACCACGCGGGTGCGGATCTCGCTGGAGTCGATCGAGGGGATCTGGCCGCCGCCGATGCCCACCACCAGCTGGCCGACACGCTCCTTCTGCACGGCGATGTCGAGGATCAGGCGGTTGTCCGGGGTGATGACCGGTGTCACCGACAGCGAGGTCTTCACATCCTTGAACGACACCGAGGTGGCGCCGCTGGAGGCTGCTTCCTGGTAGGGAATCTCCGAACCCTGGGCGATCATCGCCTCCTGCTGGTTGGTGACCGTCAGCTGCGGGGAGGAGATCACCTCGCCGTTGCCTTCGGACTGCGCCGCGGAGAGCTCCAGGTCGACCAGGTAGTCGCTGCCCAGCACGAGGAAGGAGATGGCGCCGGCCGGGCTCGGGGCCGGCAGGTTCACGTTGTAGCGGCTCGGCGCGAAGGGCGCACCACCGGGGAAGGGAGCGCCGCCGGCACCGAGGATGTCCTCGTTGGCCAGCGCGTTGCCGGTGCTGGAGATGAAGCCGTCGCCGGTGGTCGTGATGCCGGTGGCGCCGAAACGCACGCCCAGGTCACGCGAGAAGTCCTCGCTCACGGCCACGATGCGGGCCTCGATGCGCACCTGGCGCACCGGGATGTCCAGCTGCTGCACCAGCTCGCGGATGGCGGTGATGCTCTCGGACGTATCCTGGATCAGCAGCGAGTTGGTGGCCGTGTGCACGGTGAGGTTGCCGCGCGCGGACAGCAACGAAGAACCTTCACCGCCCGTGGAACGCAGCAGCGAGGCGATGTCGCCGGCCTTGCCGAAATTGACCTGCACGAGTTCGGTGCGCAGCGGCGCCAGCTCCTGCAGTTCCTTGCGCGCGGCCAGCTGCGCCTTGTCGCGGTTGGCCAGCTCGGCGGTGGGACCCACGATGATCACGTTGTCCGTGATGCGCTTGTCCAGGCCCTTGAGCTGCAGCACGATGTCCAGCGCATGGTCCCAGGGCACGTTTTCCAGGCTCAGCGTGACGTTGCCGCCCACCGAGTCGTTGATGACCATGTTCTTGCCGCCCGTCTGTGCAATCAGCATAAGCAGGGTGCGCGCCGGGATGTCCTGGAAGGTGGCGGTCATCCGCTCGCCCGTATAGACGGGACGCTCGACACTGACCGCGCGCGGTGCACGGCGGGCCTGCACCTCGACCACGTACTGGTCTTCGGCCTGGTAGGCCAGCTGCTCGAAGTCACCCGAGGCGCTGATGACCAGCTGCGTGCCATTGGGCGTGCCGATGGCATTGAAGCCCGTCACCGGCGTGGCGAAGTCGGAGACATCGAAGCTGCGGCGCAGCTGCTGGGGCAGGTCGGCGCCCACGAAATCCACCATCACCTGGTTGCCCTGCTGGCGCAGGTTCACGGGAGTGCGGGGATCACCCAGGCGCACGATGATGCGGCCGGTGCCATCGGGGGAGCGGCGGAAGTCGATGTTCTGGATGCCGCGGTTCAGGCGCGGCGCGGCTGTGGCAGGCGCAGCACCGGCGGCGGCAGCGGCGACCACCGGGGCGCCAGCAGCGGCGCCGGCTTCGCCCAGCGTCAGGATGATGCGGTTGCCCTCGACGCGGGTGCTGTAGGCCTGCATGCGGTCCAGGTTGAGCACCAGGCGGGTGCGGCCGTCAGCTTCGGCGGCGAGCACGCTCTCCAGGCCATTGGTGCGCACATCGATGCGCCGCTGCGGCAGGCCCAGCGCCGTGCCGGCGAGGTCGAGCGAGATGCGCGCCGGGTTCTCGATGGCGAAGGCGTTGGGCTGGGGAGCCGCGCCGCTGGTGGTCAGCACCACCTGCACGCCCTGGGTTCCCAATGGCTGCACATCCACCGCCTGCAGCGTGTTGGCTGCGGCCGCTGCCGACGCGCCAGGCGCGGCGACTATGGCCAGCGCCGCCAGCATCAGCCGGCACAGCGTTGTGGGAATGGCAATACTACGGTTCATTCGCATCTCTCCTGCCATCATTCGGCCAAGGCCAGCGTGGCCGGGCGTTCAATGAATCCGCCGAGACTGTCGGCGACGATTTCGCTCAATGTGATCCTCGAAGGCTCGATCTTCACGATGCGGCCCTCGTTCTGCCCCAGGTAGTTGCCGGGCAGCACGCGGTGCACCAGGCCGTCGCGCGTCTGCACCAGGGCGTAGGTCCGGCCGCCGATCTGCAGCGTGCCCTTCATCGCCATGGTGTCGAGCGGGAACTGCTCGAGATTCTCGCGGGCGCGGTTGCTGTTGGGCCGCACGCCCGAGCTCGAACTGCCAGACCCACCGGGCATGAACGGCGAGCGCAGGTTCTGTGCCGAGTAGGTAAAGGTCTCCTGCGGCTTGACCTCGGGCAGTGGCTTCACGCCACCGGGCTGTTCCTGCTTGGTGGTCTCGATGAAGCGCTGGAGGTCGGCGTCCTTGGAGGAACATCCGGCCGCGAGCGCCAGCACCAGCAGCGGTATTGCTTTCCTGATCATCGGCGCCTGTTGTTCCGGGTGTTGGCTTTCTTCTCGCTCGCCTTGGCCGCCTGTTCCTGTTCGTCCAGGTAGCGGTAGGTGCGGGCGGTCACGTCGAGTGTCAGGTCGTCATTGGCGCCGCGCCGCGTGGTGATCGCGGCGTCATGCAGTGTGACGATGCGCGGCAGTGCGGCGATGGTGCTGACGAATTCGGCGATCTGGTGGTAGCTGCCGGAGACGCGGATCTTGATCGGCTGCTCCGCGTAGAAATCGTGCAGCACAATCGCCTGCGGCTCGAAGAGATCCTGCTGCACGACGCCGCTGCCGGACTGGGAGATATCGGTCAGCAGTGCTGGCATTTCCGAGCTGCCAGGCAGCTGCCGGAGCATGGCACCGAAGGAGCGCTCGATGTCGGCAAGCTGCTGCTTGTAGAGATCGAGGTTCACCGCCTTGGCGTGCTTCTCCTTGAACTCGGTGCGCAATTTCGCCTCTTCGGACTCGTAGCGGGCCAGCTCATCCTTGTTGCTGTTCCACACGCCGAACCAGATCAGCGCGACGCTGGCGACCACGAAGAAGATGGCAATTGCACCGACCCGGACCGGAAATGGCCAGCGGCCTGGGTCCTTCGGGTCGAGTTGTTTCAGTTCGTCGAATGTCATGTGTCGTTCCTGGCGCCTATTTGGCGGCCGCGGGCGCGCTGGCCAGCTCGGCGTTCATCACGAAATTCTGCTTTTCGATCTTCTCGACGTCGGCCTTCGTCAGCCACTGGGAGGCATCGATGGACTTCATGAAGTCAGACACGCGGGTCGAGGATTGCGTGACGCCCTGGAACTGGAACTTCCTGCCGGTCTGCTTCAGGGAGGTCAGGTAGACCCCGTCCGGGACGACGCGGGCGAAGGTGTCGAACACATGGACGATCTCCGGCCGCGACTGCTGCAGCTTCTCGATGATCTCCATGCGCGCGATGTGCTGCTGCTTCTGCGCCTCGAGGTCGTTGATCTCCTCGATCTTCTTGTCGAGCACCTTGATCTCGGCGCGCAGCAGGTTGTTGCGGTCCTGCTGGGCGTCGATGGTCTGCTTCATCAGGAACCAGCCGATGCCGGCCACGACCAGCGCGGCCAGGAACGCGCCGAACATGCCAACGGCGAAGGCTTTCTTGCGCTCGGTGCGCTGCTGTTCGCGCCAGGGGAGCAGGTTTATGCGTGGCATGTCAGTCGAAGCTCCGCAGCGCCAGACCGCAGGCGGTCAGCAGTGAGGTGGCATCGCGGTGCACGTTCTGGGCCCGTGCGCGCGAGGAAATCTTCATCTGGCCGAGCGGATCGCCCTTCTCCGCCTCGATGCCGATGCGGCTCTGCACGACGTCGGCGACGCCGGGGATGTTGGCGCAGCCGCCGCAGATCAGCACCTTCTCGGGCTGCTCGCGGCCGGTGCCGGAGGCCAGGTAGAACTGCAGCGAGCGGCTGATCTGCTGCGTCATGTCGTCGATGAAGGGATCGAGCACGTCGGTCTGGTAGTTGGCCGGCAGGCCACCTTCCTTCTTCGAGCGGCCCGCTTCCTCGAGCGAGAGGCCGTAGGTGCGCATGATCTCCTCGGTGAGCTGCTGCCCGCCGAAGGCGAAGTCGCGTGTATAGACGACCTTCAGGTTCTTCAGCACGCTGAACGTGGTGGTGCTGGCGCCGAAGTCGACCACCGCGACCACACGGTCGATGCCACCGTCGGGCATCTGGTGCGTCATCAGCTTGCAGGCGTTCTCGAGGGCGAAGGCCTCGACGTCGACCACGCGGGCCGAGAGGCCGGCCGCAGAGACCGCCGCGCGGCGCTGGTCCACGTTCTCGGTGCGCGAGGCCACCAGCAGCACGTCGTTGGAATCCCCATCGCGCTCGGAGGCACCGAGCACCTCGAAGTCGTAGGCGACCTCTTCCATCGGGAAGGGAATGTACTGGTCGGCCTGCATCTCCACCTGGGCCTCCAGGTCCGCATCCTTCAGGTTGCGGGGCATCTGGATGACCTTGGTGATGGCCGCGTCGCCATTGATGGCCACGGCCACCTCGCGGGTGCGGGCGCCGGCACGGCGCACGGCGCGTGCAATTGCCTCGCCGACGGCGTCCGCGTCGACGATGGCCTTCTCGTTCATGGCGTTCTGGGGGGTGGCCTCGGCGGCGTAGGAATCGACTACGTACTGCCCACCCGACAGGCTCAGTTCGATGAGCTTGATGGACGAAGTCGTAATATCAAGGCCAAGGACCGGGCGGTGCCTGCGCAAATTTAGAAACACAGTTCTCCCTTACCTTTCAGCTAGTTAGGCGCCGAAACGCTTGTCCTGCCTGAATTGCCGCCAACTATAACCCACGAAACGGTTAAATTGAACGCGAAGCCCGGCCCTGCTTTCCGTGAGGCCGTCCGCAGTTCCGGACGGCTGCCTTGGCGGGCATTGTTCAATCACGCCGCGGGAGGGAAACTGCACCCGCAGCCCATCCGGCGCAATAAGGGCATGTTAAATCCGTGAACCCCATTCTCGTTCGCAGCCTGCGGTGGGCTGCAATCGGCCTTGGCGGGCTGGTCCTGGCGTTTGTTTTTGCCCTCGCCTGCACCTTCGTCTACCTGGCGCCGTCGCTGCCGACCAAGGACAACATGCACCGGTTGCTGCAGTTGTCGGTGCCGCTGACCGTCTACACCGCCTCGGGGGCCGTAATGGGCCGTATCGGGGAAGAGCGGCGGATTCCCGTGGAGTTCGAGGACATCCCCCTGATCGTGCGCCAGGCCGTCCTGGCGGCCGAGGACGACCGCTTCTTCGAGCACAGGGGCCTGGACTGGATGGGCGTGGCGCGGGCGGTGTTCAAGACAGCCACCGGCGGCTCCTCCCAGGGTGGCAGCACAATCTCGCAGCAGGCAGCGCGCAATGTGTTCCTGAGCCTCGACCGCACCATGCGGCGCAAGATGTCGGAGGTGTTCGTCACCTGGCGCATGGAGCGGGATTTCAGCAAGGAGGAGATCCTTGCCATCTACCTGAACAAGATCTTCTTCGGGCAGCGCAGCTACGGCATTGCGGCTGCGGCGCAAACCTATTTCGGAAAGCACCTGGATGAATTGACCGTGGCGGAGGCGGCGATGCTGGCCGGCATCATCCAGTCGCCGGCGATACAGAACCCGATCCGGAGCGTGAAGAATGCGGAATCGCGGCGCACGTATGTGTTGCGCCGGATGGCCGAGCTCGGGTTCATCGATGCGGCCACCCACGAGGCCTCTCGCATTGAACCGATCGTCTCGCGCGACCATGGATCGCTGACGGACGTGGAAGGGCCGTATGTGGTGGAGATGGTGCGGCAGTTTGTCGTGGACAAGTTCGGTGAGGCGGCGCTGAACTCAGGCTACAAGGTGATCACGACCGTCGATGACCGGGCCCAGGCCGCTGCCAATCGCGCGATGCGGCTGGGCCTGCTCACTGTCGACCAGCGCAAGGGCTATCGCGGACCACTGGGGAAGGTGCAAGTGCCCGCCGCATCGACCGATGCCGAGCTCGATGTCCTGCTGGGGGAGTTTCGTCCGGTAGGCGTGCTCGAACCTGCTGTGGTGCTGCAGGTGGCGGCCACCACCGCCGAAGTGCACATCCGCGGCAGGGGCAAGGCGCGCATTTCATGGGAGGGCATGTCCTGGGCGGCAAAGGCCCTGCGCAACGGAGTCGGTGCCGCGCCGAAAAAGGCTGCCGACGTCCTGAACCGCGGCGAGGTTGTGCAAGTGATCGCCGATGGCCGCGGCAATGCGCGGCTGGCGCAGGAACCCAAGGCCCAGGGCGCGCTGGTATCCATGAACCCGGTGGATGGAGCCGTGGTGGCGCTGGTCGGTGGCTTCGATTTCTATCGCAACCAGTTCAACCGCGTCACCCAGGCCAACCGTCAGCCCGGCTCGAGTTTCAAGCCGTTCCTTTATTCCGCTGCGCTGGAGAACGGCTTCACGCCCGCCACGACCATTTATGACCTGCCGGTGATGGTGGATGACAGCGAGACTGAACAGGCCTGGCGGCCGCAGAACTCCGGAGGCGAATTCGGCGGATTGATGCGGCTGCGCGAGGCGCTGGTGTATTCGCGCAACCTGGTGTCGATCCGCATCCTGCAGGACATCGGCGTCGACAATTTCATCGGGTATGCGTCGCAGTTTGGTTTCGACGCGAAGAAGATGCCGCCCAACCTCACGCTGGCACTGGGCACGCTGTCGGCGACGCCGATGCAGATGGCGCGTGGATATTCGGTGTTCGCGAATGGTGGGTTTCGCGTGGAGCCGTACTGGATCCTGCGGGTCGAGGATGCGGCCGGCGAGGTGGTGTACCAGGCGGAGCCGCTGCTGGCCTGCGCTGCGTGCGAGCTGCCGGAGAGTTCGCCGCTGGTGACTGCGAGCCTGCCGCCAGGGGCGGCGGTAGAGGCCGTTGAATCCAGCGAACTGGATGCAGGTGAACCACAGGATATTGAAGGGGCGCAGGCCCTGCCGGTGGTGATGGAAGGTGGCTCTCCGGTGGACCCGGCAAACCCTGGCGCGGGGCTGCCGGAAGCACCGACGACGGCATTGTTCGGCATGGGGGACATCCCCGAAGGAATGCGCGAGCTGGCCAGCGTCCAGGGTGGACGGGGATTCCTTCCGGAAGAACGCCTGGCGCCTCGGGTCATCACGCCGCAGAACGCCTGGTTGATGAGCGACATCATGCATGAGGTGACCACGCGCGGCACAGCCAGGCGAACACGGTCGATGGGGCGGGACGACCTTGCCGGCAAGACCGGCACGACCAATGACGGGCGTGATACCTGGTTCAACGGGTTTACGCGTGATTTGGTGACCAGCGTGTGGGTGGGTCATGACGACAACTCGCCACTGGGAGACCGGGAAGAAGGCGCGACGACGGCGGTGCCGATCTGGATGTATTTCATGGGCGAGGCGTTGAAGGAGACGCCATCGTCCCGGCCGCCGCGACCGCCTGGGCTGGTGGATGTGAGGATTTCGCCGGTAACGGGGCACCGGGCGCATCCGCTGGATCCGGGGGCGGTGGTGGAGAAGTTCCTGGTGGATCGGCTGCCGAAGGAGCCGTCGCCGGGTGAGGGGTATGTGCCGGCGGAGGGCGGGGGTAGCAGCGGGGCGCCGATATTCTGAAGAGGCGCGGCCCCAGGGCGCCCCGCGGGCCAGGCCGAGGCTGGCCCGCCTCGTCAGGTCACAGGCGCCCGTCTACCTGGTTGCGCCGGAACAGGTGCTTGATGTCGTAGATGACACTCTTGGGCTTCAGCAGCCGGCGAATAGCCTGGATGCCCATTTCGCGGAACTGGTTGTGGGCGACAGCCAGCACTACTGTGTCGTACTTTGTCTTGCCCAGTTCCTTCAGCGGCTTCACGCCGTATTCGTGCCGGGCTTCCCTGGTGTCGATCCAGGGGTCGTGCACGTCGACCTTCGCGCCGTACTTCTCGAGCTCGCGGATGATGTCGATGACCTTCGAATTCCTGAGGTCGGGGCAGTTTTCCTTGAACGTGAGCCCCAGCACGAGGATCCGGGCACCCTTCACGTGGATGCGCTTGCTGGTCATCAGCTTGACCACCTCGCTGGCCACGTACAGCGCCATGTTGTCGTTCAGGCGGCGGCCCGCAAGGATCATTTCCGGGTGGTAGCCGATTTCCTGGGCCTTGTGGGTCAGGTAATAGGGGTCGACACCGATGCAGTGTCCGCCCACGAGACCAGGGCGGAAAGGCAGGAAGTTCCACTTGGTGCCGGCGGCCAGCAGTACCTCCTCGGTGTCGATGCCGAGGCGGTTGAAGATCAGGGCCAGCTCATTGATCAGGGCGATGTTGACGTCGCGCTGGGTGTTCTCGATGACCTTGGCAGCCTCGGCGACCTTGATGCTGGAGGCCTTGTGGGTGCCCGCGGTGATGATGCTGGCGTAGAGGCTGTCGACAAAGTCGGCGGCCTCCGGGGTGGAGCCGGAGGTGACCTTCTTGATGGTGGGCAGGCGGTGCTGCTTGTCGCCGGGATTGATGCGCTCGGGGCTGTAGCCGGCAAAGAAATCGCGGTTGAACTTCAGGCCGGAGACCTTCTCGAGGATGGGAACGCAGACTTCCTCGGTGCAGCCGGGGTAGACGGTGGATTCGTAGATGACGATGTCGCCCTTTTTCAGGACGGTGCCGAGGGATTCGCTGGCCTTGACCAGGGGGGTGAGGTCGGGGCGCTTGTAGTCGTCGATGGGGGTGGGGACGGTGACGATGTAGACGTGGCAGGGTTTGAGGTCTTTGACGTTGGCGGTGAAGGAGAGGCGCGCGGCCTCCTTCAGTTCGCCCTTGGTGACCTCGAGCGTGCTGTCACGACCGGCGGACAGCTCCTTGACGCGTGCGGGCTTGATGTCGAAGCCGACCGTCTTGAACTGCTTGCCGAATTCAACCGCGAGCGGCAAACCGACATAGCCCAGACCTACCACGCCAATGCGGCAATTACGCAAGCTCAGCACGAGAACCTCCCGTATCGGATGCGCGGGATTATCGCCTCAAATCGCTCCGCGACGATACGTCGGGACTCGATCTGCCTGCGGCAATGTGACAGACTTCCGCCTGCGGGCCGATTTCATCACGCCCCAGTCGAGAAAATGAGCCATGGCCAAGCGTGCTCCTACCCGCTCCGACCATCTGCGCAGCGCCGTCGCCGAAGAGGCTGCCAGGCTCATGGCTGAACACGGCATCCAGGATTTCCTGGCCGCGAAACGCAAGGCGGCCCAACGTTACGGCGTCTTCGACGGCGCGGCCCTGCCAAAAAATACCGAAATCGAAGCTGCACTGATGTCGCGCCAGCGAATGTTTGGCGCCGCTGAACACCTTCGTAGCCTGCAGGAACAGCGTCGGGTTGCGCTGGAGGCGATGGTGTTGCTGCAGAAATTCGAGCCTCGCCTGGTGGGTTCAGTGCTTGCCGGCTCGGCAACGCAGTTTGCCGACATCCAGCTACACGTGTTCTCCGATAGCGCCGAGGCTGTGTACGTTCACCTAATGGACGGACGCTTCGAGTACGAAGAATTCGAACGCCGCATGCGAATGTCACCCGGACGAGAAATTTCAGTACCGACTGTTCGTTTTGCGATTGGCGCTGAAACGGTCGAGGCCTTCGTCTTTCCGCGCGATGGCATCCGGCAGGCTCCGGCAAGTCCAGTGGATGGCCGGCCGATGCGCCGGGCAGACCAGCGCGAAGTTCGGGAGATGATTGATGCCAACAGAAGCCCGGACTGGCCGGAGCCTTGAGTCAGGGAAGAACGTGAGCAACGGCCAATCCAGGACTTCTTCCGGCGCTCTGCCGCGCCTCGCCATTGTAGTACCCTGCTGCAATGAGGAGGAAGCAGTTGGGGCCACTGCCGCGACGCTGCTCCGACTGCTTGTCGGCCTGCAGGGAGAAAATCTGGTCGCTGATGACAGCTATCTCTGCCTGGTCGATGACGGAAGCACTGATCGCACGTGGCCGCTGATCTGCGAACTGCACGCCTCCGACGGGCGCGTGCACGGCATCAAGCTCACGCGCAACTTTGGTCATCAGGGCGCCCTGCTGGCTGGCATGCTGGAATGTAATGCGGATGCCATCATCACAATCGATGCAGACCTGCAAGATGACGTGGCGTCCATAGCCCCGATGCTGCAGCGATACCTCGCTGGCCGCGACATCGTGCTCGGCGTGCGCGATGACCGCTCCAGCGACAGCTTCCTCAAGCGCACCACGTCCCAGGGCTACTATCGATTCCTGCGCTTGCTGGGCATTGATGTGGTTATCAATCACGCCGATTACCGACTGCTGTCGCGGCGCGCACTGATGGAACTGCAAAGGTACTCAGAGACCAACCTTTTCCTGCGCGGCATCATTCCCATGCTCGGATTGCCAACTGCCACAGTGCGGTATGCACGCCGCCCGCGCACGGCTGGGATTTCGAAGTACCCCCCTCGACGCATGATATCGCTCGCGTGGGAAGGCATCACTTCCTTCTCCGTGGCGCCGGTACGACTGGTCGCAGCCCTCGGCTTTTTCATTGCAATGGGCTCACTCGCCGTGACTGTCTGGGCGCTCCTGGTGAAGCTCGCAACAGACTCCGCGATTCCAGGGTGGGCATCGACGGTGGTCCCTATGTATTTCCTGGGCGGAATCCAGATTCTTTGCCTCGGCGTAATCGGTGAATATGTGGGCAAAATCTATCTGGAATCCAAACGCCGGCCCAGATACAGCGTGGAGAAGCGACTTGGAGGAATAGACTGAGATCCTCAGCGAGCACCCTTGCCCATCAGCACCACCTCTACGGTCTGAACCAGGATCGTGAGATCGAACAACAGGTTGTGGTTCTTTACGTAGTACAGATCGTACTGAAGCTTTTGCTTCGCGTCTTCAATCGATGACCCATAGGGATAGCTTATCTGCGCCCAACCGGTGAGGCCCGGCTTCACTGCATGGCGGTAAGCGTAGTAGGGAATCTTCTGCTCGAGTTCGGCCACAAATTCCGGACGCTCCGGTCGCGGCCCCACAAAACCCATGTGCCCACGCATCACGCTCAGAAGCTGAGGCAACTCATCGATGCGCGTCTTGCGCATCAGCGCTCCCACGCGCGTCACCCGCGGGTCATTCTTCGTCGCCCACTGAGCGCCACCTGCCTCCGCATTCATTCGCATGCTGCGAAACTTGGTCAGCCCGAATACCCGCCCCTCGAAGCCCACCCTGGCCTGACGATAGAACACCCCACCACCCTTGCGGCCGTCCTCAAGCCAGATCGCCAGTGCAGCAAGCAGCATGATGGGAGAGGTCGCAAGCAGCACTACTGCGCTAGCCACGAAATCCAGCGCACGCGCTGTGAACAGACGCAGACCATCACGCCTGAATCCCTCGCCGAAGATCATCCAGCCCGGCGAAAGAAGATCCAGCTGAATACGTCCGGTTTCGCGTTCCATGAAGGAGATGAACTCGATCACCCCGATTCCTGCCAACCGGCACTCCAGCAGTTCCTTTACCGGGAGTGCCTGGCGACGATCCTGGAGGGCCACGACCAGCTCATCGATGTTCAACTCTTCACAGAGCGCCCTCAGGCCATTCGGCGCTTCGAAGATCGGCTCGCCCAGAAGATTGATCTTCCCCACTGGCTCGCTGCTGTGGTGTACGACACCCACCAAGTTGTAGCCCGCCCTGTCACTGCGCCTGCGCATGCGACTAAATGCCGCCATGCGGGCACTGTGGCCGTACACCAAAATGCGCTTCTTCATCCCCTCCAGATGCATTAGAGGAAGAGCGAGTGCCCGCAACCCAAGAACTACAGCCGCGGACAGCAGCGTCGCAATGGCGAGCACGTCTCTACCGATTTCGATGGACGGCATGAAATAGAAAACCGTTGCCACGACCACAACGGTAGCAAGCAAGGCGATGACGACCCGCAACGCCACACCGAAGGCAGTAGTGCGGCTGCTGCCGTAGAGGCCTAGCGCAAGAAAGGACAGTGAGCAGGCGGTTGCGAACAGCAACACCCGCGACCAGACGTTTCCGACGCTCGCCGTGACGGCGTCGACGTCGGCTCCCAACCGCACCGTGACTGCGACCAGAGCCGCCCCACCAAACGCCAGGAATTCCAGCAAAATCAGCAGGAGCAACGGCAGGTGAAGATGATGCCCGAAAACCTTGATGCGCATTGGTCGGTATTCTAGGCGGCAGGCGCGGGGGTGCAATGGCTAATGGCGAATCAATCCGGCGGCGTAGCGCCTCAATTGCCTCCGGCAGGATGAGACCTGATACAGGTCCTTCACACTGTTATGATTCATCGGCGCGGCCTTGAAGATGACAGGACGGACCGTCCCGTAGACAGGCCGAGCGGATGGAGGAAAGCCGCCCTTGGAGAGCCAGGGTTCATTCGATTCTCGCGCCTTTCGCAGCGCGCTGGGAAATTTTGCCACCGGTGTGACCATCGTCACGACCCGCAGCGAGGTCGGCGACGACGTCGGTGTCACCGCCAACAGCTTCAATTCGGTTTCACTGAACCCGCCAATGATTCTGTGGAGTCTGTCACGCAAGGCTCTGAGCCTCGCTGCGTTCCAGAACAACCCGTACTTCGCCGTCCACATTCTCGCGTCCGATCAGGACAGTCTGTCGGCCCGCTTCGCGACGCCCGGCGCGGACAAGTTCGCCGGCTTGTCGATCGAAAGGGGCGAAGGGGAAGTCCCGCTGCTGGAAGGCTGTGCGGCGAGATTCCGCTGCCGCACGGCATTCCGGCATGAGGGAGGCGACCACGTAATCCTTGTCGGGGAGGTGCTTGGGTTCGATTCCTGGCACCGGCCGCCGCTGCTTTACCACGCTGGCCGCTACGCGTTCGCCGTGGAGAAGCGCAGCGAGGTTCCGCACAACGACGAGTGGAACAGTGAACCTGACAGCAGCTTCAGCCGGGATTTCCTGATCTACCTCCTCGGTCGCGCCCATTTCCAGATGTTCCGTGGCCTGCATCCGGAGCTGGCGCGTCATGCTATCAGCAAGCAGGAGTGGTTCGTACTTAGCGTTCTGGGAGTGGCAGACAACCGCAGCATTGCCGAACTCGACCGGTTGCTTTGGGTGACGGGGCCCCGCGTCAGCTACGAACTGCTCGCCGGTCTCGCCGCCGCGGGGCTGGTCGAGCTTCACGGGGGCCATGATCCAAGCGCACGCGCCACGCTGAGTGAGAAGGGCCGCGGCGTTGTGGTGCAGCTGGTAGCCGCGGCAAAAGCAGCGGAAGCTCACGCGGAGCGCAACCTCGGTCCTGGCGAGACCCTCGTGCTCAAGAGTGCGCTGCGCAAGTTGATTTCCGACACTGATCCCGGCGTGCCCCAGCTCCTGACAAGTTCTGATGAAGACTGAGCAGCTGCCTGCCCGCGGCCTGCATTGCCTTGCTGCCATGCCCGACGTATCCGCACGTTGCGCGCTGATCGTGCTGCATGGATACGGCATGGACGCTGCGGATCTCCTGCCGCTGGCACAGGCGATGAAACTTCCCGCGGCTCTGTACGCACCTCTCGCACCACATCCGGTGGAAAATCGCGGTCGCAGCTGGTGGCACGTGGACCCGGTGCAGCGGCAAGCACGGATGGACTTGGGTCCACGGGATCTTTCTGCGGAGCTTCCCGCTGGCCGGGAGCTTGCACGCGAGCTGATCTCATCGTTGATGGCCGAACTGAGCAGTCGCCACGAGGGCTTGCCGTTGTTCATGCTCGGATTCTCGCAGGGTGGAATGCTGGCGTGCGACGTGGTGCTGCACTCGCGCCAGGCGGTCGCGGGACTCTTTCTGCACTCGAGTTGCCGGATCGCCGCCAGCGAGTGGGAACCGAGGCTTGCCAGACTGCGTGGCATGCCTGTGATAGTCAGTCACGGACGTCAGGACTCCGATCTCGCATTTCACGCTGGCGAGCAGTTGCGCGACGCACTGGAACGCGGGGGTGCGCAGGTGAAATGGCTGCCATTTGACGGGGGGCATGAGATCCCGTTCACAGTCTGGCGGGAGGTGCGCAGGGCCGTTCTGGACGAACTCGCGCGCCGGTGAGTCTGGTAAAGTACGGCACCTCTGTCATAGTGCTTCCCCACTCCATGAGCAACGATACCTCGCAGCGGATCCGCAGCATCCTCCAGGATCACGGCCGGCTCGGCACACCCATTGCCGAAATTCAGGACACCACGGATCTCTACCAGGCAGGCCTTACGTCTCACGCCAGTGTCAGCATCATGCTCGCGATCGAAGGAGAGTTCGGCATCGAGTTTCCCGACGAGATGCTGACGCGTGCTGTGTTTAGCAGCATTTCAGCGATTCGCGGTGCAGTTGAAAAGTTGACCGGGCCAGACGCCGCTTGACATAAGGTGAGCGGGCACAGGGAAACTACGGATCCTCTGTTCCGCGAGTGCCTGCTCGGCGACTGGGAGGTGTGCTCGACACCTGCGGGTGCATGCCGAGATCCCGAGACGCTGCGCTCCCTTGCCCCAGAGTGGTTGCCCGCCACCGTTCCCGGGACTGCTGCCGGTACCCTGCGTGCACTGGGCCGCTGGTCGCTGGATGGCCCGGAACAGCGCTTCGATGCTTCGGACTGGTGGTTCCAGAAAACCATGGTGACACCGCCCGACGTGGACGTTGCCGATGCCGTTCTCGGCCTGGACGGACTGGCCACGCTCTGTGAAGTGTGGTTCAACGGCCAGCTCCTGCTGAGCAGCGACAGCATGTTCGTGGCCCATGAAAAGCCACTGGGGACACTTAAACCGGGCCGGCACCTGCTGCAACTCGCCTTTCGCTCGCTGGATGCGGCGCTGGCCACGAGGCGGGGCCGGCCGCGCTGGCGCGCGCCCATGATCGAGAATCAGCACTTGCGCTGGTTTCGGACTACGGTTCTTGGCCGTACTCCCGGATGGAGCCCGCCTGCCGCCGCCGTAGGGCCGTGGCGTCCGGTATGGATCAGCTGGAACAGACAGCAAGGCCTGCGTGGCATCGCTCTTCGCGCACGTATGGAAGCGAAGTCGGGAGTAGTCGATTTCACGGCGACTGCTGATGGCGTGCCCGCGGAGCAGATGCAGATACGCGTCCTCCACGAGGGTCGCGTTGCCGGGACAGCCGAGATTGTACGGCACGGCGCCAGCTTGTCGGCCCGTTGCAGGGTCGTCGATCCTGTTGCCTGGTGGCCGCATACGCACGGCGAACCGGCGCTGCACGTGGTCGAGATGGTGACGATGGACGCGCGCGGGCGCAGCTCGTCGCGCGTGCTGGGCCGTATAGGCTTTCGCCACATCTCCCTGCAGCAGGGGACAGGCCACGAATTCAAGCTGCTGATCAACGGAACCGGCGTATTCTGCCGCGGCGCGTGCTGGACCCCGCTGGACGTGGTGGCGCTGCAGGCACCGGCCGATGAGTACCGCCGGGCCCTGACGCAGGTCAAGGACGCGGGCATGAACATGCTGCGCATCAGCGGCGCGTGTGTGTACGAAAACCAGCTGTTCTTCGAACTGTGCGACGAACTGGGCATCATGGTGTGGCAGGAGTTCATGTTTGCCAACATGGACTTCCCGGCACAGGACGAGCACTTCCTGGCACGGGTTACACAGGAAGCACAGCAGCAACTGCGCCTGTGGGCACAGCACCCGTGCATTGCCGTGATCTGTGGCAACAGCGAAGTGTCCCAGCAGGCCGCGATGTACGGAGCGTCACGCGAACACTGGGAACCTCCGCTGTTCAATGAGCACCTGCGCGCCCTCGTTTCGTCCGGCTGCCCCGACGTACCGTATTGGCCTTCCAGCGCCAGCGGCGGCGCATTTCCTCACCAGGTCGGCAGCGGCACTAGCTCGTATTATGGTGTGGGAGCCTATCTACGACCCTTCGACGACCTGCGGCGTTCGGGATTGCGCTTTGCCACCGAATGCTTGGCGATCGCCAACGTACCGGAGGAAAACACCCTTGCCGCTGTCCCCGGCGGAATGTCGCTGCGGGTCAATCACGCCGCGTGGAAGAGGCGATCGCCGCGCGATCTCGGTGCCGGCTGGGATTTCGATGACGTGCGCGATTTCTATCTCAGGGCCCTGTTCGGAGTTGATCCGCTTGCGCTGCGCTCGGTGGACCACGCCCGCTATCTGGAGCTCTCACGACGGGTGTCGGCGGAGGTCATGGAGGCCGCGTTCACGGAATGGCGCACGACGGCCTCCGCGTGCGGCGGCGCACTTGTCTGGTTCCTCCGCGATCTGTGGCCAGGGTCTGGGTGGGGAATTGTGGATTCCACGGGCACGGCAAAGGCACCCTATTACGCTCTGCGACGCGTTTTGCAACCAATCTGGCTTGGCATGACAGACGAAGGCCTCGATGGCATCGCCGTGCACGTGGCGAACGACTCGGCGACGGCCCTGGAGGGCAGGCTCACGCTGACGGCCTATCGCGGCGGACGAACCGCCCTTTTCTCTGCAGAGTCGTCCGTGGTGATACCGGCCCGCTCGGGCATCATGGCTTCTGCGGCTCGGGAACTGCAGGAATTCCATGATCTGACGTTTGCCTACCGGTTCGGCCCCATGAGTACAGACGTGCTCGTCGCTTCGCTTCAGCTGGAAGGCCGCGGCACGCCACTGCGCGCCATTCACCTGACGCAGCCCGGCCTCCATTCCACGCCAGATCCGCAAACGTCCATCAAGTGGGCGCCCGCTCCCGCCGCCGACGGTGCGGCCGCGATTCTGATTTCCAGCAACAGCTTCGTGAGATCCATCCGCATAGATGCCGAGATGCACCAGGCCGACGACCAGTATTTCAGTCTGGTGCCGGGGGAGACGAAGATCGTGACCTTGCGTGCCGCCGGACCTGCAGCAGCATCCCCCAGGGGATTCATCAGCGCGCTGAACCTGCCCGGCCCGGTACGCTTCGACCTAGCCTCATGACTGAGGCGGCGGGCAAGCGGAGTTACTGGCCATTCCTGGACGGCCTGCGCGGTCTCGCGGTGCTCCTGGTGATCACCCACAACATCAATGCGTTCAACGGCGCGGACAAGTTCGAAAGGATCCCCGCGGTCATTTCCCACGCCGGCTGGATCGGCGTACAGATCTTTTTTGTTCTTTCCGGCTTTCTGATTACGCATCAGCTGCTCCAAAGCCGGGGTGCGACAAACTACTTCTCGTCCTTCTATATGCGACGCGCGCTGCGGATCTTCCCGTTGTACTTCCTTGCCCTCACCATTGGCCTTTTCGTGGTGCCGCACTTCGCTGCCATCGAAGCCGAGAACGCGGAAACCTTCTCACAGGCTCCATGGCTGTGGGTTTTTCTCAGCAACTGGACCCAGCCCTTCCACGGCACGGTGTACTTGTTTTCGCATTTCTGGTCCCTGGCCGTGGAGGAGCAGTTCTACCTCATATGGCCGGCGGTCATATTCGTTTGTGCACGCGGCGCCAGGGTGCTGCACGTATGCATTGCGATTGTAATCATTGCGTTCGTGTGTCGATGCCTGACCATGCTGTTCGACATGCCCACGCATGTCGCCTACATGACCACGGTCTGCCGCATGGATGCGCTGGCCATTGGGGCGGCGGCGGCCTGGCTGCTGCCAAGCTTGCGCGGACGACCGGAGCTGCAGGTGACCGGCAACCTCGCGTGGCTGACCTGCACTGCGGCGCTGCTCGGGTGCGCACTGCTGACCCGCGTGTTCGACCTGGAGCAACCTCTTACGATAACCGTCGGATACCTGGTGATTGCACTGGTTACGGGGTGCATGATCCTCATTTCCTGTGACACATACGACGGCGCCGCGCTGCCCGCATTGACCCGCCGCGTGATGTCGGTGTCGGTGCTCAGATCAGTGGGGCGCTACAGCTACGCGATGTATGTGATTCACTTTCCGTTACTGCTTCTGACGGAACGGCCCGCCCGGTCAGCGCTGGCGTCTGCTGGACTGGACAGCCCCGTGATCTTCCTGGCCGCCTTCACGTTCCTTACATACCTTCTTGGCGTGGTGTCGTATCATCTCTTCGAGAGGCATTTCCTGGCGCTCAAGCTGCGGTTCGTTGCCCACCGTGAACCGGCTCACGCCGGCGGCGCAGCATCCTGATCCATCATGTAACATTTCCTGTGGCGAGTGACCCTATGAAGAATGACTTCACATCCCTGCTGGGAGCCGCGCGGAGTATCGGCGGCTCCGTGGCTGCGCAGAACGCGGCAAGCGTGGATTCGGGCGCTAGATTTCCGACTGAGACGCTCGCTGCGCTGCGGACTGCGGGCCTGCTTTCGGCTGCTGTTCCGGCAAACCTTGGCGGCGCTGGCTGCAATCTGCGCCAGCTGGCGGAGATCTGCGCCGCCGTTGCGCAGGGGTGCGGCAGCAGCGGCATGGTCCTGGCCATGCACTATATCCAGGTCGCATGCATTGCCCGGCATCACGCCGGTTCGTTGGCGTTGACCGGATACCTGCAGGAGCTGGTCGAGAAGCAGTACCTGCTGGCATCGATGACATCCGAGGTTGGCACCTCGGGCGATACGCGCTCCAGCGTCTGTGCCGTGGAGCGCAAGGACGGAAGATTCGTCCTGAACAAGGATGCCACGACCGGTTCCTATTGTGCCCACGCCGACGCAATCCTGGTGACGGCACGCCGCAATGCTGATGCGCCGGCCAATGACCAGGTGCTCGTGCTCGTGAAGACCGGTGACTACAAGCTGGAGCAGACCACCGACTGGGACACGCTCGGGATGAGGGGTACCTGCAGTCCCGGCTTCCGCCTCAGCTCGTCCGGCGATGAATCGCAGATCCTCCCGGGGCCTTTCGCCGACTCCTCCGCGCAGACGATGGTCCCCTACTCTCACGTTTTGTGGGCGGCGCTATGGTGGGGCATAGCAGCTGACTCGGTGGCGCGCGCGGGTGCTTACGTGCGCGCCGAAGCACGCAAGAAGCCGGGATCCGTACCGCCCACCGCCATGCGGCTGGCGGAGGTCTCCGGAGCCTTGCAAGGCTTGCGGCACAGCTGGCAGGCCGTCGCCGACGAATTCGATGCCCTGGGCGAGGCTTCAAAGGCCCGCGAGGAGCTTCTGTCGCTCGGCTGGGCCCTGAAGTTCAACAACCTCAAGGTGAATGCGTCTTCCAATGCGCCGCCCATTGTCCACCAAGTGCTGCAGATCGTCGGCATCCTGGGTTACAAGAACAACTCACCGTTCAGCGTAGGGCGTCATTTCCGCGACCTGCTGTCGGCATCGCTCATGATTTCCAACGAACGCGTCAAGTCCAAAAGCGCCGCCATGCTGCTGGTGTTCAAGGACAGCTGACCTACCAACCGAGACTCAGGAGAGAGCGTGTCAAAAACCTATGACGTGCAGACGTTCTACAATGAACTGGTGGAACACGGCCTCATCATTCCGACGGGCGTGGCGGGAGTCTTCGGTCGCAGCGCGGTCTTCGAGTCCATTGTCGAGGCATTCAACAACACGGTAAGTCGTCTGTGCGCCCCGGACCAGCCGGAAAGGCTGAGTTTCCCGCCGATCGTGAGCCGCAAGGTAATCGAGAAGGTGCACTATCTAGAATCATTTCCGCATCTCTGCGGTGCGGTGCACAGCTTCTTTGGCACCGAACTGGGGTCCAAGGAACTGGCCGCTGCTGCCAACGAAGGCAGGGAGTGGGGCCAGATGCTGAAAATGACCGATGTGTGCCTGACGCCTGCCATCTGTTATCCGGTCTACCCCACCGCCACCGGTGTCCTGCCCGCGGACGGACGGCTCGTCGATGTTCTCGGCTGGGCATATCGCCATGAGCCCTCACCGGAGCCCACGCGCCTCCAGTCCTTCCGGATGCGTGAGCTGATCCGCATGGGTTCGGGGGACCAGGTGGTGGAGTGGCGCAACTTGTGGTTGCAGCGCGGACTCGACCTGCTGCGCTCCCTGGGACTCAACGCCAACTCAGACGTTGCTTCCGATCCCTTCTTCGGGCGTGGCGGCAAGGTGCTCAGCAAGAGTCAGAAGGAGCAGCGGCTCAAGTTCGAGGTGCTCGTACCAGTGATCTCGGCAGAAAACCCGACTGCAGTCTGCTCGTTCAACTTCCACCAAGAGCACTTCGGTTCGACCTTCGAGATCCGCCAGTCTGACGGTCGAATCGCGAATACGGCCTGCCTCGGCTTTGGTCTGGAAAGAGTCACCATGGCGCTTCTGAAAGAACACGGCTTTGACCCCGGCAAGTGGCCATCGGAGGCCAGAGGAATTCTTTGGCCGTGATCCGCGTCATCCGCAACATAGACCCTTCGCGTTACAGCCGCAGTCCACTGCACGCCGACGACCGCACGTGGCCGGAAAAGAACTGCTACGTGGATCTCTGGATCGAGGTGTTGCACGCACTCCGGATGGAGACGCGCGCGATGCTGCCGTTCGTGGTCGCCGGCGACTTCGAGGACGACCAGTGGACTTTCTTCAAGCCTGCGCATGAAGACCTTTTCGACCTGTTCGGGATTGAAGTGCAGGAACTTACTGTCTGGAAACCGCTGATCGAGCATGCGGTAATCCATCTCGCTGCAGGCAAGCTAATCAGCACCGAGGCCGATGCATTCTGGTTGCCCGACGTGGCAGGGACCGACTATCAACGCAACCACAGCAAGACCACCATCGTCCTCAACGCTATCGATCCCGATGGGGAGTCGCTGGAGTACTTCCACAATGCCTCGTACTACCGCCTGGAGGGCGAGGATTTCCGCCAATTATTCCGCGTCGGGTCAGCGCCAGACTCTGGTTTCCTGCCGCTGTTCGCCGAAATCGTCCGTATCGACCGTGCTCGCCACGGGGAGCCCACGCAGCTGGCGCGCCGCTCGCTTGAATTGCTGCGGCGCTATTTCAGCCGCCGCGCTGTGGTCAATCCCGTCCGCAAGCTCGGTGCCCACTTCGAGCAGCAGCTACCAATCCTCCAGGAAAGGGGGCTGGACTACTATCACTTGTGGGCCTTTGGGAGCGTCCGGCAGCTCGGCGCCGCGAGTGAGCTGCTTGCCGAGAATCTGGCGTGGCTGGATGAGTCCGGAGCCCTGCCGGAGACCGGTGCTACAGCCTGCTTCCGCAACGTAAGCTCTGGTTGCAAGGCATTCATTCTCAAGGGTGCCCGTGCCGTTTCCACGCGACGCGGCGCAGACCTGAAGACGCAGATCGAACAGCTGGCCGTCCATTGGGAAGGCGGCATGCGGAACTTGCAAGGCGCCCTCTAGAGCGCCGTACGCGATTCAATCAGGGTTGAGCATCCGCGTGTTGTCGTAGCCGCGCAGCACGGCCCTGGCCGGGTTCCCCATGCACAGGGTTTGATCCACCAGATCACGCGTCAGTACGGAAGCTGCGCTTACAGTGCACCCATCACCGACGCGGATGTCGCCGATGACCTGGGCGTGAGCACCTATCCACACCCGGTCGCCGATCTCCGGTCCCTTGCCGCCGGGGCACGCCGGTCCGACGCGCGAGGACTGGGAAATCGAGCACCCTGCTCCCAGCCGGCAATTCCGCAGCCAGATGTTGCCGAAATGACCTATGTACAGTCCCGGGCCTATGTCTGCGCTGAGGTCCAGGCGGATGCCATACACGAGGCGCACGTATCTGCTTGCCAAGAAATAGACTGGCAGGGCCGCCGCCAGGACGGGCCACCAGAACGGTCGGGGGCGACGCGCAACCGCCCATCGGCCCAGCCGATAAGCCAGCAGTGCCTGCAGCCCGTAGTCCTCCCACAACAGCCGCAGCGCGCCGCTCACGGTCACCCGCTCGCGCAGCGCCCGATGGCGCTTCAAGTCCGCGCTGAATGTCCTCACGGTTCCAGACCCGGTGGAACTGCCACCTGTTGCACCAGGCGCCGGCCCTCAGTGTTGTCGAATGCGGTACGCACTATGCGCGCCGGGTTGCCCTTGACCACGGCACCGGGTGGAACATCGATCGTTACGTATGAGCCCGGGAGCACGGTACTGCCGTCCCCGAGATGCAGCTTCCCCGCGATGACGCAGTCGCGTCCGATCCAAACATTCGCACCCACCGTGGGCCTCTCAATGCCGCCGTTGGAGACGGACATGCCAAAGGTCACATGGGGTTGCAATACCGTACCCGGACCGATTCCCTTCGCCCCCAGGAGATAGTGTCCACCGGGCGAAAACCGCACCGTTCCTGGCATGAAGCAGTCGGCAAGTACCTCGGACTTGCTGGCCAGAACGTTGATGTAGTGGAGGATGGATTCCAGTACGCGGGCGATCCACCATGCCGGATTGCGCAGATCGCGACTGTACGTAGCAAAATGTGTCACGCGATATCCGAGCAGGAACCAGTAACCCCTGTCCGTCAGGCACGTCCATAGGATCCTCCAGGCAGCCACCTTCGCGTGCGGATAGCCGCCGGCATAGAACCTGGCATCTTCGACCAACTGGCGCAGCATGGGGGTCAGCCCAGAGGCACGTCCTCAATCAGCACCGGCCTGCCATGAAGGTACTGCGTGGTGCGCCGCTTGACGGCGATGTCAGCATAGATGGCTTCCGCGTGAGCTTCATCGATGCCTAGTGCACCCGCCAGGGCGGCAGCCGGTATGTCATGGTTGAGCGCCCATAGTGCGAGGTCCATTTGCCGGTAAGGCAAGGCGAAGTAGAACTCGTCCTGTCCCTGCGGCAGACTGTACGTGTCAGTGGTAGGCACGGCGCTGACGACGCGTTCCGGCAACCCAAGATGGGCGGCCATCGCGTACACCTGGCTCTTGTAGAGGTGCGCAATGGGCTTGATGTCCGCGGCTCCGTCGCCATTCTTGACGAAGAACCCCTGGTCGTATTCCAGCCGGTTGGGTGTTCCGACCACCGCGTAGTTCAGACGGTCGGCATGGAAGTACTCAAGCGTCTTGCGCACGCGCTGCTTGAAATTGGTGGCGGCGACGATCTGCAGATAGTCCTGTAATCCCAAGCGCTGGTCGAACTTGCGGCCGTCGGGTGCCTCGGCCACGATGTGGAAGGCATTGACCCGACCTTCGACGCCACCGCTGATGACAATCTTCATTTTCCAGCCGCTGCCATATTCGGGCAGGGCACGCCGAACCGCTTCGTCCCGCCAGCGATAACAGCCAATTGCCTCCAGGGTCGGGGCTATGTCCTGCTCGATGACATTCACGCCCAGATGGGTCGCCAGTATCTTCGCCCGTTCTGCGCTGTCGTCCGCAGAATCCCGTTCCGGAAGAATCAGCGCCTGCACACGACCGGCACCCAGCGCGCGCACCGCAATCGCCAGACATGTCGAACTGTCGATGCCGCCGGAAATGGCCACCACGAGGCCCCGTCGGTGCAGTTCGCGCGCCGTAATGTGCCGGATCCTGTCGCAAATCCGGCTGGCCTCGGCCTCGAGGTCCATGTCCAGAACGCTCCACGACAGTGCTGCAAGTGCATTCATTTCTATTCCCTGTTGACCAGATCCTGCCGCCGGACTTTGCCGGACGCCGTGCGCGGCAGTGATGCCACGAGCGCCACCTTCCTCGGCACCTTGTAGGCTGCAAGCCGCTCCAGGCAGTGGCGGCGAATGGCCTGCTCGGATGGTGCGAAACCCGGCGCCGCCACGACGAAGGCCTTGACGACCTCTCCCAGAAGCGGGTCGTCGATCCCTGCGACCGCGACTTCCGCGACGCCAGGGAATTCCGCGATTGCAGCCTCGACGTCCTGAGGATGCACGCGGTGCGCGCCCACCTTGATGATGTCGCTGCGGCGGCCCGACAGGAAAAGGTACCCGTCTCCGTCCACGTATCCAACGTCGCCGGTATCGAGCCATTCGTCGTGCAATACCGTAGCGGTCGCGTCGGGACTTCGCCAGTACCCGAGCATCACATTGGGCCCACGAACCCACACCCGGCCCACCTCGCCACGACCGCAAGGTCTTCGTTCTTCGTCGCGGATCTCGATATCCACTCCCGCAAGCGGCAGCCCCGCGGCGCCGAGCTTCTCCTGCAGGCGCTCCGGCGGCACGTAGGTGAGCCGGGAAGTCGCCTCGGTCTGGCCGTACATGACGTAAATCTGCTTGCCGGGAAGCGCGTCGATCAGGCGGCGCGTCAACGCGGGCGGCATGCCTCCTCCGGCTTGCGTCACGTAACGCAGGTTGCCAAGGTCATACGAGTCGAGTCTCACCCTAGATAGAAGCAGTGCAAACGTGGAGGGGACTCCTGCGAAGCCGGACGCGCCTTCGAGCGCAATGCGTTCGAAAACGAGGTGCGGAAAACTGAATCCCTTCTCGACAATCACCCTGCCGCCGACCAGCAGGTGCGTGTGCAGCACCGAGGCGCCGTATGCGTAATAGAATGGCAGCACCGTGACGACGCTGTCAGTCTGGTCCAGGGCGAGATATCCGATGATCGCCACCGCATTGCTGGCGAGGTTTCCGTGACTCAGCAGCACACCCTTCGGCGCACCAGTGGTTCCAGACGTGTAGTGTATGCATGCGGGCCGACCGGGCTCGAGCAGGCCGGCTTCCAGGCGCTGCGGCACGCCCTGGCACGCCTTCTCGAAGGAGCCGCCAGGTCCGCATGCACCAAGGACCCGCGTCTCGTCGGGAAGTTCGGCGCTCAGCTGCTTCAAATTCAGTAATTGCTCATCGCCCACGACCACCCGGGCGCGCGCGTGCTGCGTCCACTGCGTAAGCTCGCCCAACCGGGCAGCAGCATTGAGTGGAACAACAATGGCCCCGGCGATGAGTGCACCATAGTACGCGGCAACGTACTGCCAGCAACCCTCCAGTGCGAGCGCAACCCGGTCGCCCGGTCCGACATCCGCTGCCCGCAACCAACCGGCGAAAGACGTGGCTCGCGCCCACAGGTCCGTGTAGGTGGTGTCCGTGCCCGCTGCGCTGATCGCTATACGGCCGGCGTGAAGCCGTACCGACCGTTCAAGCCCGGCTGGCAGGCTGCCGGTGGGCTCCATCTCGTTAGTCAGGCCGCCTGCTTCTTGCCGGCAACGAAGGCAGCGATGGCGTCGATGGAGTCGAAATTGGCAGGCAGCATTTCTTCATCTGCCACCCTGATGTGGAAGGTGTCTTCGACAAAGGTAATCAGCTCGAGGATACCCGTTGAATCGAGGGTACCGCTCTGCAGCAGCGATTGATCGTTGCGAAGCACCGACTGATCGTCGGTGAACAGAAAATTCTGCAGCACGAAATGCTTGATTTGGGACGCTATCATCGCTTTTACACCTGTGTTATTCGATTTTGGGTGAATTGCTCGTCCAGGAGCATTGTCGAAAGTATGCCTACGAAAGCCATATTGTCGGGAAATCCTATGGCCCTGCCTACCCTGCATTTCTCCAGCAGCTGGCGCGCCGCCGTTGGATTGAACAATCCGGCTTCCGAAAGCCTAGATTGCGAGAATTGGGACTGTACATATTCTGCCGGCGCGCCCGCAGCGAAGAAGCTGGCGCTGTCCGGAGCGCGGTACGGCTGCTTGGTGCGGGCAACAATGTCAGTTGGCAGGAAGGGGCTGAGGGCCTCCCGCAAAACCGCCTTTTCACGCAAGCCGCGCAGCTTCAGGCGCGCCGGCAGCTGGTTGGCGAATTCGATCACCCTGTGATCCAGGTACGGCACTCGGCCCTCCACGGAATTGGCCATCGCCACCCGGTCGCCCTGGGAGGACAGCAAGTAGCCATAGAGCAGGGTGCTGGCTTCAACATACTGGTCGCGCGCGAGCCCTTCCCATCCCCCGATGTCTGGTGGGAGCGTCGCAGCCAAATCGTCTTCCGGCGACCATCCGCGCAGCTGCGCCCTGACGTCGTCCGAGAAGAAAGCCCAAGTCTTGCGGGTGGTCGACCAGCGCGTCCGGTGTCCGTAAAATGGGGCGCCTGTGTCGCCGAGCCCCTGCCCAAAGAAGTGCTTCGCGAACGCACTGCTGCTCACGGGGGAATTGCGAAGATAGGGATAGAGCCTCGCCAACAACTGCGGACGTGCCCGTGACTCCGGTTGTTTCGCCCAGAAGCGGCGGATCTTGGCTTCCTTGAACAGGTCGTAACCGCCGAAGACTTCATCCGCCCCTTCGCCTGTCAACACGACCTTGAAGCCCTGCCGGCGCACGTACTCCGACAGCAGCATCAGGGGCGCCGGCGCGGTTCGCAGTATCGGCGTCTCGGTATGCCGAATGAGCCTTGGAAAAATCCCCGCTATATCCGATGCATGGCAACGCACGCTGCTGTGCTCGGTCCCCAGGAAGCGAGCCATCGCCTCCTGATGGTCGCTCTCGTCGAATTCGGCATCTGCGAAGGTCACGGAGAACGTACGCAGCCTGGCAGAGGAATTCCGACGAACCAGCGCGGCCAGGCCCGAGGAGTCCAGCCCCCCGCTGAGGTAGGCACCCACGGGCACATCGGATCTAAGTTGCAATCGCACGGCGTCTATTAGCAGCGCGCGAAGCTCCTCGGCTGCTTCCTTCATGCCGATGCCGCGCACCGCATCAGCAGAAGGGAACCGCCATTCCCAATATTTATGCAGCCGCTGCCTTGCGTCCTCGCAGATCAGCATATGGCCTGGAGGGAGAGATTGAATGTCGCGAAACACGGTGCGTGTACCGACTGTCGACCAGAGGGTGAACACTTGGGCCAGCCCCTGCACATCGATCTGCATGCCGCCAGCCTCGGCATCCAGGGCCTTGATTTCCGAAGCGAAATGCAGCCGGCCGGCCTGCCGGCGGAAAAACAGCGGGCGCACGCCGGTGCGGTCACGCGCGAGAATCAGCCGTCGGCGGCGCCCGTCCCAGATGGCGAAGGCAAACTGCCCGTTCAGCCGCTGAACGAAATCGTCGCCCCACTCCTCGTAGGCGTGGACCAGAGTTTCGGTATCCGACGTCGTTCGGAATTGATGGCCGGCTCGCTGGAGTTCTTGGCGCAGCTCAAGATAGTTGAATATTTCACCGTTGAAGGTAACCCACACGGTCCCGTCCTCATTGGCCAGCGGCTGGGTGCCCGTGGCGAGGTCGATGATGCTCAGCCTGGTGTGGATCAGGGTCACAGGACCCAGACGACGAATGCCATGGCCGTCTGGTCCGCGGTGCCGCAACAGCGTCGCGACGGGGCTGCAGTCCCCGGGTCCCTGTCCACCATCCAGCTCGAGAACGCCCGCTATGCCACACACTTCGCTACCCCGATGAACCGTGGGAGGATAACATCGCCCGTGCGGTTACCATCCCGGACGCCTCCAATTTCCGACAGCCCGAAGCACCAATTCCTCGGCATGAACCGAGCAGCAGTTGCCATATCCATCCAAACCGACGAGCGGCGACGCAGCTTGCTCCTGCTGGCGGCTACCGCCGCTCTACTGCCGCTGTTCGCGGCCTGCGACACCAACCAGGCCCAGTCGGGGTCTGGCCAGCTTTCTCCGGCCATGATCCACGATATCCAGCCGCTTACTCAGGAAGAACTCCACACAGTCGCCAGTCTGAAGGTGGCCTTCGGTCACCAGTCGGTGGGCGCCAATATCATCGACGGCATCCGCAGAATCGCCTCCAGGGGCGGCGTGCGACTGAATGTCAGCGAAGGTCGCCACGGCTTCGTCGGACCTGCCATTCACCACTTCACGATTGGTGAAAACGGCAACCCCGCCGGCAAGATTCAGGATTTCTCGGACACCATGCAAAGCGCCATGGCCGGCACTGCCGACGTCGCATTCATGAAGCTGTGCTACATCGATTTCGGGTCCGGCGCGGATCCCGTGGCCACGGCACGCCGTTACACGGCGGCCGTGGAAGTACTTTCCGCGACGCAACCTGCGACCATTTTCGTTCCGATGACCGCACCACTCACCACCGTGCAAACCGGCCCCAAGGCTTGGATCAAGCGGCTGCTCGGCAAGAGCCCGGCGGGCGAGGAGGAAAACCTCCTGCGCGCGCAGTTCAATGCCGCCCTGCGCGAACACTACAGCGGCGATGCGCGTCTGTTCGACCTTGCGGCCATCGAGTCCGCCCATGGGGCGGTGAGTTTCATCCGCGACGGCAGGACATTCGAGGCACTGGCACCGCAGCTGACGGACGACGGCGGCCATCTCAACGAAGAGGGACAGGACCGCGTTGCCACCGCCCTGCTGCGTCACCTGGCGAACCAGCCCCGGCGCTGATCAGTCGGCGCGCAGTATTCGCACCATCCGCTCCGCATCGCTGGTGGTGACACCATCGTGGAGTGGCAGCGTCAACAGGCGATTGCTGAACGCTACAGCTCCATGGTGCTCGCCGACGATGCTCGCCAGTTCTGCAATTCTGGGAATCTGGGCCAAGGGCAATCCATACATCGCAGTAGCCCCAAGTCCGGCGGCCTGCAGCTGCTGGAGCTTCCGGTCGCGCGTTTGTCGGTCCGCGCACAACACCGGGTAGCGCAGCAACTGCCCGCAGCGGTCCCCCGCGTTCAGCGGCAGATTCATCGCCTCATCCAGACCGCCTGCAATGCGCGCCCGGACTTCCGCTGATCCTGACAGCTGCTGCTCCACATTGGCCGGCAGAATCGCCAGGGCATTCGCGCTCATGGGCTCTATGGAGCGCAAGGGTTGATACTCGGTGGCACCGAGTCGGAATAGTGGGTTGCGGCTCACCAATCCGTAGCACCGCGGGTGTCGCAGAAGGTTGTATGCCAGAACACGCGCGGCCAGCCCGCGATCGGGGCCGATGGCCGCGATCGTGCTGGCGAAGCCGGGCAAATGCAGGCTGTCGCGCGCCAGCAGGGCTCCTCCACCCAGCAATGACACAGGTTTGCCGCGGCCGAAACTCAGACAGACAAAATCCCCCGTTGGCGGGAAATCGGGGACCGGAAACCATTGGGCGTCATCCTCAATGAGGCAGACGTGGGGAAATCCACCCAGGACCTGCCGCAGTTCCGGCAACCGCTCACGGATTCCCAGAAAATTGACAGCGACAACGGCGACCGTGCGGTCGTTGAGTGCTGCGCACAGTGCGTCTGCGGCGAAGGCGGGATCGTCCCGCCGGATGTCCACCAGTACCGGCACCACGCCGGTATGCACCGCCGCTGCCACAAGATCCGGGCACCCGTAGGCAGGCAGGATGACTTCCGGTCGCGCGGCCGCGGCATGCATCGAACGAGCGAAGGAAATGGCGCGGGCAAGCGCCGCTGTACCCGAGGCAAGCCATTCCGTCCGGTAGCCGGCGAACCGGGGAAGTGTACCGCCGCTGCGGAGGAGTATCCTCTGCCCGGCAGGAGGCAAGTTGCGCCACATCTACCGGCTCGAGGGTTGCCATGTAGTCATGCGGCGGCCGCGACACAGCCGCACGAACGCATGGACGATGGCGACATTCACCTGCAGGAAGAAGTACAACAGCCTGACAGGACCGATGCGTCGCAGCGGAGGCATCCAGTGGGCAGCCACGGCACAGCCATAGAACAACAGCTGCGCGACCAGCGACAAGGCAAAAAACCCATGGCGGAACGCCAACGGGATGTTCACCAGCAGAAGCGCCACAAGCGCAAAGGGCACCACCCAGCGCATGACCTTGTGACTCCACACCTGCCACGCAAACCAGCCAAACCGCACGGGGTCAAGTACGTCCCGATGCCGCACGATCGCGGTCATGCCCCTGAGCACGGTTCTCACTTTGCGCTCGTATTCCCCGCCCGGATCCTTCAGATCCTGGTAGTACCCGAGCACGTCAGGGGCTGTCACGGCCTTCAGACCCAGACGCGCGCAGTTGAGTGCCGTGTTGAAGTCCGACGGAGAATGGATATCCCACTCGGAGCAAACCACACGGCGCGCGGCAAAAAATGATCCGCTCAGGCCTACGACACCGCTGGTGCCCGATTCGAGCCTGCGGAGCCACATCTCGTAATATACGTACGCCCCCTCACCGACCACCTGTCCATCCCTGGAGATGAACCGATCTTCGCTCGACACGGCCCCAATGGTTGGATCTGCGAAGTATTGCGCCAGCTTCTGCAGCGAAGCTGCAGGCAATACCGTGGCCACATCCGAAAACACAAGTACGTCACTGCGGCTGGCCCTTATCGCGCAGAGCTGGGCATTCTCCTTGCCGAGCCGCTCCGTGGCACGAACCAGGCGCACGCCCCGATCCTGATACTGCGTGACAATGGCATCTGTGGCATCCGAAGAGCAATCTGAAGCCACGAGCAGCTCCAGTTCGGGATATTGCAGTTCGCACAAGTTGTGCAGCTTCTGCCGGATGCGCTGCTCTTCGTTGTAGGCCGTAGTAATCACCGTCATGCTGACGCGTGCGGCTTCGCGGACCGGCGCCTTTCGTGGCACGAGCGCGGTTCGCAGCATGAGCAAAAGCGGATACAGGGCGTAGCTGTAGAGCGCAATGCACAGCAAAATCCAATATGCGGTCGCCATCTGTGGCTAGAAGATCTCTGTCTGGTATCTTGACATTATAGTATGCGAGCACTTCACGTCGTGTCCGGAGATCTGTGGGCGGGAGCCGAGACCCAGGCTTTCATCCTGATGAGCACGCTGTCCCGCCGTGGCGTTGCGGTAGCTGCCGTGATATTGAACGACGGTGAGCTGCGGCGCCGTCTTCAGGAGGCCGGCATCCAGGTGTTTTTCCTGCCGGAACCTGGTGTTTCCGCGCCCAGGCTGTTGTTCGGCCTGGTCGCCGCCATCAGGAAATGGAAGCCCGACGTGGTACACACCCACCGGATCAAGGAGAACATCCTCGGGTCGATCGCAGCGTGCTTATGTGGCTTGCCTTCGGTCAGGACCGTGCATGGTGCAACTGAACTCGGCGAAGCCGACCGAAAATCCTTGCGCCAGCGTGCACTCACTGCAGCCAATCGGTGGTGTGGGCTGTGGCTGCAGCGGAAGATCATTTCCGTCTCGGCTCATCTGGGAAGCGCCCTCGCGTCAGAGTACGGCGCAGCGCGCGTTACGGTCATTCCTAACGGAATCGAAACCGCAATGGCGGACTCCAACACAGGCGGGAACACGCTGCCTAACCGCAATCATGTCACGGTGTGCTTTGTCGGGCGAGTGGTACCCGTGAAGCGCGGAGACATCTTCCTCGAAATGGCGGCGATGCTGGTCCGCAACCGCCCTGACATCCAATGGTCTTTTCACGTCTTCGGCGACGGACCATTGCGCCACTCGCTGGAAGCGAGCGCACCGCACACCGCCTCTGTGACGTTTCACGGGCATGTCGCCTCGCCGTGGACGATGCAGAAGATGGACGTCCTCGTCATATGCTCGGATCACGAGGGAGTTCCCATGGCAGCTCTGGAGGCCGTGGTCGCTGGAGTCGCAGTCGTGGCGCACGCAGTGGGGGGATTGCCCGAACTGCTGCAATCCCTGCCCGGCTGCCGCCTGGTGCAGAACCACGCTGCCGGTGCTTACGCCGCGGCGGTTTCTGATGTCCTTGATTGCGGCGCGCGCCCTTCCGCTGCCCATTTGCCCGTGCAGTACACCGCTGAGGGCAATGCCACGTCCGTTCGCCAGCTTTATGCCTTGCTGACAATGCCCGGCCGGGTCGGGGCCTAGGTCGTCGCGAGCTCCGCCAGGCGGGCTGCCAGGCGGTCCCAGTCGTAGTGGGTGCGCACAAAATCGCGACCTGCCTTGCCGAGCTCGTCCCTCCTGTCCGGGTCGGCGAGCAGCAGCGCCAGCGAGGCTGCGAACTCCTGCTCGTCGTCCGCGATTTCCACACTCTCGCGGGGCTTGGCCTGTATGCCGCCGTTGGCAACAGTGGTACACACAACGGGCTTGCCCACGGCCATGACCTCCAGCAGCTTGTTCTGCTGACCGCCGCCTTGAGCCATTGGGAAGGCAAATATGTCCACCGCGTTCACGTGCGGCCAGATGTTGTCGACCGTACCGGAGAATATGATGTCCTTCTCCACGGGCATGGCGAGCGCGGATGCCGACGACTCGCGCCCGATCACATACAGCACAAGCGAGGGAAAGTGCGGCTTCAGACGCCGGTAGATCCGCACCAAACGTCGCACGGCATCCACGTTTGGCCCGTAGGTCATGTTCCCGAGAAAGCCGATCGATGGCGTGGGAAGCTGCACGTGTCCCTCCCCCAAGTCCTCCGTGAGAATTCCGTTCGGCAGAACCTCCAATGGCACCGTTGGAAGACCCTGCCGGATCACCGCGGCATCGACCGGCGATACCACGAAGCAACGGTCGGACTGTCGAAGCAGGCTGCATTCCCATACGCGGGTTTTCCACGCACGCACGCGTGACAAGAACGGCACAGGGCTGACTCGCCTTGAAACGTGCAGGGTTAGGGAGTCGATGGCGTCGATAAAAATCTTCTTACTGCCGACGTGCGGAACTGCACACTGCAGCACGTGACTACTGAACACCCACAGAAGCACGTCGTGGGGCTGCCTCAGCCACGGTGCCAGCCTCCCGGCCGTTTCAGATGCATCGTATTCGTACAGGAAGTACGGCATTCCGAACGGAAGAATGCGACGAAGCTGCACGAACAATTTCTGCAGCAGCGGCGGCTTGCGCCCGGAACGTACCAGCACATCGAACGACTTCAGGCAGGCCCGCAAATCCCCGGGGATCTCCACCTGGCCAGCGTCATGCACGAAACAGAGCAGATGCACGTCCACGCCGCGCGCAAGACGCTTCAACAGCGGGTAATAGCGGACGGATATGCCGTTTTTTCGCGCTGGAAATGGCGTATCTGCCATTACCACCAGCATGGATTTTCTCGTCATGATTCAGGTGTGGCGGATGTCTTCCGTGCGACGAAACCTTGGGCGAACTCCCAGATCCTGCGGCGCGTCGCGCTCGAGAGGCAAAGCACGGATCCGGCCACAGTTGCGGTGGCGGCTGCCGCGGTGCCAAGGATCACCACGGCGACGTAGCCCTGGGCGTCGATGCGCTCCGCGAGCCATCCCGAGGCCAGATATGCCAGCGCGAGGCTGGCGCCGGTTCCCGCCAGGACGCCGAGCAGGCGGGTAACGCTGAAGTGGATGCACCGCCATATGAGCACCGGCAGTACGAACATGCGGAGCAGCACCCCTGGGAGGGAGATTGCCAGCGCGAGTCCTACCAGGCCGAACCGCGTCGAGGCGGGAACTGCCGCCACCAGGACAACGCCAAGCTCGATGATGCTGAAGGCAGCCAGTTGTGCCTGTCGTCCATACGCTACTGCGATCTGCAGGACCGGCTGGAAGGCCAGCGAAAGCCCACCGGTGCAGATCAGGACGATGGCGGCGGGCACGGAAACCCTGAACTCGGTGCCGAGCCACGTGGTGATGAACACGTCCACGGAACCCAGTACGCCGGCGCCGAGAACCAGCGCTACCAGCATCGAGATTTCCATGGCGAAATGGAAGTCACCGCGATTCCTGTCGTGCAGTCCCTGGCTTTCCTGCCGGATGAAGAGCGGCTGGAATACCTCGACCACGCTGAACATGAAGCGGCTGTAGTAGTCGAACAGTTGTTGCGCCACTCCGAACAGGCTGACGCCGGAGAGCCCGAGCGACGCGTTCATGGCGAACGCCGGCACGGGCCCCTTGGCTTTGCCGGTGATGGTAATGACCAGAAAGGACGCTCCAACCCTGGCCATCTGCCAGAGTCGAGCCACGTCGAAAGCTGTGGAATCCCAACGGCACCACGGGGCCAGGCGTCGCGCAAACACGAGCATGACGAAAGAGGCACAAACATCCGTTAGAGCAGTTACCAGTGCCATGGCAACCACGCCATATCCGCCCTTCACGAGGACGTAAATCACGGACGATCTGACCAGCATCTTGCACAGGTGGATGCGGGAGCTGATGTCGGTTCGCAGGTTGGCCGTGAAGATTCCACTGATCGCATAGGTCGGGAACATCAGGGCAAGCGAAAATCCGAGCAGCAGAACCACCAGGCGGAAGTCTTCGACGAGTGCGTCACTCTTGACGATCTTTCCTGCGGCAGCGGCAATTCCCACGGTCAGCAGTGCAGCCACCAGGCCGATGATGCTGAAGACGTATGCCGACGTGATCACTGCCCGATTGGCCTCTACCAGCTCGTTGCGCGCCAGAGACTGGTTTATTGCCCGCTGGGCAGCAACGGAAAGCCCGAGGTCGAGCACTCCGTAGAACCCGAAGATCGACGCGGCGAGCAGCCACAGGCCGTAAGCCTCTACGCCGAGGTTCGAGATGATGGTGGGCGTGAGGACCAATGTTACGCCGATCCCCACGCCCCAACCGAAGAGCTGGTACGCCGCGCTTGCGAACAGTCGGCGGCCGATCAAGTTCGGCGACCCAGCGTGTTTCCGCCGGCTCCTTCCAGAGGCGCCGCTGCCACCTGCCGGGCGGCGATGTTGATCACGGCCAATGCGAATCCGATGTAGAACCAGAAGTGCGGATAGTAGATCACCGTGATGAACGCGCCCGCCGACAGGTACGCCACCAATGACACCAGCGCGGCCCTCGCCATCAATGCGGTCAGGTCGGTCCGGCGTCCTGCCGGCCCAGCCCGTGTTTTCGGCTGGCGGTGGATGCGCCGCAACCTTGATACGGTGCTGAAAATCATGCCGAAGTACAGGGCGACACCAACGACACCGAGCTCGGGTATCAGCGTGAAGTACAGAGAGTGTGACACGCGGCCCGCTACGGATTTGTGGCCCTTGCGCTCTTCCGGGGTCATCTGCATCTCGTAGTGCGCGACGCTCCAGGCGTAGTTGCCAGGCCCGACTCCCAGCACCGGATTGTCAAGAAACATGCGCCAGCCTATGCCCCACGAATACAGCCGTTCTCTGCGTGTACCATCGCCCTCGTCCGAGATCGATGCCATGTCCTCCGTGTATCCGCTGGGCAGTACACTTACTACTGCCGCCCCTGCGACAGCCGACAACCCCAGTGCAATCGCCAGGTTCCGGAACTTCTTCTCGGAAAGCCACCACATGACTCCAACCACCGCCAAGAGCCCTACGAATCCCCCCCTGGACTTGCTTGCCACCACGCCGGCCAGGCACAAGAGGACAACAAGCCGGTAAAGCCACTTCCGCCCAGACGAAATGCCAGGAGCAACGGACAGGTAGAACGCGTAGGGCAGCCCCGCCAGCAGGGCCAGAGAAACATCATTCTCGTCTTCGAGGAATCCGCCGGTTCCTTGGCCTGCGTGGGTCATCACATAGATGCAGATGAACCCGTGGATGAGTATCCAGTGGTGGACGAAGCGCGCGAGCCTTTGCTCCGAGTCGATGATCGATGCGAGCGGAAACGCGAGCCCGAAGACCAGCCATGCGGTGGTGGTTGTCATCTGGTAGGCGTAGAAGTTGTTGCGCGCTATCGGCACGTGTATCGCCATCAAGACGAGAAACGCGAGCGCCATACGGGAACAGTTGTCCCGCAGTACCGCCTTGTTGCCCTTGAATATCCACAGCGCCACGAGCAGGTACATGGACAGGGCGGAGAGCTGCAGCGGCCCAAGGAACGTGAATACCGAAGGGAGCCGGGTGTACTCCAAGTACACATGGACCGTCAGTGCAAGAAACAGGAGGCGCTGATGCTTTTCGGCATCGCTTATGGATCGCTGCATAAGACAGAATATCCGCCGCCGAACTCGAAGCGCCCCCGACCGGGGCGTTGTTCGCAGCGAGGCAGCCTAGCCCAAATTCCCGCTTCTTTCCACCAACTTGCGTCAGGTATCCGGGAATTTCCTTTAAAATGCCCGCAACGAGGATTTGGCGATCATGGGCTCTCCAGCATTGGCATCAAGAAAGATCCGGATTCTGCATGTCACACACGATCTCGATCTCGGAGGTCTCCAACAGGTAATCGTTTCCCTGTGCAGGACGATCGACAGGAGCGCATACGAGCCGTCGGTTCTTTGCCTTCGCAGTGGCGGGATGTTCGTGCGCGAAGTCGAGGCCCTGGGAATCGGCGTCCATGTGCTCGAGAAGGTTGAAGGCCGGGCCGACTACCTGAAATTCCTGAAGATCAGGAGATTTCTCGCGGCGCATCCCCAGGACGTGGTCCACACACACAATACCGAGCCGTTCATTGACGGTACCATCGCTGCCATGATGACCCGCGGCGCCATGGTCGTCCACACTGACCACGCGCGGCACTTTCCCGACAAGCTGCGCTACATGATCGCCGAACGGATCGTCTCGACATTCGCGTACCGCGTGGTTGGGTGTTCGGAGCACACGACGAAGGCGCTGGCGCGCCATGTACGGATCCCCCGCCGCAAGTTGCGCACCATACCCAATGGCATTGACGGCTCGCGATTCGAGAATTTGCCCGACAGGAGCGCAGCGAGAGCGGCGTTCGGCGTCGGAGGGTTCCGGGACATCATCGGGCTTGGGGTAAGATTGAGCGACCAGAAGGGCATAACCTACCTGATCAGGGCCATGCCTCAGATCCTCTCGCGCGCACCGGAAACAGCCCTGCTGGTCGCCGGCGACGGACCCCTACGTGGCGATCTAGAGCGGGAAGCGGCGTCGCTCGGCGTGGCGCGCAATGTCATTTTCTGCGGCACCCTGACCGACATTCCACTGTTTCTGGCGGCGCTCGATGTCTACACTCTGCCGTCTATGTGGGAAGGGTTGCCGATGGCGGTACTCGAAGCCATGGCGGCCGGCCTTCCGGTCGTGGCGACGGACGTCGGCGGCACGGGCACGGCAGTCGCGGATGGAGTGACGGGAATACTGCTTCCGCCACGCGACGTTGATGCGCTGGGCAGCGCAATCGCTGGCCTGCTCGAATCCCCCGAACTGCGCCACCGCATGGGTGAAAGCGGCAGGCAGCGGTTCAGGGAGCACTTCAAGGCCGAGATCATGACCCGCTCGTACGAGCGGCTATATCGGCGACAGGACATCTGACCCACGCATGAAGATCCTTTGGCTCTCGCATCTCGTTCCATATCCACCGAAGTCCGGCGTGCAGATTCGCGCCTACTGCCTGATGACCGAGCTGGCGAGGCACACGTCGATGGATCTTGTCGCGTTCAACCAGCCCCGCCTCATGCGCAACTACTTTCCAGATCTCGCATCCGGGCTGGTGCAGGCGCAACGTGAACTGCAACGTTTCGTCAGAAACATCGACATCTTCCCTGTTCCGGCAGAATCCCGCCGCTTTGGCAGGCAACTGGGAGCCGCCCGCAGCCTTCTCTCGACTTCTCCGTACTCATGGTCGTGGCTGTCCTCTGTCGCTTTTTCGGCTCGCGTGAGGTCACTGGTCGACGCGGGGGATTACGACCTGATCCACGTCGACACCGAAGCGCTCCTGCAGCACGTACCGCCCGGCTGCAACGTTCCGGTGGCGCTCGACCACCACAATGTCGAATCGCACATGATGTTGCGCCGTGCCCAAAATGAACCGGACGCGATCAAAGCCGCCTACTTCCGACTGGAAGGCAAAAAGCTCGAGCGCCTCGCACGCACTGAATTCCCGCGCCTTCGCGCCCATGTGGTTTGCTCCGAGGAAGATGCAAGGCGCCTGCGCGAACTTGCACCGCTGCCGCGGATCCACATCGCTCCCAATGGCGTGCATTTTCCCGCGCCCAGGCCGGCGGGCCCGCTGCCGGTGGATCCGGTGCGCCTCCTATTCATTGGTGGACTCAATTGGTATCCCAACCACGATGCCGTGATGCATCTGCTGCGGGACATCTGGCCGCGGCTTGAGGCGTCGTTTCCGGGCATCAGGCTGGACATCGTCGGCAAGAACCCCGCGCCAGCGGTGCAGGCGCTCGCCGGCAAACACGGCGGTGTCACCATTCACGGCTTTGTCGACGACATCGAACGCTACTACGCGGAGGCGACAGCATTCGTCTGCCCCATCAGGGATGGTGGAGGAACCAAACTCAAGGTGGTTGATGCCCTCGCCCACTCCCTGCCGGTAATCGCGCACCCGATTGCCTGCGAAGGGCTGGACCTCACCGACCGGTGCAACGTCTATCATGCCGTATCCGCACAGGACTACGTGGACGCCGTGGGGGCGGTCCTCGGCGACCCGGACAGCGCCCAGGCGATCGCCCGGCAGGGGTACGCACATGCACGTGACGGCTTTTCGGCCGAGGCAATCGGGGCGCGTCTGGCCGACTATTACTCGGCTCTTGTGAAGGAGGGGGTTGACCAGCGATGAGTGGCCTGTTCCGTCGCCTGCCTGCACCCGCCCAGGAAATCCTGATGTCCGCGTATGGATGGGCGCAATACCGCAATCGTTACACGGGCCGGCTTCCCAGCCCCTATGCGGAGCTCTTCGACCGTCCCTCCGCTGCCCCGGAGTGGGTGGCTGCACGGCAACGGGAGCGCTTCTCGACGCTCATCCGCCATGCCGCCGCACATGTTCCCTACTATCGGCAGCTGTTTTCCCGCCTTGGCATCACTTCAGATGACATCACTCTGGAGAACTTCACGACGATCCTCCCCGTCCTCACCAAGGACACGCTGCGTTCAAGGAACAAAGACTTGCACTCGGAACGGCATCAGCACGGTGGCACGGTGCTGTTCACGAGCGGCACGTCGGGCACGCCATTGCATGTACTGGCCGACTCTGATGCGAGGAGAATCAACTACGCTTATTTCAGGCGGCTTCTTCAGGACAACGGCTCGGACGTGCGCGCCAGAAGCGCCACTTTCGCCGGCCGGTTGTTCACTCGGCCCGACGAACGCAAACATATGTGGCGCCGCGACCTTTTCACGAGGACGCTGTATTGCTCGTCGTACCACCTGACGGAAGAGACCATTCCCCTCTACATCCGCGCGCTGGAGCAGTGGCAACCGGAGTATATCGACAGCTACCCGTCGGCAATTTCGTGCCTGGCCGGGTTCATGGTACGGAATCACATCAACCACTCGATCAGGCCGAAGTTCGTGCTGACGTCATCCGAGACCCTGCAGCAAGAGGCACGCGAGCACATACAGCAGGCTTTTGGTTGCCGCGTCGTTGACCACTACGGCTGCACGGAACTGGCGGTAGCCGCCCGGTCACAGCCTGACGGCGGATATACCTTCGATCCGTTGTACTCGCTTGTGGAATTTTCTCCCACTGGAACGGACGGTGAAACCGAACTGATCGTCACAGGGTTGGTGAATCTCGGCATGCCACTGATCCGGTACGCCATTGGCGACGTCGTCAGGGGCGGTTGGCGCAAGGACGACTGGCGGGCTGGATTTTCCTCACTGACGGGCCGGCAGGAGGATGTCGTCCTTACACCCGAAGGACGCGCGATCGGACGACTGGATCCGGCGTTCAAGGGCGTCGACGGAATCGTCCGCTCACAGATCGTGCAGGACGAAGTGCATCGCATTGAAGTGCGGGTGGTGCCAGCTCCAGGCTCTGACATGGAGAGAATCCGTAAGGTGCTCACGGAGAACCTCCGCTCCCGGACAAGTCAGTCTATGACCATCGATGTCATCGAGGTGGTCGATATCCCGCTTACCAGATCGGGCAAGCTGAAGGCCGTCATTTCAAGGGTGGGGAAGGTATAAGCATGCCGCAGGTTACCATTGCCGCTGTCGGCGACATCATGCTCGGTGACCATCCTGTATGTTTCGGCCACGGCGTCGGGTCGGCCCTGAGAAAGGGTGTACCGATCTTCGGTCCCGGACTACGAAGCCATCTGTCCCGCGTAGACGTTGTGGTCGGTAATCTTGAAACCGTGCTTTCCGCGGTGCCAAAGGATTCGCAATCCTTGCGCGCTATGGAGATGCGGGCGGACCCACAGGCCGCCGCACTGCTGCGCGACATCGGGGTCGACATCGTTACCCTGGCCAACAACCACATCATGCAACATGGCGAGGCGGCCCTGCGCGAGACCGTTTCGCACCTGCATACGGCGGGTGTCGAACCGATGGGCCTCGCGGGCGCCAGCGGCAGCATCCCGATAGTCCGCAGCATCAACGGCGAGACACTGGTATTCGCGGCGTATTCGCTTCGTCCGGAGCATTTCTCGACGCTCCAGCCGCTGCCTTATGCCAAGGTGTTGCCAGAGGAGCTGCTCAAGGAGGTGGAGACGCTGAGCAGCCTGCATCCCGAGGCCAGCCTGGTCGTATCGCTGCATTGGGGCGAGGAGTACATCGATGCACCATCGGCCAGCCAGATCGAACTCGGGCACGAACTGGTCCGTAGAGGGGTGCGGCTGATCCTCGGACACCATCCTCACGTCATGCAAGGGGTTGAGGTAGTGGGTGATTCGCTGATTGCGTACAGCCTCGGCAACCTGATGTTCGACAGCTGGCAGTTGCCTACGCGCCAGTCCGCCGTGCTTACCTGTCGGATGGAGGCGCGCAGGGTAGTCGGCTACGAATTGAGCCCCGTGACGATCGGCAAGGGGCCGTTTGCAGAGCTCGCGACTGGAAATGGCAAGCGCGCCCTGGACTCCCGCTTCATGCAGCTGTCACAGAAAATTTCACGCAGGAGTGAGGAATGCTCCCTGACCGACGGGGAGTATGCGCAGCTCGCGGCGGATGCCTATCTGAAGTACCGCATGGAATGCTATGCCTACTTCATTACCCGGATCTGGCGTTACAGCCCGCGCGTCATCTGGGACAGCCTCTTTCGCGCTGCGCTGCGAAAGGTCGGACTGGCCTGAGCTCATCAGTCGCTGATTTCAGCCCTTCGGCGATCTCTAAACGTGCGTGAGACGAGTACGTCGGTTTGACCAGTCGGCGGCGCGGCAAGTGGCACTGGTGTGACGATGCCCGGACGTTCGAGCAACGCGCTGGCGGAGTATGCATTGGGAAGCCTGAAGAGGCCGTATCCGGCGGCTGCAAAGGCGTTGAAGATCCGGTCGACATCGTCCTGGCGACCGGGACAGTAGTCGGGAGACAGCTCCACCAGGAATTCTGTGGCATTGGAGAAACGCTCCAGAACCGGGAATATGGCATTCAGGACCGAGAGCTCCGCGCCTTCGACGTCGATTTTCACCAGCCTCGCTGAAAACAGCTTCTCTTCGCCCACGAGGTTCATCAACGTATCGGCGGCGACGGTTCCTTCCAGCCGCATTCCCTCAGCATGCGCCAGCGCCTCTACGGTGGTGGAATGGCCGTCATTGTCATCGGGGGCGAGATAGAGGGACAGTTCTCCCGCAGCGGACGAAGCGGCGGCATGGATGCACCTGACGTGCCGGTAGCCGTTCAGGTCGACATTGCGCTGGAGTCTCGTGAATATCCTGCGGCTCGCCTCGATGGCATGCACGCTGCCTTTGTTCCCCACAAGCCCGGCGGCGAGAAGTGTAAAGTACCCGATGTTGGCACCCACATCTATAAAGATGTCGCCTGGACGCAGACTTTGCCGGACGTATGCAGTGACGTATGGCTCCCATTGCCCGGTGGCATAGATGGCGTTCGACACGAAGTCCGGAAAGGTGAGAGTCATGCGCGCGCCGTAGCGCGTACGGGTCGTGGCGGTACCAGGTCGCCATGAGATGTAACGGGAATACAGGTTGTAGGCGAAGTCACGGCCGGCGTGCCACGGCGCGTTCTTTACATACCAGGTGCTACCATATCTCAGCAGGGAGACCGCCAGGCCGTGGGCTAGTGACATGACATCCGTTGGTACTGGGTGAACCCTTAGATCCTATTTGGCCCCGCGCCTGTCGCGCGCGATGCGACCGGATTGAACCGGTGCCAGCAATATACACAATGGGTCCAGCCTCGCAATAGAAAGGATCGGCTTCCAGTCGAGCGGCACGCGGCGGCGGAGACGATAGAGCACGGCCGCAACGAACTCGCGACGCAGGTCCCGCAGCTTGCCGGAATTGCTGCGCAGCTGCGCAGGACTCCGCAGGAAGGGAAGCAGAGCCCGCTTCCGGAACCTCAGCTCGTCCAGGATTCGCGAGAACGCGTTCTTGCTGTCATAGGAGCTCGAGCGCCAGATGCTTACGCCACGTCCATACTGGACTTCGGGCTTGGTGCCAATCCCGATCAAACGTGATTGCGAGGCGAGTCGCAGCCAGAACACGTGATCTTCAAAGGCATAGCGGAACTCGCCGGGGAATCGCGACGCACTGTGGATGGACCACTTCATAACCACGGTGGAAGTCTCGATGATATTTTGGCGGATGATCTGGTCCACCATGTCACCCTGATAGAAAAAAACGCTTCGGTTAAGTTCCAGTGGGCGATGCTGCTCGGGATGTATGACCCCGCTCTGTGTGAATGAGTCCACAGACGAGTCGGGCTCGAAATGGTTGGAGATGTACAGGTCGCAACCTTGCCCGATTGCCAGCATCGCGTTGGAAAGATGCGACGGCAGCCAGGTATCGTCGGAGTCGAGGAAAGCCACGGCGACACAATCTGCGGCCACTTCGTCCAGGGCGCGATTCCTGGCTGCGGCAGGGCCGGCATTTTGCTGGCGCAGAACCGTTATTTCGGTGAGTGGGCCCGCAGGCGCAATCAGTTCCTGCCGGGGATCCACTGGCGAGCTGTCGTCGACGACCAGCACCCGCACAGATCCTTCATAATCCTGCGCCGAAATGGAACAAAGCGCGTCCCGGAGCAGCCCGGAACGGCGCTGGTAGAACGGAATGACTACCGTGACATGAGGCCCCCGCTGCTTCAAGGCACCCCTCGAGCTCTGGTCACATTCACGGGAGCGGAGACGACGCGCGAGTCACGTCACCTGATGGACAGCTGACCGGGCGGCACCGGCGCCGGCGGAGGGGCCGGAAGCTGCCCGGAGATCGCGCGCAGAATTGCATCAATGTCGGCACCGATGTCCTTCCCGTCACTTGCACTGCGGAGCCCAAGGCTGCCCGTGAGCAGCCGGAACTGGTCGATCGACAGAGGCAAGGCGCCTCCCAGGAATTGAACGAGCCCGACCTTGCTGTGCAGATCCTGCCCGGATCTGGCGGTCCATTCCGTCAGCGAATAGCTTCCTCCGAACTCGAAGATCGACTTGCCCAGGGGATACAGGTTGTAGTCCAAAGTCGTGGCATGCGCGAGCGAGGTGTCCCCCCAGCGATGCAGGCCCAGCGTACCAACCAGAACATTGTCACGGATGACGTTCAGGTAAGCACCGCGCGGCTGGTTCGTGTCTTCGGTCGACAACCCCAGCGGCACAAGCACCGTATTGTGCACGAAGCGGTTGTAGTCGCCGTTGGGCAGAGAAGGTGACGGCCCAATCTCCACCAGAGTCGTGTCGGCACCGAAGATGTTGTCGTGGATATGGGCGTGGCTTACGCTGAAACGCGCACCGTCACGATTGGTGCTGCGTATGTAGTTGTATGCAACCTCAACGTCGACGTCGGACGCCGTGTAACCAGGCGCCAAGCCATGCTTGAAATAGATGCCCACGGGCGCGTTGGAAATCACGTTCCCGAGGATTTTTACGGTCCACGTGCGATTGATCCAGATCCCCGAGGTGTTGAGGTGCACATTGTGGCCCGGGCCGACGATGGTGTTGCTTTCGATCCGGACATTGGTCCCGCGCTCGTTGACCACCTGGATGGCGCCGGCGTTGTCGCCGCCCCGGTTCATGCGGATGTTGAGATTCCTGAGAGTGATGTGATCAGACGCCCCATCCAGCGCAACACAGAAGGCTGCCGCCGCATTGATGATGGACAGGTTTTCGAACGTCCAGTAGTTCTTGTCGTCGATGGTCACCATCGCATGCATGAGGTTGACACCGCTGGCATCGATGGTGACGGCCTCTCCCGGATACGCCGTCACGCGGACCGGAGCGGCGGCCGTGCCGGACTGCGCGGTGTTGGTCAGGGCCGGATTGCCGCCCTTCTCGGCGCGGGTACTGTCGTTGCGCAGCCAGATGGGATACGACAGCGAATAGTTGCCCCCGCGGATGTACAGCGTGTCCCCTGCCCGCAGCGCGTAAATGCCGCGATCGATGTTGCGCCACGGGTTCGACGCGGAGTTCGCCTCATAAGTGACGGAATCGCTTCCGGTAAGGGAAACATAGAGATCCTTGGCAAGGGCCTGTCCGGACGCAAACAGCAATGAAACTGCTGTCGCGACTGGGAGTGCATTCCTTCGCACCATGCGACTCACGATTCGCTGACCGGCGGATTTGGCAAACATTAGCAACTCCAGAGACTACGGCTGTTCGAATGACCCGGAGTAAAGCAGCAAATTGGCGCGGTTTGAAGTGCTGCGGGAGTCTCCAAGTGGAGACAAGGCAAGGAAAAATCCAGCGAAATTGCCATTTTGCGAACGAGTTCCGTTTTGAGACGGGGCTCTCAATTCAGGGTAATGCCTAGGGCGTCCCGCTGCGTCCATCATCCTCGTTCCGCCGCCTTCGCAATCACGTCCGCGTACAATTGCCTGGTCTGGCTGAAGAACTGTTCCGCGGAAAACTCAGCGAGCGAGCGGGCGCGGGCGTTCTCACCCAGCGTGCGCCGGAAGGTTTCGTCGGCCATGAGTCTCTCGAGGCAGCGCGCCAGACCATCGACATCTTCGCTCTCGAACAACAAGCCATCCGACTCGTGGTTGATCACGGTGGGAATGCCCTCAACGTTGGACCCCACACGGGCCTTGCCAGCGGCCATCGCCTCAACGAGCACCCTTCCCATGGCTTCCGTCCGGGAAGGCAGCACGAATATGCCGCATCTGCCGATATGCTCCGGCATCTGGGCTGCAAGTACCGGCTTGCGGATCTCGATCTGGGGAAAGCGGGCGAGAATGTCCCGCATGTCGGGAAGGTCCGGTAACCATCCCATCAGCACGAGACGCCAGTCCGGATATCGGGGCGACAGCCTGCAGAATGCTTCAACGAGAAGATCCATGCCCTTCAAGTGGTAGTGGCTTCCGACGCACAGGAGCTCCTTGCTGTCGCCCAGGTTTGAAAAGTTCTCTATCGGTACGAAACTTGCGAAGTGCCGCACGATCTGACCACTCTTGCGCGGACGAAGGGCCTGCACCTGCTCGGCAAACAGCAGTTTTATCCCCGACGCGCCGCGCAGCACGAAGCGTATTACCTTCTTGTACAGCCAATGACGGATGCGCACGCGAATCCCACCCTTGCCGCTGAAGATCTCGGGAGAGTCGTACACGCCATTGACCTCCACGATAAGGCTGCAGCGCGCGATGGTAGCGGCAACGCGTCCAAGGAGGCCGCTGCGCAGGGGATCATAGGTGACCACCACGTCGAATCGCTGGCCCCATGCGACCTGCACGACCTTGAACAACTGCTTCAGGGAGGTCAGGAGGCCGCGGCCACCGACCGAATAGACGGTCTCTACCCTGTAGTTGCCTAGTGGCGGAATTTTCGGGTCCGGAGAGGTTCCAATAACCACCCCACTCGACCACTGTGAAAGCCCGGTCAGGTAACCCTCCCACTTGTACCTGAGGCCATATGTCGGGCCCGGGTAGATGATCAGTACTTCCATTTCATGCGCTCCAGACTATCCTCGCCACGAAGGCGCTCCTGGTAGAGGAGACATCCTCATGTAAGCCGATGCGCGGCAGGGCAAGCAGGTCCACGCCCGGCCTGCACCATCCCCTTCTCGTGGTGACTGCGGCACTGTAGTGGGCGCGCACCGCGGCCGCGACTTTCGTGGACGTGTCACCGTTCGGATAGCAGAACAGGACGGGACGGATGCCCAGTCGCTGGCGAATCAGGTTGCAGGAACCTTCGAGTTCATCCTGGAGCTGCGCTGCGTCGCGCACCTTCGTGAGGCGCGCATGCGTGCGGGTGTGCGAACCGAATCGCACCAGACCGCTGGCGGCTAGCCTGGAGATTTCATTCCAGTCCATCAATGAGCGTCCAACCTCGATGGCCGGAAGCTGGCTTTCGCAGGCGTTCAGGATATCCATCATTTCTTGGTCCGTGCACTGCTGTTTGCAGATGCCGATGATGACGTCGATCTCGTGCTGCTGAAGAGGTGAGTCGGGAATCCGCGGACACAGATCCCGCAGCCATTGGGGAGCAGCCGCAAGCACGTCGCCCGACCCGGCACCGAGCAGTCGTGTCAGCCGGTTAGGCCAGAACGAGTAGTCGCCGCCCACCATATCGGACACGAGGAAAATCGTGGCGGGGACTGCGTGGGCCTGCAGCACGGGGAATGCATGATCGTAGTTGTCGCGCCATCCGTCATCAAACGTGACAGCGCATGAGTGCCCCTCATGCTCCTCGAACCTCCGGGTGGACCGCACCCAGTCGTCAAGATGCACGAACCGGAACCCGAGTTCCTTCAAGGTCCTGATATGCAGATCAAGTGTGCCGGGAGACACGTACATGCCAGGCTGTTCCCTGGTGCGGTCCGGATGCCGTTCCGGCAACACGCGGTGGTACATCAGGATGAGCAGTCCAGGTCGCCTGCGCAAGCGCAGCAGCAGCGGCCCGGCCGAGGCGATCGCGCCGTTGACGGCATCTTTCGCAATCGCTTTGAATGCTCTCACCATGGCAGCGAAGGACTGATGAAGGGCCCGAGGAACCTGGTCACTGGCAGCGGCAGCCGGGACCACAGTGCCGGCATCCTGCGCATAAATCCCGTTGAGCCTTCAGGAGCCAAGGACACGCGCGGATCCCGCTCCCACCTGTGCCAGTAAAGCTGTACGGGCTTCGCACCCCACTGTTCCTTGAACCGGTACGTGCCACTGTTGACCGTTGATCGCCCGAAGTCGAATACGGTGCAGCCGCGAGCAATCACGGTCGACAGAAGCTCCGAATAGAGCTTCATGTTGAAGCCGAGTGGCTTCATTTCGTTGCGGCAGGAGGCCCAAGGCACCTCGGCGCGCGTCCCGTCCAGAACCAGAAACGCGGCTGCCGCTGGTTGTTCCCCTCTGTTCAGGCAGACGATCAGGGTCTGCTCCGGGAACCGGCGCAGCAACGCCTCAAAGAAACCCCGCGGATAGACCGGAGTGCCAAGGTCACGCATATTGCGACAGAATACGTCGTAGAACGCATCCAGCAGTTCCAGTCCGCCAACGCGCGTACTGGCGCCTTCGCGATCGGCTCGTTTCACCTGCGAGCGCAGCTTCGCTCCCAGCTGCCGGGACAGCACCTCAAAGCTCGACGGCAGCGCGAGAATCATGCTCACCTTGTCCGTCCGTACCGACCAATTGCCAGTGCGGGTGCGATTGTCGCGAAACTCGACATGGGAGCACCCCCAGTTGCGCGCGACATCCACGGCGTACTGCATCAGCCCGGCTGCGGTGGCCTCGCTGTCGACAAGCGCTCCCCCATAGTTGAAGAACGGTATGGACGTGGCGAAGTTTCCGAGCAGGAAATGCTTCTGCCGGATCAATGGAAGCACCCCTGTCAGGCTTCCGTGCCGGTCGCGCGCCTCGATGAAGCAAGCTTCGTGGCCGAACACTTCCCGCACCAGCTGGCTCCATCCGCTGCGGTGATATACGCTCGCCTCCGGCCGCGTGGCCACGAATGCGTCCCAGTCAGGCGCTGGCTGCTCCGTTCCCGCAATCACCGAGTCACCCGGCTGCTGCGGCGGGAGTCGCAGCGGGCGACCTGCTCAAGGCCCGCAGACCGAGACTCTGCAATACCTGTGCAACGGTTCCGAATTCGAAGGAGTCCAGCAGCCGAACCAGGCGATGGGCGCAAACGTCAAGATTGTTGTAGTGGCGGAAGGACGAAAGCAGGCCCGCCTTCACCCGCGGCTGGTCGGGATCTATTTCCCAGGGATGAAGATAAAAAATGAAGGGCAGTCCGTCCTTCTGGTTGACGCGTGTCAGCAGTCGTCTTGTAACTCCGAATGGCAGCAGTCGGAAGTATCCGCCGCCACTGCACGGTACGCGCTGCCCGAAGAGCTCGGCAGCGGTCAGTGGAAACTCGACGATGCTGCGGCCCGATGGCGCCTGGATCAGGCCGGGTTCACGGCTTGCACCGGGGATTCCGTAGCGGTCATGATGTATGGGGAAGATGCTCGAATCGTACTGGAACCCCAGGTCGATGAGATCATCCAGTGCCCACATCGAGTCCTTGGTGATTGAATAGCTTGCGGCGCGGTAGCCAAGCACTTCCTGCCCGGCAATGTCCTCGAGCAGTGCCTTGCAGCGCCGCGCCTCCTCGCGGAACACCACCCGTTCCTGACGGTAGACCAATTCATGACTCCAGCCATGACAGGCAACTTCGTGACCGCGCGCCGCGATTTCCCGGATCAGGCCCGGGGCACGATCTGCGACCCAGCCTAATACAAAAAACGTTCCCTTCACGCCCGCTGTGTCGAACATGTCGAGGATTCGCCGCGTGCTGGTTTCGGCACGGAACTCCATGCGCGGCCAGTCTGACCTTGGAATGGCCCGGCTCAGGGCTGATACGTGGAAGTAGTCCTCCACGTCTACCGTCATCGCGTTGATCATCGCGGAGCATCCCGGCCCAGGTGCTGCCGATAGTAAATGCGCAGCCAATAGCGCATTTCCTGGACCTCGCCCGCTGGCCCATCCGAGGAATACTCGGCACGATCGCCCGCCAGTTCCAGGCGAATCCGCCGGCCAAGATCGTGCGAAATCGACAGGTTGTAGAGCAGCTCCTCGTTGTCCACGCCGGCGCCGTCGAACTGGTAGGCGTTGAACGTTACGGTGGCGGCAACCTCGGTACGCTGTCCCACGCGTCGCCGCGCTGAAAAGCGGCCGGTATGGCGGGAACGATCTGGCAGGACGCCGTCGTATTCCTCACTGGACCAGCCGCCAGACAGCTCCAGGGCGGTGCGGCGCCCCTCCACGGCCCAGCCGGCGTCCACGTAGGTATGGGTGTACGGCTCGGGAGCCTGAGTCAGCGCACTGCTTCCCGCCGTTGGAGACGCCACTTGCTCAACGGAGCCGGGCTGAAGTTGGCTACCGGAATCAGTGAGCTCGCGACCGGCCTTCAGGCTAAGTCGGGAGCGGGTACTCAAGGCGCGTACCAGTTCGATCGCCAGCATTGCACCGGTTTCATCGAAGCCTCCACCCTGGACGCGATTCCCCCCGGCACCAAGAGAAAGCGTGGTGCGCGCGCCAGTGTGTCCGTACCGCAGGTGCGCTGCTTCCCGGCGGTAATCAGCAATAGCGGCCGCCTCGCTCGGCTCGATGCGTTCCGCGGACACCACCATGCTCAGCCGGGCGGCGGTTGACAGCTCGCGCTCGGCCGCCATCCAGGCGGATGCCCGCTGGGAATCCGCAGGACTTTCCTGATAGTCGACACGGGCGTACCGGATGCCGAGGAGCAGGCTTGTGGCAGAACCCAACCCGAACCTCAGGTCCGGGCCGGTCGACAGGTAGTTCACGTGCTCGAGGTTTTCAGGTGAGGGCACGGCAAAGAGATCCAGGCGCGTCTGGCCAAAGGTGTCCTCCACCTGCCAGCGCAACCGGTTGTCGATCAGGCCGATGTCCAGGCGCGCAGCAGCATTGCCGGTGAGTTCGGAGGAATACTCGTTGCCGCTGTAGTGAGTCAGCGCAAGATCGCCGAGCACATTCGCCTCCAGACGACGGGTGGAATGCAGCAGCGACAACCGCGTACCCAGCGATGCAAGGGTCGAGTCCTGCTCGCCTTCGCTCGCGCGTGTGAAGTTGTCGCTGTAGCCCGCACCAGCGCCAATCTCCACATCGATCGACATGCTGAATGCACTGGGCGAAACACAGGCTGCGGCGCAGAACAGCCCGCGCCAGATGCAGTTACGGTTGAGCACTGCCGTCCTCACCGTAGCTGCCGTACTGGCCGTAGTAGCCGCTCAACAGGCTGTGCCGGCCTTGGTTCAGGACCAGACCCGCAGCCTTGCTCTCGGGAAGGTATCCGAGCGCTTCCAGCAGCGCCCGCCGTGGCGTGCGTCCGGCGCGCACGACGACGGCCACCTGTCCCATGGCCGCGGCGAGCGCGCGCGATTCGCTGGACACGACCAGCGGAGGCGAGTCGAACAGCACGACGCTGCGCTGGTAGGCCGCGAGAATCTGGCTGGCCACTTCCTTCATTCGGGCACTGGCGAGCAACTCGGTGGCGCTTTCGCGGACCTTTCCCGCCGGCAATATGTACAGGCCCTTCACGTCGGTAGGAAGTATCAGGGACGCAATGCCGAGGCCGGGGTCAGCGAGGGCATCGAGCAGGCCCGGTTCGGAGTCGACGCCGAAAATGCGGCTGATGTGCGGCTTTGCCACATCCGCGTCTACCAGCACGACAGAGGTGTCCTTCTCTCGCGCAAGACTCAAGGCCAGGTTGATGCTGCTGAATGTCTTGCCATCCCCAGGCAATGCACTGGCCATCATGATGAGTCGTGCACTGGAATGTGCGTTGGAAGTGTCCGAAGAAAAAGCCCTCGCCAGCAGCGGACGTTTGATCTGACGGTATTCGTCGGCAAACCGCCGATCCAGACCTTCCTCGGGCAGATAGCCAGCTGCCCGCAGGGCGCCTCGGTCGATCACCACGGTCCTGCCGCTGCCGCTGGGATCGGTTGTGTCGAGAAGCGCACCGATGGTGCCAGAGAGCCCCGCGGGCGCCTCGGCAAGGCGGTTGGAAGGCTGACCGTGACGCAGCTTGTCCAGGGCGCGTTCGACGAGACTCATGCTTTAACCCTCCCCAGCGCCGAGGCGTACGCCAAGCAGGTTGAGCACCATGACAATGGCAAATGCAGCCGCGAGTCCGCCGCCCGCCGCGACGAAGCGGAATATCTCCCTGCGCACGCTCGCGGCCATCTGCACCGGGAAGGCAGGACTGACCACGCCAAGGACAGGCAGCACGGTCATGTCGGCCAGATTGCGCGTGGAGGCAACGACGGGAGCCAGCAGGTGCAGCAGGAAGGCCAGCCCGCCCCCGGCGCCAAGCGCGGCCACAAGCGTACCGGCGAGCAACAGCGTGCGCTGCGGGCTCACTGGACTGAATGAGGCAGTTGGCGGCTGGACAATGTCGAAGCGCACCGAACCGGCGCTGTCGGCGCGTTCGGCAAGCTGCTGTTTCTCGTAGTTTTCAAGCATCGAGGTGTATTGGTCCTTCACGACCTCATAGTCGCGCGTAAGTTGCGAGAGTTCCGCGTCGACTTCAGGGGCAACCTCCAGACGCGTGCGCAGATCTGTTGCTTTTGTTTTCTGCTGCGCAATCTTGCCCCGCAGCGACGCAATCTCCAGATCAGCCTGGTTCAGCTGCTGCTGGATACCCTGGTAGACGGGATTGCTACTCACACCGCTCGAAGCTGCTGCACTGGCATCACCCTGCCGCAAGGCTGCGACTTCCTGCTGACGGCGTACCTTCAGATCCTCCAGGGTCCTGCGTGCGGCTTGCACATCTGGATGGTTCTCGGTGTATTTCAGCAGCAGGTCGTCAAGGCGCGCTTGGGTTGTATTGATGCGCGAAAGCGTGTCGCTGCCTCCGGCGCCGCCGATCCCAGGCATTGCCGTGGCACCGACGACTGCATCGCCCCGCAGCTGCCGCGCCAGTTCGGCCCGACGCGCGAGAGCAATGCTGAGGTCGTTCTGCAGGCTGGTGGATGCATCCAACGCGGTCTGCAACTGCGTGGCCACTCCACCCTGCTCGGTGGGCATCAATCCAACGTTGGCCTTCCTGAACTCGGCCAGACGGTTCTCGGCCTCGCGCAGCCGCGTATCAAGTTCCTTGAGTTCCACTTCCATGAAACGCTGCGCGTTGTCGGCGCCCGCCCGCTTGCCGCCCAAGGTCTCCTCGACAAAGGTGGCTACAAGAGTCTGTACGACCTTGAGGCTCCTTTCGCGGTCTCCATCCTGGTAGCGGAAGCTGTAGATGGAGCCGGCCGCCCGGTCAGCCTCGGTGCCCGTTGGACTCGCGCTGCGTGTATCAAGCGCGACACGCTTCACGAACCCGTCGAGTATTCCTGCTATGCGGCGCGGATCTGCCTCGGACGCCGGCAGCAAACCCGCCGAGCGGGCAATGCGTTCCAGCGGCTCGCCGGACAGCAAGGATTGGCGAACAAAGTTCAACTGGACATTGACGTCCTGCTCCACGGTGAGGCCCTGCAGCGCAGGACGCAGCGCCGTACGCGTATCGACGAACACGCTGGCAGCAGCCTCATACCTGTCGGGCAGGGCGAGGACTACGACCCAGCCCCCCACTGCAACAACCGCTGCCACGGCGAGGGCAATCCATCGGAAACGCCACGCGCTGTAGGCTTCGTCCCATATCCGTTCAAACAGTTCGTTCATGCTGTGCCTAGAAGCGGCTCTCGGGTACGACCAGCACGTCACCAGGCCGCAGCGGATGGTTCTGCGAGAGGTCGCCATCGTTGAGCAACCGGCCAAGGCGCAGGCGGATTTCCTTCTGTTTGCCGTTCTCGGTGCGCAGCAGCTTTGCGCGATTGCCCGCGGCAAACTCCGCCAGACCTCCGGCCGCGAGCACGGCATCGAGGATGGTCATGCCTTCTCGATAGGCCATCGCCTGCGGCTGGTTCACCTGGCCGATGATCTTGACTTGGCTGAATGCACTGGCGGCGTGCATCACAGTCACGGTGACCTGCGGGGAGCGGACGAATTCCGTCAGCTTCGCCTCAATGTCTTTTGCCAGTGTGGTGGTGTTCTTGCCCACCGCCACCATGTCACGCACCAGTGGCGTGGAGATCCTGCCATCGGGAAGCACGGGGATTCCGGCCATCGACAGTTCGGGGTTTTGCCAGACATCGACACGGAGGGTATCGCCGGGACCGATCATGTAATCGGGGCTGACGCGCACAGGCCCCGAGGTCTCCGCCGCACCCGTGACTGCTGTGATGCCGATCGCAAGACAGGCCGCCAGACCCTTAATAATCCTGAACATTTTGACCGTCCATCATGGCAGGAAGGACGGTGGAGTCTAGCAGAGCCGCGGCTACAGCGTGGCCAGCAGCTGCGTGGCTTCCTGCCTGCCGTCAAAGGAATCCGGCGCCTGCAATATGTCCTGCAACAATAGCCGGGCACCACCCCTGTCGCCGGATCGGGCCAGCGCAACCGCGTAGTGGTAGCGGATTTCGGCGGAGGCAGGAAACCCCTCTGCGGCAGCCTTCAACAGCGGTAGAGCCTCAGGTACGCGGTCATGCTGCACCAGCAACCAGCCGTAGGTGTCCTGTATCGATGCCGCGTCGCGCGCACCCTCGTAGGCGCGCCGTGCGGTTTCAAGGGCGCGGGGATCGTCTTTCCGCGAGTACAACCAAGCCAAATTGTTGAGCGCAATGCTGCGCTGTGGACTGTCGCCGGGCACATCGGCAAGCAGTCGCTCATATTCATGTATTGCAGCGGGATCGTCGCCGTTTTGTTGCAATGCCGCAGCAAGTTCGAGCCGCACTGACACGTCGCGAGGATGGGTTTGCAGCCACTCACGCAGGGGTTCGGCGTACGGCAAGCCTGCCCGCTGCCTCGCCTGCGCCAGCGCCAGCGCCAGCCGCGCGCTCCGCGTAGACGGCCAGAGCGATGCGTAGGTGGCCGCGGCGGCTTTGTAATCACCGCTCGCAGCCTGCGACTCAGCCAGGACTACCAGCGCTGCGGGATTCCCGGTCTCGTTGCGGACCAGCGATTCAGCCAGGCCCCGCGCCTCGGTGTTGCGGCCCGCGCGCAGTTCCACGCGCGCCAGCGCAAGTTTCAGATCGACGTCGTGTTGATCCTGGTCCAAGGCAGCCTGCAATGACGCACGCGCGAGCGCGGGCTGCTGAAGGGCAAGCTGCGCGCCCGCGACCGCGAGCGCCCGTTCAGTGGACCCAGCCGGTCGAGAGGCTGCGGTACGTATGAGCTCGCCCAGTGCTCTGGATTCGGATCCCCCTGGCGCGGCAGCGATGAGCGTATTCGCTTCCTTGAGCGCCTGTTCCAGCGCACCCGAGTGCAGCAGCGCGGCTACCAGCAGGCCGCGCGCAGCCGGGTTTTCTGGCTGTTGCTGCAGCACGGTTTGCAGGCCGGTCACCGCATTCGCCGGATCCTGTGTTGCCTGCAGCTGGGCCCTCACCATCTGCGTCAGTGGCGCCTGCGGAAGTATGCGCACGAGGCGGCCATGCAGGCGCTCCGCCTCGATCGGATCACCTGCAGTCAGTGCCCGGTCGATGGCCGCCGTCAACAGCTGCGCCTCCTGCGGGATGGTGAATTCGCCGGGTGCCGCCTGGAGTGCATTGCGCAAGGCTTCGTCCCTGGCCGCAATATTGCCTTCGCGCTGTTCCAGTGTTGCTTTCAGAAGCCAGGCCTCGGCGGTCACTGGCAACTCGTCTGCTGGAGTAGACAGTGAAAGCGCTTTCCCAAGGGCATCGCGGGCCATGGATAGGCGGCCATACACGGCGTGCCCTTGAGCGATCCGCAGCTGCAGATCCGGGGACTGGGGGCGTGCGGCGAGAAGTTCCCGGAAGATAACCATGGCCTCAGGTATGCGCTGCGACGCCTGCAACGCGCGGGCCCGATAGTACGAGCGTCTTTCTTCTGCCAGCGGCGATCGTGGATCATCTGCCACATCGAGCACAGCTTGCGCCGCTCCCGTGGCCAGATTCATCTGTGCCTGAATTTCAGCCGCAGCGGCTGCTTCTGCGCCCCGCCGAACTGCGTCTGACAGTTCGCGCTGCCCCGCTTCAACATCACCCTGCATGAACAAGGCGCGCGCCAGCAGAAGCCTGGCGGCCGTGTTGTCGGCCTCTCCTCCGAGCACATTGCGCAACGCCACGACAGCGGCGCCATAGTCGCCGGCGGCCAGCGACTGTTGCGCAACACTTAGCTGCTTCGCGCCGCTGTCGAACATCCCGCAGCCGGCGAGGAGCAGCACCGCCCACAGCATCAATGATCTGGCAAAGTGCATGAGTCAATCCTCGAGAACGTTGTTTCGCGTTGCGCCCATGAGTTCCTCAAGGACTGACGCGGCGACCTGGCAGTCGGGCACGCAGGCCACACGCCATAGCTGTAGCGCCGAGGGCGCCGAGCGCAGATGGAACACTGACCGCAGAGCATAGTGGAGTTGCGCCTTGAGCGGCGAAGCGAAGCGAATCCCGTCCACACTGAAGCCCACCGCTATCAGCCAGGAAGAGCCCCCGGCATCGCGCACCTCGTGCAACACAACCGGCACCCCGGCGATCGATGCGTCACGTCGGTCCACCAGGGATGCCCCGGCGAGGGGATCGTTAGCATAGCCGCCGAGTTCCTTGCGATGCCGCTGGTCCAGGAATACGAACTCGTGTCGGACGACCTGCTCTCCGCTTGGCGAAACATGCGCGTCTCGCCGGTGAAGATCCGCATTCGGAACCAACGGAAGCCACCAGTCGTCTGTCGCATTCATCGCGGACCATGGCGCTTGTACAGCTTCGCCAACAGGTGCGGCCAGCGCCGGGCGCCCGCTGGTCCACTGCAGCGCGGCGAGCAGAGCAAGGACGGCAAGCACACCTATCCACCCAGACCTTTCTAACCATCCCTGTCGCATGCCCGCGCCCGACGTATCGCGCCCAGGTGGCCATGCTACCGGCGCATATTCCATGCGGCGCTCGATCATGAAAAAGACAGCCATCGTAAACGTGAACAGCACCCAGCCGAATCCTGCATGAGAATGAGCCACCAGGTAGTGCTGCATGTGGGAATAGTGACCGATCACGATGATCACAAATACGCGTATCCAGTTGGTGAGCACGGCCAGTGTTCCTGCAAGGACAAGCAGCATTGCCCGCTTGCGCCACCCATCGGCACGAACCTCGCCCATCAGGGCGGCAATCGCCAGCCCGACGATTGCATAGTGCAGCCCGCTGCAACCGCCGATGATTTCAAATGTGCCGGCAGGGATGTGCACCGAATTCCCTTCGAACCAGGCAGGGATGCCTGTCACGCGCAGGAGCAGCCGCGCGACATGCACCGTGGCCGTCTGGAACAGGGGATTCACCACGTTCCATACAGGCATCGCAAAATAGAGGAAGCTGACGGCGAACAGGCAGCGCAGCGCCATCGTCCTGCCAAACACCGCGTGAATCGCCAGCCACAATATGGCGGGCAGTGTGATCCATTGAATCAATGCCAGCCCCGCGCGCACAGCGACGAGCCAAATCAGTCCGAGCACAACCAAGGGAGCAAGGGCGCCGGCACTCACTGCCTGCCTTTCCGGCGTGACTACGCGGGCCTGTTTCCACAACAGATAGGCAGAAACGGCCGCAATCAGATAGCCGTGGGTGTAAGCCGTGTCATGCCATCCGGTCCACTGATCGTGCAGTGCGAAGAGAGTCGGCCAGCAAGCGGCCAATGTGGCGAACACGACCAGCCAGATCACGGGTCGTTGCCCTGTGCTACCTTCAGACCCAGTTTGTCCAGCAGGTCATACAGCGTGGGTCGGGTGATGCCGAGCAACTCGGCGGCAGCGGAAAGATTTCCAGAAGTCAGCGACAGCGCCTGCTGCACGGCCTGCCGCTCGACTGCCGCGCGCACGCTCTTCAGGTTCAGCATCTGGAACTGGCCCGTCGCCGCGCCAAGACCGAGATCTTCCGCGCTGATCTGCGGGCCGCTCGCCATGATCGTGGCGGAGCGCACCTTGTTTTCCAGCTCACGGACGTTTCCGGGCCAGTCGTGCCGCTGGATGGCAACCATCGCTTCTTCGGTAAAGCTCCGCGGTGCACGCGGGTTCTCCGCGGCGGCGCGCTTGAGGAACGCATTTGCCAGTATCACGGAGTCGCCAGCGCGCTGGCGCAGGGGAGGCAGCGAAACCGTGACTTCGCTGATGCGGTAGAAGAGGTCTTGCCGGAAGCGCTGCGTCTTGATCAGTTCCTGCAGGTCCTGGTTGGTCGCACATACGACGCGCACATCGACGGCTATGGGCTGCCGCCCCCCAACGCGCTCAATGACGCGGTCTTGCAGAAATCGCAACAACTTGGCCTGCAGGGACAGGGGCATGTCGCCGATCTCATCCAGGAACAACGTACCGCCCTCGGCGGTTTCGACCTTGCCCAGGGTCTGCTTCACGGCCCCGGTGAATGCGCCCTTTTCATAACCAAACAGTTCGCTCTCGAGCAGCTGCTCCGGTATGGCGGCGCAATTGATCGCGACGAACCGGCGGCTGCGTCGTTCGCTGCGGGTGTGGATGGCACGGGCAACCAGCTCCTTGCCGGTGCCGCTCTCTCCGAGCACGAGCACGGATGCATTGGTAGGCGCGACCTTCTCCACCATGCGGATGACTTTCTGCATTCCCGCGTCGGTGGCGACGATGCCTTCGATTGGCATGGCAGCCTGCGCGTCGCGCAGGCGGTCCAGCTCGCGTTCCAGGGCAGCCAGGTGAAAGGCACGCTGCACCAGCAGGCGCAGCACGTCGGTATCGATCGGCTTGGAGAAGAAGTCTGCCGCGCCAAGTGCGACGGCCTTCAGGGCATTGTCTCGGTCGGCGTTGCCAGTCACGACAATGATCTTCGTACGCGGCGCGATCCGCAGCACTTCCTTCAGCGTCGCCATACCCTCCGTGACGCCTTCGGCATCGGGAGGAAGACCCAGGTCCTGCAGCACCACCTGGGGTTCGTGCCGGCGCACCGCGGCGATGGCATCTTCGCGGTTTGATGCCTGGAGCACTTCATATCCGTCAAAGCACCACTTGAGCTGTTTCTGCAGCCCCGAATCGTCCTCGACAATCAGGATGCGCTGCTGGTTTCGTTCCGGCACAGGGGAATCCTAATAATGAAACGGGTACCTGATCCGGGCGCGCTCCGCACTTCCACGGTTCCTCCCAGTTCAAGCACATAGGCACGGGCCTGGTAGGCGCCCACTCCCATCCCGCTTGCGCCCTTCGTGCTGTCGAAGGGGCGGAAAAGCCGGTCGCGGATGAAATCCGGATCCATGCCAGGACCCGTGTCCGCGATAGTAACCGCGATCCGGTCAACCGTCCGTTCCATTCGCACCCGCACTTCACCAGTGGGACCTGCAGCCTGTTGCGCATTGCGCAGCACATGCTCGAACACCGCGGCCAGTCGCTCGGGATCTGCCAGAACACAGAGGTTGCGGGTCGGCATTTCGATTAGCGGCGAAGGCGCGTGGCCACTGCAGCGACCCACGGCAGTCTGGAGGATCTTCCCGGCATCAATCTCGCGCTGGCCTGCGCTCAATTCGCGCGACTGCAGCTGCGCGATCAGGCGCAAAATGCGCGCCGCGGTATTTTCGATGGTGATGAAGGCATCGTCGATGAACTCGGGGTTGTGGCGATGGCGCGCGGCGTTGCTGGTGAGAAGCTGCAGCTGCGCAACGGAGTTCTTCAGGTCGTGCATCACAAACGCCGCAAACCGGTTGAAGGCGTCGAACTGCCGGCCTTCGGCCAGCCGCTGATCCGCGGCCTGCTGCGCCAGTAGTGTGGCAACGTGGCGACCGGCCATTCGTAGCAAGTCGCGGTCCTCGTAGGTCATCGTGAAGGGTTCGGGAGGCCGCTGAAGGGCAATGAAACCCTGCAGGTTGTCTCCCCGCAGGAGGGGGCTGACGATCCGCCAGGCGGCGCCTTTGCGCGTCAGGAACGTGGGTAGCTGGATCGACCGATATACGCCTGGTGACCGACGGTACTCGTCCAGGTCGACTACCCATTCCTTCTCTGCCATGAAGCGGATCAGGTCGTGATCTGGTGCGAGAGGCTGAAACTCTTCCGGCGATTGCGGCTCGGCGAACCAGGTGGAAGTGGGCGAATACAGATCGCTGCCTTCATCGCGGAGGAACAGCACGCTGCCCGGTGATTCGAGGATCTGCGCGATCGCCCTTATCGAAGTAGTGCGTGCATCAGTTTCACCATGGCCCTCCAGTGTGGCGACGAACCGCATCCACTCGACACGATAATCATATTTGTTGCGATAAAAATGCTTCGCGAGGAACACCCTCAGCCGACGCCAGGGCGATTCGCTGGTCAGCAACGCCGCCAGGACGATTCCGGCACCGATCAGCAGCAGTGGGCGCAGCCAGCTTGCTCCGGCGCTCGCGTTTGCGCCAAAATACTGGGCAGCCAGCGCCATTGCCACCAGGTAGATGCCGACGGCAACGAATGCCGTGGAGAAGAATATGGCCTGGCGCGACACGAACAGCGTCGGTGCCGACTTTCCCAGCCGCGACATGCCGAGCAGGACCACAGGCAGCATTGCCGCATTGACGAATCCGCGGAGTGCCCAGACCTGCATGTCCGGGGCACGGAACAGCGCGTATTCGGAGAAGAAGAACAGGTCCCAGGCGAAAATTCCGCCGAAGCCGACTACGCACAGCTTGATGCCGCGCCTCTCATGGTCGGCGGAATTGCGCAGCAGCTGCTCGATGCTCATCAACCCGGCCACGGCCAGTACCAGCACCGCCAACACGGGGCTGAGGAAGATCAGCCCGGCACTAAGCAGCCAGAAGAGCAAGTTCAGCCGCGAAAGCCATGCACTGCCCGGGGACTGGATCAGGGATGGCAACGCGAACAGCCAGCATCCATAGCGCGCTAACTCCAACACAGGCAGCAGGCGCCACTCTGTATCCGGCCAGGGCCGCAACAGCAGGGCCGCCCATCCGGCGGTCGCGGCCAGGGCCAGCCACACGCGCCAGTTGCGCAAAGACCGGCCCGGACCGCGCAGCGCCCAACCCAGGCACGCCAGGGAAACCAGTGCCGCCGAGGCGAAGCTAACGGTGGGGGAAAAAGTCAAACTGCTGCGCCATTGGGAACCGGCGTGTGGCCTGTTTGCGGTGAGTATGCCACCCGCGCTCCCACCGCAGTGCCGACCTTGGGGAAGGAATCGGAGGTTCACTACATATCGTCAGAACGCAGTTCTCGACTTTCGCCTTGTCGTTGTCCAGAGACATTTGCTGCACGGCAATTGCCCCGTATAACGGGTCCCGACAAGGGCAAACCCGCCGCAAGGCGGGGACGCAAAGCCTCCGGTCTGACGGTCGATGACCTTCCAGATAGCGGGGCTGCCGGCAACAGCGCCGTCAGCCACGTGCCTGCAGGTTCACATAACCGATCACCCGGTATGCGTGAACTTGGGGAGACAGCAGGTTGGCAAACGGCAGATTGCGATTCGCGCTTCCGGCGCTGGTGATGGCCCTTGGTCTTGGAGCCTGTACACCGGAGGAGGCGGCATCGGGAACACACGACGCACCGCCGGGCGGCTCTCCCGGTACCGCGATGAATTCCGCGCCTGCGATTTCAGGCACTCCGAGCGTCAGCGTAGTCGCCGGCGCGCACTACGGCTTCCAGCCGGTTGCGGTCGATGCGGATGACGATCCACTTTCATTCCTGATCAGCGGCAAGCCGGACTGGGCGACGTTTGCTGCCGGCACGGGTGCACTGAGCGGCACACCCACCAATGCGGAGGCGGGCACCTATGCCAACATCCTCATTACAGTGTCCGACGGCGAGGCCACGCGCACACTCGGACCATTCTCGATTACGGTCATCGCGCAACCCGCCGCGACAGGAACTGCGACCTTGAGCTGGACAGCCCCCGCGCAATACACGGACGGCACGGCTCTGCCGGCAGATCAACTCGCCGTTTACCGGATCTATCACGGCACGAGCAGCGCGGCGCTGAGTGAAATTGCCCAAGTGGAAGCCGCTTCAGCAATGAGCCACACCATTGAACGCCTCGCAGCCGGCACACACTACTTTTCCGTCACTGCGGTCACTACGACCGGCGTCGAAAGCGCATGGTCCGAGATCGGCAGCAAGACCATCCTCTAGTGAACTACGCACTCGGGGAATTGCTGAGCAACCACAACAGGTTGTGCCTCTAGGCAATTCACCGATGTCTCTGCACTGAGACATTTTGTGTTCTTCTCCTTTCACCGATAATTTCACCAGCAACATTGGCAAACCCGCCGCGAGGCGGGGACGCAAAGCCTCCGGTCTGAAGATCATGAGATCTCGACAGATAGCGGGGCTGCCGGTCAAAAGGAAGAGGCCGTCAGTTCGTCTTCCGTTCTATCGCGTCCAGCTCTCTGCTCGAATTCCGGGGCCATGCGTCCATTCTGGAGAAGATGGCATGGCGACGAGCAGTTGGTTGGTTGGATTCGCTGCGTTCGCGGGTATCGCGCTGTCAGGTTGCCTCCCGGATGAGGAAGCTGCGTCTGCCTCGGCTCCTGCCGAAGGCAACTCCGCACCTACCATCAATGGCATCCCGGGCACCACGGCAGTTGCCGGGTCCTTGTACAACTTCCAGGCCGCTGCGGCCGACGTGGATGGAGACGCTCTGGTCTTCGGCGCCAGCGGGCTGCCATCATGGGCAAGCATCAACGCGCAGACCGGCCTCCTGCAGGGAACGCCGGCCGAAAGGGATGTGGGCATGAGCGCGGCCATTACAATCACCGCGTCGGATGGTGCCAGCAGCGCCGCGCTGCCGCCGTTCACGATCAGCGTGGCCTCGGCAATGCCACCGCCGCCTCCACCTCCCACCAACACCCCACCCACGATCAGCGGCGTACCGGCCGCGGAAGTGGAAGCCAACGCGTCCTATGTGTTCATGCCGGCGGCGGCCGACGGTGAGACGCCTGGCGATGCGCTGAGCTTTTCCATTGCGAACAAGCCCGACTGGGCGACGTTCAGCGCGAAGACTGGCGAGATTTCGGGCATTCCCACGGAACAGCACGTGGCTGAATACGACAACATAGTTATCAGCGTGTCGGACGGTGCACTGACCAGTTCGCTGTCCGCGTTCAAGGTGCGCGTCAAACCCCGCCCGAATCGCGCACCATCGATCTCCGGAACGCCAGCCACCACTGCTACCGCTGGCGCGACGTACGCCTTTCAGCCCGCGGCGTCAGATCCCGAGGGCAGGACGCTCACGTTTTCCATTGGCAACCGCCCCGCGTGGGCCGCTTTCAATACGTCTACCGGCCGCCTCACGGGGACGCCTGGGAGTTCCCACGTCGGCACGACCCTGAATATCGTCATTTCAGTGAGTGACGGCGCGCTGAGTACTTCATTGCCTGCGTTTTCCATTACCGTTGCTGCGGCCCCCAACCGATCTCCGACCATTTCCGGCAGTCCGGGATCCAGCGTCGTCGCTGGAAGCCTGTACAGTTTCGCGCCAGCCGCCACCGATCCGGACGCCGACCCCCTGACCTGGTCCATTACAGGCAAGCCGGCGTGGGCGTCCTTCAGCACCAGCACGGGCAAGCTGTCGGGCACGCCTGGCACTGTGCACGTCGGCACCACATCCGGTGTCGTCATCTCGGTAAGTGATGGCAAGGTTGGCGCTTCGCTGCCGCCTTTCTCCATCACGGTGACGGCTGCGCCAAACCGCAGCCCGGTCATCTCCGGCACACCGCCGGTCAGCGGCCTGGCCGGCAGCCTGTACAACTTCGCGCCGACGGCAAGCGATCCGGATGGCGACTCGTTGAGCTACTCCATCGCAGGCAAGCCAAGCTGGGCTGCCTTCAGCACGGCCACCGGCGCATTGACCGGGACTCCCGGCACCGCCGCAATCGGCGTGTACTCCGGCATCACGATCACGGTAACCGACTCCCGCGGCGCGTCTGCATCACTTCCGCCCTTCGCGATTACCTTGACGGCGCCTGGCCCGAGTGGTTCGGCGACGCTCAGCTGGACGCAACCGCTACAGTACACCGATGGGAGTCCGTTGCCATCGGATCAGTTGGTGGGTTACCGCGTGTACCATGGCACGAGCCCAGGCGCGATGAACGAGATCATCATGGTCAACGACGCCGCGTCCACTGCATACACCATGAACCAGTTGGCCGCAGGGACGCACTATTTCGCGGTTACGGCAGTAACCGTGATCGGTACGGAAAGCGAGTGGTCAGAGGTTGGCAGCAAGACGATTCAGTAGGTCCGTGAAACCGGCTGCATTCAGCCGGTTCATGCCAGTCCGCGCCCAACGCCATAGTAGCTGATGCCCATCCGTTTCATCATCTCCGGATTGTAGAGATTGCGTCCGTCGAAGATGACGGGCTGCTTCAACGTCGCCCGAAGATGGTCGAAATCGGGACTGCGGAATTCCTGCCATTCGGTGACGATGAGCAGCGCGTCAGCGCCCTGCAGTGCTGCATTCGCTTCCGTCACGAATGTCAGGCCTTGCCGCGCACCGAGGATGCGCCGCGTCTCATCCATCGCCACCGGGTCAAAGGCCCGCACCAGCGCCCCATCCGCCAGCAATTCCTTGATGATGGTGAGGGACGGTGCTTCGCGCATGTCGTCAGTGTTGGGCTTGAAGGCGAGCCCCCAAAGGGCAAACGTGCGCCCCGTCAAGCCGTTCGTTCCGAAGTGCTTGCGCGCCTTGGCAACGATGAATCCCTTCTGAGCCTGGTTCACGGCCTCTACAGCCTCGAGCAGGCGCGCCTTGTATTGTACCCCACCAGCCGAACGCACCAGCGCCTGCACGTCCTTCGGGAAGCATGATCCTCCGTAGCCCACGCCCGGGTAGATAAAGCTGTAGCCGATGCGCGGATCAGACCCGATGCCTACGCGCACCTTCTCGATGTCCGCTCCGACGCGCTCGGCGATGTTCGCGAGTTCGTTCATGAAACTGATTTTGGTGGCCAGCATGGCGTTAGCCGCGTACTTGGTGAGCTCGGCGGAGCGCACGTCCATCACCACGAAGCGCTCGTGGTTGCGCGTGAAGGGTTCGTACAGCGCGCGCAGCAGTTCCATGGTGCGGGGATTGTCGGTGCCGACCACGACGCGGTCGGGTTTCATGAAATCCTGTATCGCGGCGCCTTCCTTAAGGAATTCCGGATTGGAAACGACGTCGAACTCAACTCCTGCGTTGCGCTCCGCCAGAGTGGCCTCGATCTCCGCCCTGACTTTGTCCGCGGTGCCCACGGGCACGGTCGATTTAGTCATCACGATTGCGTAACGCGCCAGGTACTGCCCTATGGTGTGCGCAACCGAAAGGACATGCTTCAGGTCGGCAGAGCCGTCCTCGTCCGGCGGGGTGCCGACGGCGATGAGCAGGAACAGGCCATGCTCGACGCCGGCCTTCGCATTCGTGGTGAACTCCAGCCGCCCTGCTTTGCGGTTGCGCTGGATCAACTCGTCGAGCCCCGGCTCATGGATAGGCAATTCGCCCCGGTTCAGCCGCTCGGTCTTGCCTTGGTCGACGTCCACGCAGATCACGTGGTTGCCGGCGTCCGCCAGGCAGGCCCCCGTCACGAGGCCCACGTAGCCGGAGCCAAAAATCGTCACTTGCATTGAAGCGCTCCTTGCGCCTTGTTGGGTATTCGCCCGGGAATTGTCAGGCGAGGCGGCCCGGCTAGGATACGCCCCCGACGCTGGGCTGATGTGCAGCTGCAGCGAGGCCGGGAAGCGCGGGGCTCGAACTGTCGGGGAATCTTACACATCGCGTCGGACAGGAGGGATCGGCCCCAGCTCTCTCAAAAAATTTTCATGTAAATCAATGGGATGATATTCCTGGCACGGACCGTGCAACATGAGGCCCAGACACGGTCAATTTCGGAGTTCATAAATGAAAATTCGCCACCTTCTCGCCGCGGCCCTGCTGGTCGTCTCCGCCCCCTCAATGGCGGTCCCCATTCAGGCCAACTTCAATCTGGGCTCCCTGGGCGTGCCCGGAGTCGCGGCCATCGGCAATGCATTCACCGCCCCAGGCGAATATCAGGACAACTACTCCTTCTCCATCAGCGAGTCTGCTTCGGCCAGCGGCCTGGTGCTGGAGCTGGATCCGTGGTGGAACAGGCTCAACCTCGACGTAACGGCGATTTCGCTGTCGGGTATCGGCAGCTTCTTCGGCCCTGCGGGTCTGGGCGTCTACAACTTCGGCACGCTGTCCGCCGGCACGTACACGTTGAGCATCTTCAGCAACGTCACCTCGACGCGCGGCCTGTTCACCGATTCGGTGGGATATGCCGGTCTGCTCGGCCTGAAGGACTCAGCGACGCAGGTTCCCGAGCCGGCTACCTTGGCGCTGTTCGGTTTGGGCCTGCTTGGTGTGGCATTCGCGGCCCGGCGCCGCCAGTCCACGAACTGAACAATTCCTGATGCGAGTTCAAAAGGCGGCAGTTTCTGCCGCCTTTTTCGTTTGTGCCATCAGTCTGGTGGTGCTGCTCGTGCCGTTTCCCTCCGCGTCCTGGGTAAGGCATGCACCGGCGCTGTTCCGCGAGATCGAAAATCTCGGCCATCCCGTGGTATTCGCGCTGCTGACCGCATTCACGCTGCGACACTGGCCCCGCTATGCCATTGCAGCGACGGTACTGGTGCTGTTTGGTGCGGTCACGGAACTCTTGCAGCAATTCACAGGCCGCGATGCCTCACTGCGCGATTTCGTCTCGAACATGTCCGGCGTCGTGTTGGGTATCGCACTGCATGCGCGACCGCGCCATCCCCGCCTGCTTTCCGCGACTGCGGTCGTCATCGCCACCCTTTGCCTGTTGCCGCTTCTCTGGACTGCCCTGGCCTACGTGCACCGCAGTCAGCAGGCACCGGTGATATGGCGCGCGGGATCCCTGCTGTCGGGACGTTTTTCCCACTGGCAGCGCGGCGGCTACCCCGGCCTTGCAATCGACGAGCCGCTGCGGGACTGGAGCGGATATCGCGAACTGCAGGTTGCGCTTGCCAATCCGCACCGCACCGACGTCCAAGTCACCGTGCGCGCCCACGACTGGAACCACAACCAGCAGTTCACAGATCGCTACAACCAGACCTTCACCGTACCGGCCGGGGACGCGCTCCTGCGTATCCCCATTGAAAGAATCGCGACGGCGCCTGCGGGGCGCACGATGGATCTGTCTTCAATGAGCTCGGTAATGGTATTCCAGCCCGGAGAACGGCATGTACCACTGGACATTGAATTTATTCAGCTCGCCAGATAGCTGATCGCCATCTGGACCATGTCTCCCAGCCCAGACAATTGAGTACTGTCATGTTTTTGGGTTAGGGTCTCACCGACTTTGGCAAACCCGCTGCAAAGCGGGGACGCAAAGCCTCCGGTCTCACGGTCAGTGACCAATGCAGATAGCGGGGCTGCCGGTCGCAACAAGGCGGTCGTCAGTTCCTTGTCTCATGTCCGCTGCTGTTCTGAACCGAAGGCCAAGCCTTAAGGGGGGAATGGCATGGGATTGCGGAACTGGCAGGAACGATTGCTGGCGGCCATCGCTTGCATCGCGCTTACCGGCTGCCTGCCGACGGAAGCCCACCGTACCGGTCAGGCTCGGGCCGAGAGCCCGCCGGACCAACCCTCGGCGATTCCGGTTCCTGCCGAGCCGCCGCCGCCAACTCCGCCGCCGCCAACTCCGCCGCCGCCAGCTCCGCCGCCTGCTGGTCCTGCACTCCCGCCCACTGACCCCGCACCGGTCCCGGCCGAACCTTCACCGGCGCCTCCGATGGAGCCAGCGCCGCCTCCAGCAGAGCCACCGCTGCCTACCGTCGGCAGTGCCACGCTGACCTGGATGGCTCCTACCGAATACATCGATGGCAGCTTGCTGCCTCTATCGGACCTTGGCGCCTACCGCATCTATCATGGGACGAACGCGGACGCCCTGGGCCCGGTCGCAGAGGTCGACACCGGAACCACGGCCTTTACCGTGCTCGACCTGGGCGCCGGCATCCATTACTTCGCAGTCACTGCGATCTCGATCATCGGCGTCGAAAGCAGCTTCTCCGAAGTCGGCAGCAAGATTATCCGCTAGGCGTTCAGGTGCTCGTGCCCTCGCGCCCGTAGCGATCCTCGAAGCGGACGATGTCATCCTCGCCCAGATAGCCGCCCGACTGGACTTCGATGATGCTCAGCGGGATCTTGCCGGGATTCTCGATGCGGTGCTTCACGCCCACCGGGATATAGGTGGACTGGTTCTCCTCCAGCAGGAACACTTTTTCACCGCAGGTAATGCGCGCAGTACCGGATACCACGATCCAGTGCTCGGCGCGGTGGTGGTGCAGCTGCAATGAAAGCTGGGCGCCAGGCTTGATGGTCAGCCGCTTCACCTGAAACCGGTCGCCGCTGTCGACACTGTCGTAGCTGCCCCAAGGACGATACACCTCGCGATGCAGGGAATGCTCGTAGCGCTCTTCGGTCTTCAGCCTCGCCACCAGCTTCTTCACATCCTGCACGCGGTCTTTCGGTGCGACCAGCACCGCATCCTTGGTTTCGACGACGACGTGGTCCTTCAGGCCTACGGCAGCAACGAGGCGACTCTCGGCATACAGGTAGCAGCCTGCGGAATCCTCCACGATGACATCGCCACGGGCGACGTTGCCGTGCGCATCACAAGGCAGCGCGTCATGCAGTGCCGACCAGGACCCCACATCGCTCCAGCCGGCAGCGAGCGGCACCACAACCGCGTCGACGGTCTTTTCCATCACCGCGTAGTCAATGGAATCCGCGCGACAGGCCTCAAACGCAGCGCGTCCCACGCGTACGAAATCCAGGTCCGGCTGCGCGCCGGCCAGTGCCGCACGAGCGCCATCGGCAATGTCCGGAGCATGCCGACCCAGTTCTTCCAGATAGCGGTCGGCGCGGAACAGGAACATGCCGCTGTTCCAGTAGTAGCCTCCTTCCTTCAGGAAGGCCGCTGCCCGACTGGCATCCGGCTTTTCGATGAACTGCTCGATTACCATCGCGGTGCCATCAGCCTCGCCGCCTGCCCGCTTGATGTACCCGTAACCGGTTTCCGCAGCCGTTGGTACGATCCCGAAGGTCACGAGTTTGCCGGCCAGGGCTGCAGGCATTGCCTTGCGAACCGCCGCATGGAATGCAGGTACATCGCGGATCACATGGTCCGCCGGCAATACCAGCAGCACTGCCTCCAGCGGTGCCTGCAACGCCGCCAGCGCAATGGCCGGTGCCGTGTTGCGCCCGACTGGCTCGAGCACAATGGCGCGGGCGTGCACGCTTAGTTGACGAAGCTGCTCGGCTACGAGGAAGCGATGTGCATCATTGCAGACCACGATTGGGGCGGCCGCCTCCAGGCCGGCAAGGCGCAGCAGTGTTTCCTGCAGCATGGTCTGCTTGCCTATCAGCGGCAGCAGCTGTTTGGGATAAAGCTCACGGGACAACGGCCATAGCCGAGTGCCGGATCCACCAGAGAGGACGACGGGGGTTAGCATAAGGCACTGATCATAGCAGCGCCCCTCGACTGGCCCGTAACGGCGGGTCATCGGATTATGTCCTGAAGGGACTATGGCAATTCCGGTCGGCCCACCCAGATCCCTTCCCTCCTGCACGCCGGCGACACCCACGACCAGGGCCTCCTCCCTCCCCGGCACACGATCAACCCCGAGCGCATCTTCCCCATGCGCATGCTGCCGCACACGGCCTGGCTGTTGCCGGCATAGACATAGCCGACCATGTCCATCCCGTCCTTGCAGGCCTCACGTGCCCCCGTGAGCACCAGCGCCGCATACAGCCCCTTGCCCCGGTGCGCCGCCCTGGTCTTCGCCTCGTGCCCGTAGACACGATCTGGCGGCACATTGATAGCCAGCCCCGGCACCAGCGGCCCACTGCGCGCACTCCACGTGCACGACACCAGCCTGCCATCGAGAAACGCGGCCATGCACCGCTCCCCGCGCTCCAGCTGCGCGGTCACGCGGGGCAGTTCCATCCATTCGGGTTCGTAATCCGCGGCGGCGGCCAGCACCTCCTCCGGCGTGGCCCAGCGGAACTCATAGGGTTCGATGTGGGGCTGGGGCAGCCCCATCACCCATGAACGCTCATGGGTGCTGACGATGAAGATGTGTACCCCGACCCGGTAGAGGATCCGGTCCACCAACCACACGGCGGCATAGCCAATTCCTGCGTGTTTCCACACGCGCCAGCCCTTGGCTAACGGGTTGCGCACATTCCTATCGCTTCCTGATCTCCACGTAATCGCGTTTGGCCGGCCCCGTGTAGAGCTGCCGCGGACGGCCGATGCGCATTGTCGGATCGGAGATCATTTCCTGCCAATGCGCCACCCAGCCTACTGTGCGTGCGACGGCGAACATCACGGTGAACATCGAGCGTGGTATGCCCAGCGCGCTGTAGATGATGCCGCTGTAGAAATCGACGTTTGGATACAGCTTGCGCTCGACGAAGTAGGGATCCTGCAGCGCGATCTCTTCCAGCCGCACGGCCAGCTCGAGCAGCGGATTGCTCTTCTGCCCCAGCCGCTCGAGCACCTTGTAGCAGGCGGCGCGGATGATCTTGGCGCGCGGATCGAAGTTCTTGTAGACGCGGTGGCCGAAACCCATCAGGCGGAAATGGCTGGACTTGTCCTTGGCCATGGCCACGTACTTCGGGATGTTCTCCACGGTGCCGATCTGCTCGAGCATGGCGAGCACGGCTTCGTTGGCGCCGCCATGCGCCGGGCCCCACAGCGCCGACACGCCGGCCGAGATGGCAGCATAAGGATTCGCACCGGTGCTGCCGGCCAGGCGCACCGTGGAAGTGCTGGCGTTCTGCTCGTGGTCGGCGTGCAGGATGAACAGCAGGTCGAGCGCCTCGGCGGCTACCGGATCGACATGGTAGGACTCGCACGGCACGGCAAAGAACATGTGCAGCAGGTTGGCGCTGTACGACAGGTCGTTGCGCGGATACACAAACGGCTGGCCCAGGGAATGTTTGTACGCGGCCGCCGCCACAGTGGGGATCTTCGCGATGATGCGGTGGGAGAAGATCTCCCGGTGCCGCGGATTATGGATGTCCATCGAGTCGTGGTAGAACGCGGACATCGAGGCGATCACCGCCGACACCATGGCCATGGGATGGGCGTTGTGGTGGAAGCCGTTGAAGAACCGCAGCAACGACTCGTTGATCATCGTGTGATGACGGATGTCGTCGTTGAACTTGTCCAGCTGCTCCTTGGTGGGCAGGTTGCCGTTCAGCAGCAGGTAGCAGACTTCCATGAAGCTGGACTTCTCGGCCAGCTGCTCGATGGGATAACCGCGGTGCATGAGCACACCGGCGTCGCCATCGATGTAGGTGATCTTGCTCTCGCAGGCCGAGGTGACGCCGAAGCCGGGATCGAAGGTGAAGACGTCGTGGTCTTTCGCGATCGCCGCGATATCGAGCACGTCGGGCCCGATGGTGCCGGATTTGACAGGAAGTACGCTCTTTTTGCCGCTCGCGGTGTTGATCAGTTCGAAGTTCTTGTCGGCCATGGTTCGATCCTGGGAGGAGTCCGGAAAGCCTACACGCTCCCGGCATCGAATCACAGGCTTCCGGCGCGGCCGGTGGCTTACTCGACGACCTTGATGTATTCGCCCACCGGCAGGGGCTTGTTGGGATAGACGCCGTTGATCATCTCGAGTTCTTCCTCGCGGTATTTCTGCGCGGGAATCTGCTCGGCATATTCGGCCAGCCGGGTGCCGGCGGTGGCGCGCAGGATCTTCAGCTTGTAGGGCTCGGCCAGTGCGAACTCGGCAGGGCGCAGGTCGCGGATGGTCTCGGCGATGGAGCGGAACAGCCCGTCGGCTTCCGGCCGGCCATCACGCGAGGAACGACTGGCGCCGGCGATGGTGAACACGCTGCCGCCCCGGTAAAGCGCGATGAAACGGATGGGGCCCGAGCCGCGGTCCAGCGGGGAACCGTCGCGGGTCAGCACCGCGAAACCCTCCATGCCGTTGATGTTCACCGACTCGCCACCATGCAGCGTCGCCCCCTGCAGCATCTTCAGCAGGAAGTCCCGCGGCGACTGGTTGGGTGGCCGGCTCTCCACCATGATCTGCATGATGGTTTCCTGGTTGCGCGTATAGGCGAACAGCCGGTCGCGGTGGTTCTCGATGATCCAGCCCTTGGGGAAGGCCAGCGTGAGGCCCATGTCGGCATGATAGAAGCGGTTGTCGCGCACCACGCCCTGTGCGCGGCTGGAACCGAATGCCAGCCCGTCGATGGCCTGCATGTAGGTGTTGCGGTTGGTCACGAAGCCGCCCTCGGGCTGCGCGCTGGCGGCGGCATTGCGGGCCGCGGCGATGGCGCGGTCATCCGGCGCGGGATGGGAAGAGAAGATGCCGTGGTAGATCTGCGGCTGGCGCCCCTCGGCCCGTGCGGTGTTGATCTCGAAGGCCTCCTGCGCCTTGAAGGTCTCGAACACATTGCGCGCGGCGCGCGGGTCGTAGCCGGCGCGCACCATGTACTTCATGCCGATGGCATCCGCCTCGGACTCCGCCTCGCGCCCATAGCCCTGCACCCAGGCGGCCGCACCGATGTTGGCCAGGTCGGCCACGGCGGCATTGCCGGTGAGGATGATGGCGGCCAGGATGCCCAGGTTCGCCCCCACGCTGCGGCTCTGGCCGCGGGCCGGGTGGCGCGCGGTGACATGCGCAATCTCATGCCCCAGCACGGCCGCCATCTCCGCCTCGGAGTTCAGGTAGGCCAGCAGGCCGCGGTGCACATACACGTAGCCGCCGCCGGTGGTGAAGGCGTTGATCGAACCTTCATCGATGACGGTGAAGGTCCACTTCATGTCGGGCATGTCGCTGTTGCGGGCGATGCGCTGCCCCACCGCGTTCACGTACTCCTGGACTGCCTGGTCCTCATAGAGCCCGTAGTAGCGGATGATCTCGTCGTACCAGCGACGCGACTGCTCGATCTCCCCTTCCATGGTGCTGAACACCACGTTGCGGCCGCCGGTGGCCGGATTGCTGCCACAGGAAACCAGGGTCGCCGCGACAAACAGCGCGGCGACGCAGCGGGTCAGGGAGCGGATGGTGTGCTGCCAGGGCATGGCAGCATTCTATGCCCGGGGGGCAGGATGGGAAGCCGCTCGGAGGGCGGCTTCCCCGCGGGGCTCAGCCAGCCGCGGCCGCGGTCTTCGAGGCGTACTTGCGGCGGAACTTGTCCACACGGCCGGCGGTGTCGACCATCTTCTGCTTGCCGGTGTAGAACGGGTGGCAGGAGGAGCAGACTTCGATCTGCAGGTCCTGGCCCAGGGTTGAGCCCGTCTGGAACGCGTTGCCGCAGGAGCAGGTCACGTTGATCTGGGTATAGGCAGGATGGGTATCGGCTTTCATGGCGGGCGCACATTCCACAGGGGGCGCGCAGTCTAGCGGCAGGCGCGCCCGTCGGCAACACGATTTGACCCCCTGCCCGGGCAGGCGTTCAGTTATCCCCAATTTCTGTGGATAAGTCTGTGCATAGTCCGGCCTGCAGGCTGCCTAAATAGCCGAAATATTGCATTTCTGCGCGATTGATCAAAATATGACCAGCAGATTTCTACCTGTTTGATCAATGAGTTACAGCCGATACATCGCGTTCTGTGACGTGATTCGCATGTAATTCTTTCAATCGCGGAAAACACCTGAGTGCTGTGGATAGATGAGGGTGCGCCGCGGCGCGGAATACGCTAACTGCGTGCCTGCATTGGCGAATTTCCGCCTGGCAGGAAGCGCTGCAGCACCTCGTTCAGGAACTGGAAACCGCGCGGGGTGGCGCGCCAGTGGTCGGCGGTGTTTTCCAGCAGGCCCCCGGAGGCCAGGTCCCGCAGCTGGGGCTCGATGAGCGGGGCGCCGAGGCCGGTGGCGGCGCTGAAATCCTCCAGGCGGAAGCCGCCGGTGAGGCGCAGGGCGTTCATCAGGTACTCGAAGGGCAGGTCCGCCGGCGGCACGGGGCGCCATTCCGGCCCCGTGGCCGCGCTGGCCAGGTAGCGGCGCGGTTCACGCAGGTGCGTGCTGCGGGCGACCTGTGTGTCCGTGAGCTTGCCGTGTGCGCCGGCGCCGATGCCGAGGTAGTCGCCGAACTGCCAGTAGTTGAGGTTGTGCCGGCTCTGCCGACCCGGGCGTGCATAGGCGGATACTTCGTACTGCCCGAAGCCGCGCGCGGCCAGCAGGGCCTGGCAGGCCAGCTGCATCTCCCAGGCTGCGTCATCGTCAGGCAGGGGCGGTGGCCGGGCGGCGAACAGGGTGCCCGGCTCCAGCGTGAGCTGGTAGTGCGAGAGGTGGGCGGGCTGCAGCGCCAGCGCGGCTGTCACATCGTCGAGTGCGCCCTGCAGGGTCTGGCGCGGCAGCGCATACATCAGGTCGAGGTTGAAATTGGCGAGCCCGGAGGAGTGCAGCTCGTCGGCGGCACGCAGCACATCCCCGCGCTGGTGGATGCGGCCCAGGGCCTTCAGCGTTTCATCATCGAAACTCTGCGCGCCAAGTGACACGCGATTGATACCGGCAGCGCGATATTCGGCGAAGCGACCCCGTTCCACCGTGGCCGGATTGGCCTCGAGGGTGATCTCCGCGGCGGCGTCGATGAGCAGATGGCGCTGCAGTCCCTCGAACAGGCGCGCCAGCGCAGCGGGCGCGAACAGGCTGGGAGTGCCCCCGCCAAGGAACACGGTGCTGATGCGGCGGCCGGCCACGCGCGGCGCCTGCACGGCGGCATCGGCCAGCAGCGCGTCGATGTAGCCTGCCTCGGGCAGCGCGTCCTTCAATGCATGGGAGTTGAAGTCGCAGTAGGGGCATTTGGCCACGCACCACGGGAAGTGGATGTACAGCGCGAGCGCAGGCGCGACGGTCTTCATCGCATCAGCTGCAGCAAGGCGGCCAGCGCCTGGCCGCGATGGCTCAGGGCGTTCTTGGCGGCGGGGTCCAGCTGCGCGGCGGTGACCTGCATGCCCTGCGGGATGAACAGCGGGTCGTAGCCGAACCCGCCCTCGCCGGCCGCAGCGGTGGCGATGCTGCCCTCCCATGTGCCCTGGGCCAGCAGCGGCGCGGAGTCATCGCCTGCATGCACGAAGGCGATCACGCAGCGGTAACGTGCACGGCGCGCCGCGGCGGGCTGGCCGGCCAGCTCGCCCAGCAGCTGCGCATTGTTGGCGGCATCGCTGGCACCCGGCCCCGCAAAGCGCGCGGAATACACGCCGGGGCGGCCGCCCAGTGCGTCCACCTCGATGCCCGAGTCATCGGCCAGCGCAGGCAGGTTCGCGGCATGCGCGGCATGGCGCGCCTTCAGCAGGGCGTTGGCCTCGAAGGTGCTGCCGCTTTCCTCTGCAGGGGCAATGCCCAGTGATGACTGCGAGATGACCTGCAGCCCCAGCGGCGCCAGCAGGGCGGAGAACTCGCGCAGCTTGCCGGCGTTGCCCGTGGCGAGCACCACGCGGCGCGGCGTGGCCACGGCCGGCTATCCCGCCAGTGCCGCGCGCTGCAGCGCGAACAGCTCGGCGGTGCCGCGCGTGGCGAGCTCGAGCAGCGCATCGAGCTCGTCGCGGCGCATGGCATGGCCCTCGGCAGTGCCCTGCACCTCGATGAAGCCGCCGCCGCTGTTCATCACCACGTTCATGTCGGTCTCGGCGGTGGAATCTTCCACGTAGTCGAGGTCGAGCACGGGGCGGCCGCCGACGATGCCCACCGACACCGCGGCCACCTGGCCATGCAGCGGACTGGCGATGCCCTTGTCCGCCGCCAGCTTCGCGCAGGCGTCGGCCAGCGCGACATAGGCGCCGGTGACCGAAGCGGTGCGCGTGCCGCCGTCGGCCTGCAGCACATCGCAGTCCAGCGTCACGGTACGCTCGCCCAGCGCGGCGAGATTGAGCGCCGCACGCAGCGAGCGGCCGATCAGCCGCTGGATTTCCTGGGTGCGCCCGGAC
>JALYWF010000031.1 GCA_030852845.1 Pseudomonadota bacterium
CCCTTCTCCATGGCTTCGATTACCGCAGAGCCCACCACCGCGCCGTCCACATGGGGCGCGAGGGCCGCCACCTGCGCATGTTCGCGGATGCCGAAGCCGGCGCAGACAGGCACGGGGGACAGTTTTCGTACCCGGTCGAGGTAGTCCAGCGTCTCTTGCGCCACCGCGGTGGAACCGGCGCTGACGGATCGGCCCGTCGTGCCGGTCATCGACACGGCGTACACGAAACCCTGCGCGTTGCCACACAGCTGCGCGAGGCGCGCGGGCGGGGTCACCGGTGTGACCATGCGGATCATCGCGATGCCATGCGCGCCCAGCGCCTGCTCGAACGAGCCGCTCTCCTCGATGGGCAGGTCCGGCACGATGAAGCCGCAAATGCCGGCGGCGGCGGCATCGCAGGCGAGCTGCGGCAGGCCATAGGCCAGCATGGGATTGAAGTACCCCATGAACACCAGCTTCGCCTTCACCTTCGGCATGGACTTCAGCGTGTCGAGGATCCACTTCAGGCTCACGCCCTGTGCCAGCGCCGCGAAGCTGGAGCGCTGGATGGTCACGCCATCGGCCATGGGATCGGTGAAGGGCACGCCGATCTCCACCACATCGGCTTCTTCGGCCAGCGCGATCAGGTCATCGCGGAAGCGCTCCCTGGAGGGAAAACCGGCGGTGAGGAAGGCCACGAGGGCCACGCGCTCGCGGCGCACCGTGCGCAGCGCATCGGCGAGCTGCTGTGCCGGGGTCGGACCCGCGTCGCTGCCCTGCTGTGATTTCGTGGCGCTCATGCAGCCCCCTTGTCGGCCAGCAGCGTGCCCTGCAGCGTCGGCATGTCCTTGTCACCGCGGCCGGAGAGGCCGATGAGGATGCGCTTGCCGGGATAGCGCTTCGCCAGTTCGCGCGCACCCCACAGCGCATGCGCGCTCTCCAGCGCCGGCAGCACGCCTTCGTAGGTGCTGCATTCCTGCACGCAGTCCAGCGCGTCCTTGTCGAGCGCCATCAGGTATTCGGCGCGGCCGAGGTCGCGCAGCAAGGCGTGCTCGGGCCCGACGCCGGAGTAGTCGAGGCCGGCGGATACCGAGTGCGTTTCCTGCACCTGGCCGTGCTCGTCCTGCAGCAGCAGCGAATATGTTCCGTGCAGCACACCGGGGCGACCAGTGGCCATGCGGGCCGCGTTGTCGCCCAGTCCCGGGCCGCGACCACCGGCTTCAACCCCGAAGATTTTCACGCAGGCATCGCCGAGGAAGGCATGGAACAGGCCAATGGCATTGGAGCCACCTCCCACGCAGGCCACGAGCACATCCGGCAGGCCACCAGCGCGTTCCTGGATCTGCACCCGGGCCTCACGGCCGATGACGGCCTGCAGCTCGCGCACAAGATAAGGATAGGGATGCGGACCCAGCGCCGAACCCAGGCAGTAGTAGGTGTTGTCCGGATCGGCGACCCAGTCGCGGAAGGCCTCATCGATGGCCGCACGCAGCGTGCGATCACCGCTGGTCACGGGCACGACCGTGGTGCCCATCAACCGCATGCGGCCCACGTTCGGCGCCTGGCGCGCCATGTCTACCTCGCCCATGTACACGGTGCAGGGCAGACCGATGCGCGCGCAGGCGGCCGCGGTGGCAACCCCATGCTGGCCGGCGCCAGTCTCGGCCACGATGCGCTTCGCGCCCATGCGCCGCGCGAGGATCACCTGGCCCAGCGAGTTGTTGATCTTGTGCGCGCCGGTGTGCGCGAGGTCTTCGCGCTTGAACCAGATCTCCGCGCCCCAGCGACGGCTGAGATTGCGCATGGGCGTCAGCGCGGTGGGACGACCCACCCAGTCGCGCAGTTCACCGGCCAGCTCGGCGCGGAAGTCATCCGCAGGAAGGATGTCCTTCACTGCCGCGGCGAGCCGGTCGAAGGCCGGCACCAGCGTCTCGGGAATGTAGCGCCCGCCGTAGGGACCGAAGCGTCCCTGGCTGTCGGGCAGTTTGCCGGCCAGCAGTTCCCCCAGCAGTCGATCCGCCTCGGCCTTGTTCAAAGCACTCATGTCAGCTCTCCCATGCCGGCGCGCGCGAAGGCGCCGCGCGCACGGACTACAAAATCCTCGATCAGTGCCGGGCTCTTGCGGCCCGGCGCCTCTTCCACCCCGCTGGACACATCCACCCCGAAGGGCCGCACGGCTGCGATGGCCTCGCCCACATTGGCTGGCGAGAGCCCGCCGGCGAGGATCAGCTCGCTGCGCGTGGCCAGCGTGCGCGCCGCGGTCCAGTCGGCCACCTTGCCCGTGCCACTCTTCGGTCCCTCGAACAGGATGCGGCGTCCCTGCAGGTCGTCCGACACCCGCGATGAAGGTGCGCCACGCAGCACCGGCCAGACAAGCATGCCGTTCGGCGCTTCGTGGCGTTGCAGGTCCTGGCGATCGGTCTGCCACACATCGGGACGGAAGATATGGAAGATCTCCTCCAGCATCTCGCTGCCCGGATGCTGCGTCACCGCCACGCACAGCACACGGCCGCGCGCGGGACGCGCCAGCTCCACGGCCTGCGCCGGCGTCACCTGGCGCACCGATGGCGCAAACACGAAGCCGATGGCATCGACGCCCGCTTCCAGCGCCGCGGCCACGGCGCGTGTGTCGGTCATGCCGCAGATCTTGATGAAGGCCATCAGCGGGCTCCGCGTCCGGCGGCGAGCATGTCCGCCAGCAGCGCGGCCGGGTCCGGCGCAGTCATCAGCGCACTGCCGACCAGCGCCATCTCGTAGCCGGCGCGCGCCAGGCGCGCCGCATCGGCGGCATCGGCCACGCCGCTCTCGGCCACGCGCGGCACGCCAGTGGGCAGCAGGCCCACCAGCTGCTCGAGCCGGCCGGGAACCACCTTCAATGAAACCAGGTCGCGGCTGTTGATGCCCGCCAGCAGCGGCACCTTGCGGCCGGCATGCGCATCCAGCAGATCGCGTGCGACGCGGATGTCCGCTTCATCAAAGGTCTCGATGAGCACGAACAGGCCCAGCTTCGCGGCGGCTTCGATCAGGGCGTCGAGCTCGGCCCGCTCCAGCATGCGCACGATAATGAGAATGCCACCTGCGCCAGCCAGCCGCGCCTCGGCCACCTGGTAGGGATCGACAAGGAAGTCCTTGCGCATGGCCGGCACACGGCCGGCCGCCTGCAGCGCGCGCGCTGCCTTTTCCAGGTGATCCAGCGAGCCTTCGAAGCGCTCCGGTTCGGTGAGCACCGATACGGCCGCCGCGCCAGCGCGGGCATAAGAGGTGACGCGTGCCTGCACGTCTTCATCGCCGCCCTTCAGCTGTCCGACCGCGGGCGAGCGCAGCTTCACTTCGGCGATGACATCGAAACCCTGCTCCGAAAGCAGCAGCCGCGGCGGCGGTGGCGAGCTCTCGGCCCAGCGCCACAGCTCCGCATCGCTGTGCAGCTGGCGCGCCGCCTCGACCCGGCGACGACTCGAGGCAGCCATCGTGGCGAGGAAGTCCGCGCTCATGTGCCGCCTGCGGTGCGCGCGAAGGCCGCGAGCTTCGCCAGCAGTGCGCTGGCACGGCCATCGTCGATGGCGGCAGCGGCGAGGCGCGCGGCCTCCGCCGGACCTGCGGCGCGGCCAGCCACTTCCAGCGCCAGCGCGGCGCTGAGCACCAGTGCATCGCGATGGGCGCTCTGCTCCTCGCCGCGCAGCACCCGCGTCATCGCGGCGGCATTGTGCACGGCGTCGGCGCCCTGCAGTGCATCCTCGGGGCAGATCTCCATGCCGTATTCGCGCGGATCGCGGCGATGTTCGGTGACGCTGCCGGGCCGCACGTCCAGCAGCAGGAACGGACCCAGCGGTGTGGGCTCATCCCAGCCGCAGCTGCCATGCACGACAAAGGCGCGCTGCAGTGGCAGGCCAGACATCGCCTCGGCCATCAGCCGCGCGGTGGGTTCGTTGAAGGCGCCGATCACATGGAAGGGTGGTTCGGCGGGATTCGACAGCGGCCCGAGGATGTTGAACACGGTGCGCACGCCCATGGCCGTGCGCACTGGGCCGATGGCCTTCATCGCCGGGTGGTAATGCGGCGCGAAGAGGAAGGTGAACCCGGTGGCGGCCAGGCACTCTGCCGCGCGCGTTTCATCCAGCGGCAGCCTGAGGCCCAGCGCCTCCAGCACATCGGCGCTGCCGGCCTTGCTCGACACCGAGCGGTTGCCATGCTTCACCACCGGCAGTCCGGCCGCCGCTGTGAGCAGCGAGGCGCCAGTGGAAATGTTGAAACTGCCGGACTTGTCGCCGCCCGTGCCGACGATATCCACCGCGGCAAGGTTGCGATCGATGGCCGGACGCCGCGCCAGCGAGCGCATGCCCAGTGCGAATCCCCGCAGCTCTTCGGGCGTGATGCCCTTGGCGCGCACCGCCGCCAGCAGCGCACCGCCGAGGGCCGGCGGCAGCTCCGTGTCGGTGAGCCCGATCATCAGTTCGCGCGCCTCGTCGGTGGACAGCGAGCGATGCTCCAGCAAGGCATCCAGGCGCGCGCGCATCAGCGCGAGATCAGCCCCCATGATCAGCTCCCCTGCCCGCCGCGCAGCGGCGAGGTGAGCCGCAGGAAGTTGCCCATCAGCTGCGGCCCCTGCGGCGTCAGTACGCTCTCGGGATGGAACTGCACGCCCTCGATGGTGTACTTGCGGTGCCGCACGCCCATGATCTCGCCTTCTGCGGTGGACGCCGTCACTTCCAGCTCCGAAGGCATGGTGCCGGGCTCGGCGATCAGCGAGTGGTAGCGGCCGACTTCCGCCGGCTGCGGCAGGCCCTCGAACAATGTCTTGCCGTCATGCTTCACCACCGAGGTCTTGCCGTGCATCAGGCGCGGCGCGCGCACCACGTCGCCGCCGAACACCTCGACGATGGCCTGATGGCCCAGGCACACGCCGAAGATGGGCAGCTTGCCGGCAAAGGCCTCGATCATCGCCATCGACACTCCCGCGTCGCGCGGCGTGCCGGGGCCCGGCGAGATGCACAGGTGCGTGATGTCCATGCGCTGCGCCTGGTCGATGGTGACCTCATCGTTGCGCAGCACGCGCACCTCGGCGCCCAGCACCAGGAAGGCCTGCACCAGGTTGTAGGTGAAGGAGTCGTAGTTGTCGATCAGCAGCAGGCGCGGCTGGTTGGGCTTGCTCATAGACCATCCTGTGCCAGCGCCAGCGCACTGCGCAGTGCGGCGCTCTTGGCGAACACTTCGTTGAACTCGGATTCCGGATTGCTGTCGGCGACGATGCCGGCGCCGGCCTGGTAGCTGTACTGGTCGCCTTCGAATACCAGCGTGCGGATGGTGATGGCCTGGTCCATGTCACCCTGCGCGCCGAAGTAACCGATGGTGCCGCCGTAGAGGCCGCGTTCCACCGGTTCCAGCTCCTCGATGATCTGCATGGCGCGCACTTTCGGCGCGCCCACCAGCGTGCCGGCGGGGAAGGTCGCCGCAAAGAGGTCGAAGGCATCGCGGTCGGGTGCGAGCATGCCCTGCACGCCGCTGACGATGTGCATCACATGGCTGTAGCGCTCGATCACGCGGTAGGGATCCACGCGCACGGTGCCTGCCGCAGCCACGCGCCCCAGGTCGTTGCGCGCCAGGTCCACCAGCATCACATGCTCGGC
>JALYWF010000043.1 GCA_030852845.1 Pseudomonadota bacterium
TCGCCGGGGAACTTGTAGAGGGACAGCAGCTCGCGCACCTCCATCTCCACCAGCTCCAGAAGCTCCTTGTCATCGACCATGTCCGCCTTGTTCATGAACACGACGATGTAGGGCACGCCCACCTGGCGGCTGAGCAGGATGTGCTCGCGCGTCTGCGGCATCGGGCCGTCGGCGGCCGACACCACCAGGATCGCGCCGTCCATCTGCGCGGCGCCGGTGATCATGTTCTTCACGTAGTCGGCGTGGCCCGGGCAGTCCACGTGCGCGTAGTGGCGCTCATCGGAGGTGTATTCCACGTGCGCGGTGGAGATCGTGATGCCACGCGCCTTCTCCTCCGGGGCCTTGTCGATCTGGTCGTAGGCCTTGAACTCGCCACCGTGCTTCTCGGCCATCACCTTCGTCAGCGCCGCCGTCAGCGTCGTCTTGCCATGGTCAACGTGACCAATGGTCCCCACGTTCACGTGCGGCTTGCTGCGTTCGAACTTTTCCTTGGACACGGCGAGTTCCTCTGAATCCAGTTATGAAATGACCACGTAAACCCATTCGTCGCTGGAGCTCACGACCGGGATTGAACCGGTGACCTCGTCCTTACCAAGGACGTGCTCTACCAACTGAGCTACGTGAGCGGACGACGATCAACTACCAGCGATGGACACCCAACCAATCAACGCGCGCGACATGGAGCGGGTAGCGGGAATCGAACCCGCGTCATCAGCTTGGAAGGCTGAGGTTCTACCATTGAACTACACCCGCCAAGTCATGCCGCCTCAAGCGTAAGCCTGTCGTTCCCGCGCCTTTGCGCCTCTGGTGGAGGGGGTAGGATTCGAACCTACGAAGGCGTGAGCCGGCAGATTTACAGTCTGCTCCCGTTGGCCGCTTGGGTACCCCTCCGCGCAAAAACGAGCCGCGTATTCTGATTTCGCGCCGGGGCAGTGTCAACGCAAGAATCGGGCCATTTACCGGCCGGCCGGGGAAGCTGCCAGACGGCTGTGCCCCGGACGCAGGTCCTCGGGCAGTTCCCACTGTCCGTAGGAAACACGTTTCAGACGGCTCACTTCATGTCCCGCAGCTTCGAACAGCCGGCGGACCTCGCGATTGCGGCCTTCCCGCAGGCTGACCTGGTACCAGGCGTGCCCCTCGGACCGGCCGGCCGGCTCGACCCGGTCGAACCGCGCCGGGCCGTCATCCAGCAGCAACCCCTGCTGCAGGCGGGCGGGCAGGTCCGGCCCGGGCGTGCCGCGCACGCGCACCAGGTACCGGCGCTCCACCTCATTGGATGGGTGCATCAGGTGGTGGGCCAGCGCCCCGTCGTTGGTGAAGAGCAGCAGGCCGGAGGTATTCACATCCAGCCGACCCACCACGACCCAGCGGCCCGAGGGGGCAGGCGGGAGACGTTCGAAGACCGTGGGGCGACCCTGTGGATCGCTGCGCGTCGTCACTTCACCCACTGGTTTGTGATACAGAAGTACAACGGGCGGGCCGGATTGTTGCTCTGGTGTTACAGATAGCTCCAGCGGTCGCCCGTCCAGCTCGAACCGGTCCGTAGCGAGGGCCTTGTCGCCGAGTTTGGCCACCTGACCGTTGACCTTCACCCGTCCGGCAGCCAGCCAGGCCTCGATGCCCCGGCGGGAACCCAGGCCTGCGGCGGCCAGCAACTTCTGGATGCGCTCACTCATGGATGCCGTAAACGTGCGCGGCGGCGCACCCGCCTCACCTCATCGGCAGCTGCAGCTTGCCCAGCAGCGCCGCCTTGCTCTCCGGATCCCGGGCCTCGATGGCCTGGTCGATGAGCCGTCGGGTCAGGTGCGGACCGAACAGCTGCATGAAATCGTAGGCGTAGTTGCGCAGCAGCGTGCCGCGGCGGAAGCCCACCCAGGTGGTGTGGATGGGGAAAAGATGCGAGGCATCGATCATCACCAGGTCCGAATCCGCCTCGGGCTCGAAGGCCACGCTGGCCACGATGCCCACGCCCATGCCCAGCCGCACATAGGTCTTGATCACGTCCGAGTCGCGCGCCGTCAGCGCCACCCGTGGCTTCAGGCCCTCGCGGGCGAACAGCGATTCCAGTGAGGAGGGCCCGCTGAAGCTGAAAACATAGGTGACCAGCGGATACTTCTCGAGCGCGGCCAGTGTCAGCCGCGGTGCGCCGGCGCGCGCCAGCGGATGATGTTTGGGCACGATGACCTGCCGGTACCAGCGGTACACCGGCAGCAGCACCAGTTCGGGGAACAGCGCCTCGGAACCGGTGGCAATGGCCAGCTGCACGCGGTCCCCGGCCACCATTTCGGAAATCTGCTCGGAAGTGCCCTGGTGCAGGTGCAGGTCGACCTCCGGATAACGCTTGCGGAAGGCCTGCACCACCGGCGGCAGCACATAGCGCGCCTGGGTGTGCGTGGTGGCAATGGCCAGCGTGCCGCGCGCGTCCTGGTTCAGGTCCGCGGCAATCGAGCGCAGGCTCTCGATCTCGGCCAGCGCCCGCGAAGCGTATTCCAGCACCTTGGCGCCCTCGGGCGTGACGCGCGCGAAACTGCGCCCCTCGCGCACGAAGAGATCGAAACCCAGCTCCTTTTCCAGCTCCTTGAGCGCGCGGCTGATCGCCGGTTGCGAGGTGCCCAGTGCAGCGGCCGCGTTCGTGACAGAGAGGCCGTTGCGGGCCACGGCCAGCGCGTATTGCAGTTGATGGAAGTTCATATGGCGGCCCCTACCATGACGCCGATTAATTATAACAAACAGTTATCAATCCTTCACTTCCGGCGTTTTGACCTATGCCGGGGGCGCCGCTGGAGCTTAGAGTCGCCCTCCCCGTTCCGCGGTTCGCTCGAAAGGCAGGTGCGCCGATGATTTACGAAAGCATTCTGGACACCATCGGGCGGACCCCCATCGTGAAGATCAACCGCCTGGCTCCGGCCGGCGTGACCCTTTACGCCAAGTGCGAGTTCTTCAACCCCGGGGCGTCCGTGAAGGATCGCCTGGCCATTGCCATCATCGAGGACGCGGAGCGTTCCGGTGCGCTGCAGCCCGGCCAGACGGTGGTCGAGGCCACTTCCGGCAATACCGGCATCGCGCTGGCGATGGTGTGTGCTGCCAAGGGATATCCCTTTGTCGCCGTGATGGCCGAAACCTTTTCCATCGAGCGCCGCAAGATCATGCGCATGCTCGGTGCGCGGGTGCTCCTCACGCCGGCCGCGGAACGCGGCACCGGCATGGTGCGCAAGGCCGAGGCGCTGGCGAAGAAGAACGGCTGGTTCCTCGCCCGGCAGTTCGAGAACAAGGCCAACCCGGCCTACCACCGCAACACCACCGGACCGGAGATCCTCACCGACTTTGCCGGCAAGCGGCTGGATGCCTTCGTCACGGGCTGGGGCACCGGCGGCACCCTCACCGGCGCCGGCGAGATGATCAAGCTGGCGCGCCCTGAAACGCAGGTGATTGCGGCCGAACCGGAGAATGCCGCGCTACTGTCGGGCAAAGCCTTCACGCCGCACAAGATCCAGGGCTGGACCCCGGACTTCGTACCGCAGGTGCTCAACGCCAAGGTGGCCGACCGCATCGTGCAGGTGGGCGACGCCGAGGCCATCAACACCGCGCGCGAACTGGCCACGCGCGAGGGTATCTTCTGCGGCATCTCCTCCGGCGCCACCTTCGCGGCAGCGCTGCAGGTGGCGCGTGAATCGAAGCCGGGCACGGTGATCCTGGCGATGCTGCCCGACACCGGCGAACGCTATCTGTCCACCGCGCTGGCGGAAGGCATCAACGAGGGCAGTGACCCTGAGTCCTGAGAACATGACCGCCGTGCGCAAGGAAGCTGATGCCGGGACCGCAGTGCGCTACGCAGCACTGCCGGGACCGTTTGCGCTCTGGCGCGGAGGCAGCCTGCCGCGCGCACAACTTGCGTATGAATGCTGGGGCACACTCAACAAGGACCGCAGCAACGCCATCCTGCTGTTCACGGGGCTGAGTCCCTCTGCCCATGCGGCTTCCTCCGCGCAAGACCCTTCCCCAGGCTGGTGGGAGAAGATGATCGGCCCCGGCCTGGCCATCGACACCGACCAGTGGTTCGTGATGTGCGTGAATTCGCTGGGGAGCTGCTTCGGCTCCACCGGCCCCGCGTCGGTGAATCCTTCGACCGGCCGGCCCTGGAAGCTCGAGTTTCCCGAACTTTCCGTGGAAGACATCGCCCGTGCCGGCTACGAGGCGGCACGCACGCTGGGCATCGAGCAGCTGGACACCGTGATCGGCCCCTCGCTGGGCGGCATGGTGGTCACCGCCTTCGCTGCGGTGGCACCGGGCGGCGCACGCAGGCTGATTTCCATCTCCGGCTCGTCGGCCGCATCGCCCTTTGCCATCGCGCTGCGCGCCGTGCAGCGCGAGGCGGTGATGAGTGATCCGGCGTGGAAGGGCGGCCAGTACGGCAGTGCCGCCAGCGGCCCGCAGGCCGGCATGCGGGTGGCGCGCAAGCTGGGCACCATCACCTACCGGTCGGCGGCGGAATGGGACGGACGTTTTTCCCGCCAGGGCATCGGTCCGGTGGGCAAGAAGGCGGTCGAACAGGCGCTGAAGCGCGTGCCTGAAGGTTTCGGGCCGCGTTTCGCGGTGGAAACCTACCTGGAATCGCAGGCCGAGCGCTTCGTGAGCGTGTTCGACCCGAACTGCTACCTGTACCTCTCGCGCGCCATGGACTGCTACGACATTGCGGCCCACGGCGCGGCGCCCGAGGTCTACCGCCGCTCCGGCGTCGCGCGGACGCTGGTGGTGGGCGTGGAATCGGACTTCCTGTTCGCCATCGGCGAGCAGGCGCAGATCGCGCGCGACATGGAGGCCGCCGGCATCGCCACCCGTTTCCTGCCGCTGCCCTCCATCGAGGGCCATGACGCCTTCCTCGTCGACCTGCCGCGCTTCGATGCGGCGATCCGCGGATTCCTGGGCAGCTGAGCCCTAGGGGGCACCTTGCTGCCCTGCCGGCACCGCCGGCAGCGTGAAGCGGAAGCAGGCCCCTGCATCGGGCTTCGACTCTGCCCAGATGCGCCCGCCGTGGCGCACCACGATCCTCTGCACGATGGCCAGGCCCACGCCGGTGCCGGGAAACTCGTCGCTGCTGTGCAGGCGCTTGAACACCCCGAAGAGCTTGTCGGCGTAGCGCATGTCGAAGCCCACGCCGTTGTCCTGCACCGCGTAGGTGACCTCTCCGTTGCCCAACTGGCCGCTGATGTGGATCACTGGCGGGCTGCGCGTGGCGCTGAATTTCAACGCGTTGCCCAGCAGGTTGGACCAGACATGGCGGATCACGGTGGAATCACCCATCGCCGGCGGCAACGGCCCGATCTCGATCACCGGCTCCGGCCCCTTGTAGAGGTTGCGCGCCTCGTTCACCGCCGCGCGCACGATGGACTCCATGTCGAGCGGCGAGAGCTGCAGTTGCTGGCGCGTGGAACGCGAGAAGGCGAGCAGGCCCACGATCATCTCGTCGAGGCTGCGCGTGCCCTCGTGGATGACCTGCACGATGTGGCTGCCCTCCTCCCCCAGCTGCGCCGCATAGTCCTCTTTCAGGCGCTGCGCGAAGTCCTTCACGAACAGCAGCGGGCCGCGCAGGTCGTGCGAGATGGAATAGGAGAAGGACTCCAGGTCACGGTAGGCGGCGGCCAGCTCCTCGGCCTGGCGTCGTTCCATCTCCTGCAGCGCCTCGTTCTCGCGCCGCAGCTTCAGCACGTAGAACGCACGTTCGAGCACCGGCAGCACGGTGTTTAGCTTGAAGGGCTTGAGGATGTAGTCGAGTGCGCCGCCACGCATGGCCTGCACGGCGGTATCGATGGTGCCGTGGCCGGTCATCACGATGGCACCGATCTCCGGGTCGATCTCGCGCGCGCGGCCGATCAGGTCGATGCCGTCCATGCCCGGCATCATCAGGTCAGTGAGCAGCAGGTCGTATTCGCCGGGGCGCATTGCGGCCAGCGCTTCTTCTGGTGCGTCGAAGCCGCGGGTCACGTAACCCTCGTAGCCCAGCGTGTCGCACAAGGCGCGCATCTGCGCCGTTTCGTCGTCAACGATCAGCAACCGGCCGCGCAGTTCCTTGTTCATGGTGCCAGCTCCGCGAACGCCGCCCTCAGCTCCTGCAGTCGCGGCGGCTTGCTCAGCACGAGGTCGACGAAGGCCGGCTTGTCATTGGCTGCGATCATCCGCTGGCCCCAGCCGGTCAGCAGGATCACCGGGGTGGCCGGCGACAGCGCCTTGATGGCGGAGGCCACCTTGCGTCCGTCCACATAGGGCATGCCCAGGTCGGTCATCACCAGGTCGAAGGCGTCGCCATGGCTGCGTGTGGCGGTGAAGGTGTCGATGCCGGCCTGCCCGCCGCTGGCCGCCGTAATGAGGTGGCCGTCCTGCTGCAGAGTCTCGCGCAGGGACTTCAACAGCATGGGATCGTCGTCCACCAGCAGCACGCGCAGCGGCCTGGGTGGCTTGCGAAGGGTCAGGGTCTGCGCCACCACTTCGGCGGGCGCAGAAGCCGCGAACACCAGCCGCATCGTGGTGCCCCGACCGGATTCGCTGTCGACCTCCAGGGTGGCACTGTGGCGCTGGATCATGCCGTAGACCATGGCGAGGCCGAGGCCCGTTCCGCGCTCGCCCTTGGTGGTGTAGAAGGGTTCGAGGCAGCGACGGCGTGTGTCCTCGCTCATCCCGACGCCCGTGTCGTTGACTTCGATCACCACGGACCGGGTGTCATCCTTCTCTACCACCCGCGTGCGCAGCGTGAGCGTGCCACCCTCCGGCATCGCATCCACTGCATTGAAGATGAGGTTGGTGAGTGCGTCGCGGATCTCGTTGTCCGCCGCGATGATCTCGGGCAGGTCCGGATCCAGCTCCGTGCGCAGTTCGATCGCAATGCCGCGCTGGTTGGGCACGTCGCTCCAGCGCGGGCGCGTGAGTTCCACCACCTGCCGCACCGACTGGTTGATGTTCACTCGGTCCAGCGTGCGCTGCATGTCGCGCTCGCGGTAGAACTCGCGCATCCGCGCCACGGTGCGGGCCACGTCGTCCACCGCCTGCTGGATGGTCTGCAGGCTGGCGCGTGCCCGCTCGCTGAGGTTTGGTTCCCGCTCGAGCAGCGATTCGGTGTACAGCGCCACCGGCGAGATGGCGTTGTTGATGTCATGGGCGATGCCACTGGCCATCTGGCCCAGCGCGCGCAGCCGCTCCTGCTGCAGGATGGTCAGCTGCGACTGCCGCAGGTCGTCGTAGGCCTGCTGCAGGGCGCCGTACAGCGTGGCCTGGCGACTGGCCAGGGCCACGTGCTCGGCCAGCTGCTTCAGGAACTCGCATTCGCCGCTGCTGAAGCCGTCGGTCTCGCGCCGCGCGCAGGCAAGCACGCCGTACACGTCGCTCTCGAACATCAGCGGCGCGAATACCACCGAGTGCAGGCCGGCCGATGCCAGGCGGTGGGCAAACTCGAACGGCACCTGGCTGACGTCGGGTTCGTAGACCAGGTAGCCCACCAGGCAGCGCGAGAGGCCGCTGTCGTCGGCGGGCACCTCCTGGCCTTCGGCAAGGCCCAGTGCGCCGGCCTGGGTTCGGCTGGCCGGACCCGGACGCCCCACCGAAAGCGTGCGCGTGGCGAGCTCGTGCACAAGGACGCAGCTGAAGGCGACCGGCAGATTGTCCTCCAGGCTCTTCAGCACCACGTCGAAGATGCTGTCCATGTCCTGGCGGTCGCCGGTGGCGCGCGTGATCTGGTGCAGGAGCCCGAGGCGCCCGAGCTGGGCCTGCAGCCTGCGCTCGGACTGCTCCACCTGCGTGAGCATGTGGTTGAAGGCATCGGTGAGCACGTCGAACTCATGCGTGCCGGAGCGCACCGCACGCACGGAATAGTCCCTGCGGTCCGAGACCGCCTGGGCCGTCTCCTTCAGCGCCAGGATGGGCCGCATCAGCTTCATTTCCAGGCGCCGCGACAGCAGGTATGCGGCCAGGGTGGCCAGGCCCCCCACCGCGAGCACGATGAGCGCGTACAGCCGCGCCCGGTCGAAGATCGCACTGGTATCGGATTCAACATAAAGGGTGCCGTGCTGGCGCGACTTCTCCTGCACTGGTTCGTAGCCGCGCAGCCGCAGGCCCTCGAAGTGGTAGCCGGATTCCCGCGGCTGCGCAGGCAGCTGCGCGGGATCAACTCCCTGCGGATACACGGCGAATACCTGGCCATCGTTGTCGTAGAGGGCCGCCGCAACCACGGTGGGGTCGGCTTTCAGCGCCGAGAGCACCAGCGCGGCGTCGTCCTGGTTTGCGAACGCCAGCGCGGCCGAGCTGTTGGTGGCCACGGCACCGCCGAGCGTGCGCAGCTGGCGCAGGCTGGCCTGGCGGAACGACAGCAGGTCGTAGGCGAAGAAGGCACCGCTGGTGATGATGAGCACGGCACCACAGCACACGAAGATCGCCCGCATGAAGGTGATGCTGAGCGAAGTGGTCCTGCTCTCTGACGTCTGGTTCATCGCGAAGTGCGGACGATCTCTGCCGGCCTGAGGAGGTTGGAGCTGATGGTGAGCCCGGCTGCCTGGGCTGCATCGACGTTGATCAGCAGGCGCACGCGGTTCTTCTCGTTGGCGAGCTGGATCATCACACCGCTGCGGGCAGCGTCCACCGCGTCGGAGACGGTGAGCGTGCGCCGGCCATCGAGCCTTGCAAGCACCCGTCCCAGCTGCCCCTGGAGCGCGCGACCGATGTAGAGGATGCGGCAGTCCCCGACTTCCTCAACGCTGCGGTAGCGGCGCACCTGCAGGGGGCGACCGTCCACCTGCTCTCCGCGCACGGCATCTTCGAGGTGATCAGCCAGATCGTCGGCACCGAGCAGGCAGATGGTGAAAGGGCTGGATGGGGCGGCCTGTTCCGGCGGCCATTGGACGAATGTCACGAAGTTGAAGACGAACACCGCCTTCACCTGGAACTCCGTCGGTGTGGCGCCGCGCGCCAGCGGCGCCTGCGCTCCCATTCCAGCCAGGCAGCACAACAGGAGGGCCAGTACCTGCCTGCGCGACATCACGCCTCAGCCGTGATCACAGTTCGCGGCTGGCCGGCGGATCGCCCGCGTGACCACCGTTGCCACCCTTGCCGCGGCTGCTTTTCTGCTCGCTCGCCTCATTGGAGTCGAGGACCTTACCACGGGCCTGACGGGCCGGACGTGTCCGCTTTCACCCGGACTTGACCCGTCAACCAGACTCACCGCAGGGTTTTTGGGCCTGTCCACGCTATTCGAAAGGAGCATGTGGAGCAGGCCGCGTATTCGCGCGTCGGGACATGTTAGGTTTCCCCGGCCATGGGAGAGGAAAACACTGAGCCCATACGGATCCTCTTCGTCGAGGATCAGAAGGCAGACGCCGAGCGCGCGATCCACCAGTTGAAGCGCGCGGGAATGGCGTGTGAATGGCGGCGCGTGGAAACCGAACAATCACTGCTCGATTCACTCGACGAGTTCTCGCCAGACTTGATCCTCTCTGATTTTTCCCTGCCCCAGTTCGACGGTCTTTCCGCGCTGCGCATCTCGCTCGAGAAGGCGCCACTGGTGCCGTTCGTGTTCCTGTCCGGCACCATCGGCGAGGAGCGCGCCATCCAGGCGCTGCGCGCCGGCGCCGTCGATTACGTGCTGAAGGAGAACATGGCGCGGCTTGCCCCCGCCATCCGTCGCGCCATAGATGAAGCCGCTGCGCACGCCGAACAGCTGCGCCAGCAGGAACAGATCGCGCGCCTGAACCGCGTGCTGCGCATGCTCAGCGGCGTCAACGGGCTGGTGCTGCGCATCCGCGACCGCAACGAGCTGCTGCGGGAGACCTGCCGGCTCGCCGTTGCCGAGGGCGGGTACATGTGCGCCATCGCCTGCGCCGAGGTGCCCGCTGCGACTTCCATCCAGCCGGTGGCCTGGAGCAGCCTCGATGACCAGATGGCCGGTGAAATGAGCGAGTGCGCCGGCAGGGCCGCGGCGCTCGAAGGAAGCGTGCTGCACAGGGTGGTGACCTCGGGCACGGAGTTCATGTGCAATGACACGCGCACGTGCGACACCGAGGACGAGCTGGTGACGATGCTCGCGCGCAGCGGCCTGCTCTCGTCGGTGATTCTGCCCCTGCTGGTGGATGGCACCGCCATCGCGGTGCTGATGCTCGCCGCGCCCGATGCCGGCGTGCTCAGCGACGAGGAGCTGCAGATGCTGCGGGAAGTGGCCGGCAACCTTTCCTTCGGGCTGCAATACCTGCAGCGGGACACGCGCGCACGCTTCCTTTCGCATTTCGATCCGCAGACGGGCCTGGCCAAGCGGCCGCTTTTCTGCGAGCGGACGCAGCGGCTGATCTCGCTGCCGGTGAGCGCGCGCACGCGCCACGCCGTGATCGTGCTCGACGTGGAACGGCTGGGCGTGATCAACGAATCGTTCGGTCGCCGGACCGGTGACCTGCTGGTGCAGCACATCGCCGACCGGCTGAAGCAGGCCTTTCCCTCCGGCCAGATCGCCCACTTCGGTGGCGGCACCTTCGCGCTGCTGCGCCCCCAGGGTGAGCGCACGGAAGAGGAGATGCGGGTCTACGGCAAGCGGCAGGCGGAAAAGCTGTTCGGCGAGCCGTTCATCATCGAGGGGCGCACCATCCCGGTGGCCACGCGCAGCGGCGTTGCGTTGTGGCCCAATGACGCCACGGACGCGATGACGCTGGTGCAAAACGCCGAGGCTGCCGTGCAGTACGCGCGCTCCTCCGGCGAGCGGCACGTGCGCTACAACGCTGCCACGCGGTCCGACATGGTCGGGCAGCTGGCGCTGGAGCACCAGCTGCGCTTCGCGCTGGAGCGCAATGAATTCGAACTGCACTACCAGCCCAAGGTGAGCATCACCTCGCGGCGGGTGCGCGGTGCCGAGGCGCTGCTGCGCTGGCGCAAGCCCGAAGAGGGCCTGGTGTCGCCCGGGCTGTTCATCCCAACCCTCGAGGCCACGGGGCTGATCGTCCCGGTGGGAGCCTGGGTGATCCGCCAGGCGGCGCGGGATTGCCACATGTGGAAGGAGCAGGGCCTGCCGCCGGTACGCATTGCCGTGAACATCGCGCCGGCCCAGCTGCGCCAGCCGGAATTCGAGGCCAGGTTCCTCGAGGCCGTATCGCCATGGTCCAACGAGGACTGGGGCCTGGACATCGAGATCATCGAGGGCTCGCTGCAGGAGGATGCTCCCGACGAGCTGGCCAAGCTGCACAAGCTGCGCGCCAGGGGCGTGCAGATCGCCATCGATGACTTCGGCACCGGCTACTCCTCGCTGAGCCGCCTCGCCACGCTGCCCGTGGATACGCTGAAGATCGACCGCAGCTTCGTCGCCAAATCACTCGACGGCGGCTCCGGCAACATGCTCGTGCGCACCATCATCGCGCTGGCGCGTTCGCTGGAGATGACCACGGTTGCCGAAGGCGTGGAGAGGGAAGAGGAGCTGGAACTGCTGCGGCACCTCGGCTGCGACTCCTCCCAGGGCTGGCTGCACAGCGCCGCGGTGCCCGCCGCCGAATTCACCACCATCCTGCGCGAAGGCAAGGGCACCCTGCTCCGGCCGGCAGCGCATGCGCCGCGCACGCCACGTCGCCGCACGGGCTGAAGGCCCAGCGGGCTACTGCAGGTAGCCCACCTTCACTTCCTCTTCGGAAAGCAGCCGCACCGGAACCGGTTGCGCGCGCCAGATATCACGGCAGTACTCGCCAATTGTGCGGTCGGAGGAGAACAGGCCCGAGCGCGCGCTGTTGAGGATGGACATGCGCGTCCATGCCTCCTGGTCGGTGAAGGCCATGCCAACCTGCTGCTGGCACTCGCGGTAGGCGGCGAAGTCCGCCAGCACCAGGTACGGGTCGTGGTGCAGCAGGTTGTCCAGCAGCGGCCGGAAAAGCGCCGTGTCGCCGCGCGAGAAGAACCCGTCGCTGATGAGGTCGAGCACTTCGGCCAGTTCGGGATTGCCCGCCACCACGTCCATCGGCCGATAGCCGCTGCGCCACAGTGCCGCCACCTGCTCGTTGCTGTGCCCGAAGAGGAAGAAGTTCTCCGCCCCGACCTGCTCGCGGATTTCCACATTCGCGCCGTCCAGGGTCCCGATGGTCAGCGCGCCATTCATCGTGAACTTCATGTTGCCGGTACCCGACGCTTCCTTGCCGGCGGTGGAAATCTGCTCGGAGAGGTCGGCGGCCGGGTAGATGCGCTGGCCATTGCCCACGTTGAAATTGGGCAGGAACACCACATTCAGGCGATCGCGCACTGCCGCGTCGCGGTTGACTACATCGCCCACCGCGCTGATCAGCTTGATGATCAGCTTGGCCATGCGGTAGCCCGGCGCGGCCTTGCCGCCGAATACGAAGGTGCGCGGCGTCACCGCGGCGTCCGGATCCGACTTCAGCCTGAGGTACAGCGCAATGACGTGCAGTATGTTCAGGTGCTGGCGCTTGTATTCATGGATGCGCTTGACCTGCACGTCGAACAGCGAGGCCGGGTCGATGACGATGCCGGTGCGCTCCAGCGCCATGCGCGCGAAATCCTGCTTGCTGGCCTGCTTGATCGCGAGCCACTGCTGACGGAATGCAGAGTCCTGCGCCAGCGGCTCCAGCCGCCGCAGCTGCTCCAGGTCCGTGATCCAGCCACTGCCGATGGCATCGTTGATCAGCCCGGAGAGCCGCGGATTCGCCAGCACCATCCAGCGCCGCGGCGTGACGCCATTGGTCTTGTTCTGGAACTTCTCCGGCCACATTTCGTGGAAGTCACCCAGCACATCGCTCTTCAGCAACTCGGAGTGCAGCGCCGCCACGCCATTGATGGCATGGCTGCCCACGCAGGCCAGGTGCGCCATGCGCACGTAACGTTCGCCGCGCTCGTCGATCAGCGACAGGCGCGACAGGCGCTCTTCCTCGCCCAGGAAGCGGATGCGCACCACATCCAGGAAACGCGCATTGATCTCGTATACCAGCTCCAGATGCCGCGGCAGGATGCGGCGGAACAGTGCCACCGGCCAGCACTCCAGCGCCTCTGGCATCAGCGTGTGGTTGGTGTAGGCGAAACTGCGCGTGACGATGGACCAGGCCTCGTCCCAGGGCATCACCCGCTCGTCCACCAGCAGCCGCATCAGCTCGGCCACCGCGATGGCCGGATGTGTGTCGTTGAGCTGGATGGCGAACTTCTCCGGAAAGCGCTCCACCGGGATGCGCTGCGTGCGCAGGATGCGGAACATGTCCTGCAGCGAGCAGCTCACGAAGAAATACTGCTGCTCGAGCCTGAGCTCCTTGCCCTGCACCGATTCGTCGTTCGGATACAGCACCTTGCTGATGTTCTCTGACTCCACCTTGCGGTTCACCGCACCGGCGTAGTCGCCGCGGTTGAAGGTGGAGAAGTCGAAGGATTCCGGCGCGGAGGACGTCCACAAGCGCAGCGTGTTGGCCGTGTTGTTGCGGTAGCCGAGGATGGGCGTGTCGTAGGGCACGCCGATCACTTCCTTGCCCGGCACCCAGCGCACACGCAGGCGGTCCTGTTCGTCACGGTATTGCTCGGTGTGCCCGCGCAGCTTCACCTCCACCGCCCATTCCGCGCGCTGGATCTCCCAGGGATTGCCGAAACGCAGCCAGTTGTCCGTGTGCTCCTGCTGCCAGCCATCGACGATTTCCTGGTGGAAAATTCCGAACTCATAGCGGATGCCATAGCCCACGCAGGGAATTTCCAGCGTGGCCATCGAGTCGATGAAGCAGGCCGCAAGGCGGCCCAGGCCACCATTTCCCAGCCCCGGCTCGGTCTCCAGCTGCAGCAGCTCGTCAAAGTCCAGCCCCAGCTCACCGATGGCGGCGCGCACTTCTTCGAGCATCCCCAGGTTCACCAGGTTGTTGCCCAGGTGCGGGCCCATCAGGAACTCCGCCGAGAGATAAGCCACGGTGCGCGAGCCCTGCCGCGTGTAGGCCGCTGCGGTGCTGATCCAGCGGTGCAGCAGCTGGTCGCGCACCGTGTAGGCCAGCGCCTGGTAATAGTCGTTCTGCGTGGCCAGCGCGGGGAATTTCCCCTGCGTGTGGAACAGGTTGTCGAGGAAGGCGTGTTTGAAGGCGTCGCGGGCGATGATTCCCGGAGCATCGACGGGTTGCAGCATGCCGGTGAACCTGCAATTTGCGTGCAAGGCGCTGGCGGGGGCTGCGGGCGCGCCATTGCACCAGCCCGGGGCGCGACGTCCCGGCGCTGCGCCAGCTTGAAGCAGCTCAGCCGCTGTTGCGCAGCGCGGTGGCCACGGCGTTGATGCTGAGGAGGATGCCCTCGGCCACGCGCGGGTCCGCGTCTCCTGCGCGATGCCGCTTCAGCAGCTCCACCTGCAGCAGGTTGAGCGGCTCGATGTAGGGCAGCCGCAGGCGGATGGAAGTATCCAGCTGCAGATTGCGCTCCAGCAGCCGCGACTGGCCGGTGATGTCCAGCAGCACATCGCAGGTCGCCTGCCAGGCGGATTCGATGCGGCCGAAGTAGTGCTCGCCCAGCTGCTGGTCCTGCACCAGCGACAGGTAGCGGCGCGCGATGACCAGGTCACCCTTGGCCAGCACCATCTCCATGTTGTCGAGCGTGGTGCGGAAGAACGCGAACTCCTGTGCCATCGCCCGCAGCAGGCCGCGGTCGGGGAAAGCGGCCAGTGCCTGCCCGGCGCCGTACCACCCCGGCAGCATCACCCGCGACTGCGCCCACGAGAACACCCACGGGATGGCACGCAGGTCCTCGATGCGGTCGGACTTCGTACGCGAGGCCGGACGGGAGCCGATCTTCAGCTGCGCGATCTCCAGCAGCGGCGTGAACTGGCGGAAGAAGGTGCGGAAGCGGTCATCGCCGTACACCAGCCCGCGGTATTCGCTGAACGCCTGCGCCGAGATGGCCTGCATGGCCTTGAAGAAGCGTTCTTCTTCCGCTGGCGCCTGGCGCGCAGGGGCCAGCGACGCCAGCAGCGTGGCGCCGGCGATGGTCTCCAGGTTCTCCGCGGCGGTTTCCGGTGTGCCGTACTTGGCGGCAATCACCTCGCCCTGCTCGGTGATGCGGATGCGCCCCTGCACCGTGCCCCGCGGCTGCGCCACGATGGCAGCCGAAGCCGGCCCGCCGCCGCGCCCCACACTGCCGCCCCGACCATGGAACAGCTGCATGCGCACGCCGGCCTCGCGGAAAACCGCGGCCAGCGAGCGGCCAGCCTGGTGCAGGCTCCACACCGAAGTGAGGTAGCCGCCATCCTTGTTCGAATCGGAATAGCCCACCATGACTTCCTGGTGGCCGCGCCGCGCGGCCGCCGCCCGCACTTCGGGGATGGCCAGCCACTGGCGCATGATGTGTGGCGCGCGCTCCAGGTCGCCAATGGTCTCGAACAGCGGCACCACCATGATGGCCGCCTGCGCCGGGTCGGACGGGCGATAAAGGCCGGCCTCCTTGAGCAGCAGGTTCACCTCCAGCATGTCCGAGACACTTTCGGCCTTGGAGATGATGTACGTGGTGATGCAGGCGGGGCCGTACGTGGCATGCGCGACGGCCGCCTCGCGCACGATGGCCAGCTCGGAGCAGGTTTCCTCGCTGCAGGCTTCGTATTCGCTCCACAGCAGGCGCGGACCTGAGAGCTCACGCTGCAACAGCGCCACGCGCGCCGGCTCGTCGAGCGCGGCGTAGTCCGGCTCCACGCCCGCCACGCGCAGCAGCTCGCCGACCACGCGGGCGTGCACATCGGAGTTCTGCCTGAGATCCACTGTGGCGAGGTGAAAGCCGCACACGTCGACCAGGCGTACCAGGCGGCCCAGCGCGCCGCTGGTGGCCAGCAGCTCCCCGCCATGCGCAGCGAGGCTGCGCGCCAGGGTCACCAGAGCGGTGCGGAACTCCATGGGCGAGGCATAGGGCGCGGCAACGGTTTGCGGCAGCCGCGCTGGCGGGTGGCCGGCGATCGCGGTGTAGGTGGCGGCCAGGCGCGAATAGATGCCCACCAGCGCACGCCGGTACGGCTCGTCACTGCGGCCCGCGGAGGTGTCGCCGCTGGCGTCTGCCAGCGCGCCGAGCTCCGTGCTCACGGCGGCCAGTTCCGTTGATATGGAGAGCTCCTTGCCCAGCGCATGCACCTGCAGCAGGTAGCTCTCCAGCAGCGCGCGCGAGGCAGCGCGCAGCGTGTAGCGCAGGCTCTCCGCATTGACGTTGGGATTGCCGTCGCGGTCGCCGCCGATCCAGTTGCCCAGCCTGAGGAAGGAAGCCACGCGCCGCGGCAGCAGCCTGTCCCAACGCGCATACAGCTGCGGCAGCACGGGCAGGAACACATCGCGCAGGTAGGCCAGCGCGATCTCCACTTCATCCTGCACCTGCATGCGCTCGCGACGCAGCGGGCGGGTGTGCCAGAGCAGCGCGATCTGCCGGAGGATGGCCTGCTCGATCACGTCGCCGCTGGGTGTCTCGGTGACGCCGCCATCGCGCAGTGCCATCAGCTGCGCGATGCGCGCGCGGTGGTCGAGCATGCTCTTGCGCATCACCTCGGTGGGATGTGCAGTCAGCACGGGCACCACCAGTGCGTGATCCAGCAGTTCGGCCACCTGCCCGGCGGTGATGCCCTGGTCTTGCAGCGTGGCCAGCGCACCGGCCACATCAAGGCCTGGTCCGGTCGCTCCGCCCTGCCGGTCCTCGGCGAGGTTGGCCAGCATCGAGAACAGCATGAAGCCACGCACGAAGGCCAGCTGCTCATCCGGTGCCAGCGCATCCAGGTGCTGGCCCAGCGCCGCAGCGTCGGCCAGGCCACGATGGCGCTGCACCGAACTGGCACGGATCGCCTCGATGCGGTCGAACACGGCCGGCCCCCCATAGGTGCGGATCACGTCGCCCAGCAGCTTGCCGAGATAGCGGATGTCCGCGTTCTGCGTGATCGGTGGAGCGTTCATGTCCATACGAGAATGCAAGATTCCTGCCGGTCGCGCGACTATCGCTGCAAAGACGCCAGTTTGGCGCTGCCCGTGAACCCTGCGCCTCTGCCAGTCTGGTCGCCAATGATCCAGTTGCGCCATGTCCTGCTGAGCCTGGTCCTCGCCCTGACGCTGGGTTGCCTTGCATGGGCGGCCGCGCGGGGCGGGGACGTCTTTTCCGGGCCACAGGCACTGCGCATCGCCACCTGGAACATGGAGTGGCTGCTGCATCCCGAGACCGCGCGCCTGGCCCGCATCGCCTGCCGCGACGGGCAGCGCGCCGCCATTCCCTGCGACGTGGCGCGCAGCCAGGCACGCGACAGCGCAGACTTCGGCCGCATGGCAGCGCTGGTGCGCCAGCTCGATGCCGACGTGATCGCCTTCCAGGAGGTAGAGAACGAAGCAGTGGCGCGCAAGGTGTTTCGCGGCTACGAGATCTGCATCGCGCCCGGGTCCGGCGCACAACATGCCGGTTTCGCCGTGCGCAGCGCGCTGCGATTCCGTTGCGAGCCACCGCTCGACGCCCTGACCGCTGGCGGGCGCGGGCGCCCCGGCCAGCCGCTGCTGCTGTTTTCGCGCACGGGCGCACCTGTGGAACTGCTGGCAGTGCACCTGAAGTCAGGCTGCTCGCGCGACCCGCTCGACTCTCCCACCGCAGCCTGCCGCCTGCTGTCCGAACAGGCCGGAGCACTGGGCGAGTGGATCGCCGGGCGCGCGGCAGCGGGCACACCCTTCATGGTGCTCGGCGACTTCAACCGGCCCGTGGGCAGCACACCTGATGATCCCTTCTGGTCACAGCTTCATCCCGAATCCTTTCTCGCCGCCGCCAGCCAGCTGCCCTTCCGCAACTGTGTGTTCGGCGCGCCTTATGGTGAATTCATCGACCACATACTGGTCGGCAGGAGCCTCGCTGCCCGGATGCACCCTGATGGATTCGCGCAGCTGCGTTACCGGCCGGATGAAGCGATCCAGTTCCAGCTCTCTGATCATTGCCCAGTCAGCGTTAAAATCTCGCTGTCTGAATTGCTGTAGTACCCTGATTAAGTGAAACCCCGGGTTGGCGTTGCACCATAGCCATGCATAATGTGACGCAGGTCCGCAGAGCAGACGGGGATTCGAGTGGAACGCCGACTACACACCAGACACCGTGCACGGACGCTGGTGTACATCATCATGCCGGACGGACGCCGGTCTCTCTGCAAGGCTGTCAATCTCAGTGCCACCGGGGTATTCATCCGCACTTCCGGCATGGGGCTGCGCAAGGGACAGAAGGTCGAATTGGCCTTTGCCATCAACCTGGGCACCATCACCAAGTTGCATCGTCGCACTGCCGTCGTCGCGCATGTGTCCGGAGGCGGCACCGGGCTCATGATGGAAGCCTACGCCGCGCGCTGAGCGGCGCACCCAACCTGAAGGGGTGCGGCCCCGCACCCTCGCTGCCATGAGCTCCGGCCTCACCGGGTTGTGCCTGGTCGAACCGGCCGCCTTCAGCTTCAACGCGGGCACCGCGGGCACCAACCGCTTCCAGCAGACCCCTGCCCACCTGGGCCCGTCCGCTGCCGCGGCGGCGGCACGAGCGGAGTTCCACACTCTGGTCGGCGCATTGAGCCTCGCGGGCATTCCCCTCGCCATCGCTGCTGACACGCCCGAGCCGGCCAAGCCCGACGCGGTGTTCCCCAACAACTGGGTCAGCTTCCACGCCGATGGCACCGTGGTGCTTTATCCGATGTACGACCCCGCGCGTCGCGCCGAACGGCGCGAGCCTGTGATCCAGCAGGTGAAGCGCCAGCTGGGATTTGTCGAGCGGCGGCGTTTCGACCTGAGCAGCGAGGAGCGCAGTGGCCGCTTCCTGGAGGGCACGGGCAGCCTGGTGCTCGACCACGAGCATCGCATTGCCTATGCCTGCCGTTCCCCGCGCACCGACCCGGGCCTGCTGGCCGAGTGGGCCCGGCTGATGGACTACGAGACCTTCCTTTTCGACGCCGCCACGCGCGATGGCGTGCCCGTGTATCACACCAATGTGGTGATGTGGCTGGGCAGCAGCGTCGCTGGCGTGGGCCTGGAGTGGGTTGCGCCCGAACAGCGTGCAGCGCTGGCAGATCGCCTGCGCGCAACGAAGCGCGAACCTCTGCCGCTTGCAGATGCGCAGCTGCACGACTTCGCCGGCAACATGCTGCAGGTGGACGGCGCCGCACAACAGCACCTGCTGATGTCCGCGCGGGCCGCGGCCTCGCTTGATGCCGCTCAGCGCCGGCAGATTGCGCAGGCGGGCCTGCAACCTGTCACTGCGGCACTGCCGGTCATCGAGCAGCTGGGCGGCGGCAGCATCCGCTGCATGGTGGCCGAAGTGCCCCTGGCTGCCGCGGAATCTCCTCCATGACTTTGGCGATGGAACTGCTGCAGCGCCTGGCCACTTCACGCGCGGCAGAGAAAGACACGCCGCATTTCCTCTCCGGCGCGGCGCTGGCGGCCGAGTTCGCCGTGACCCGCAGCGCGATCTGGAAGGCCATCGGCCTGCTCCGGCAGCGCGGCACGGAGATCCAGGCCGTCACCCATCGTGGCTATCGTCTCGCACGGGCCGCCAGTCCGTTGCGGGTCGAGGGCGTACTGGCACGACTGTCCCCTGATACCCGGGCGCGCGTGCGCAACGGCCACTGCGAAGACGAAGTGCCTTCGACCAGCACCGTGCTGCTCGAACGTGGCGCGCCACCTCCCGGCCAGTTCGACTTCCTGAGTGCCGAGTTCCAGCGTGCCGGCCGCGGGCGGCTGGGTCGCAGCTGGCTGGCGCCGCCGGGGGGCGCCATCTGCCTGTCCTGGTCCTGGTGTTTCGAGGGCATGGCCCAGCGCCTGGGCGCGCTGAGCCTCGCCACCGGTGTCGCTGTGCTGCGCGCGCTGCGCTCGGTGGGCATCGAGGGTGTGCAGCTGAAATGGCCCAATGACCTGGTGACCAGCGGCGGCAAGCTCGGCGGCATCCTCATCGAGATCCGCTCAGAGGCCGCCGGCCCGCTGCACGTGGTGGTAGGCCTGGGGCTCAACGTGACCGTGGGCCCGGCCATGCGCGAGTTCATCGGCGTCAGCGGGCTCCAGCCTGTCGACCTGGCCGAACTGGTGCCCGACGGCCAGCCTCCCCCGCGCGAAGCGCTGGCGGCTGCCATCCTCGAGCAGAATGTGGCCCTGCTGCGCAACTTCAGCCGCGACGGCTTCGCTGCAGCGCTGGCGGAATACCAGGCTGCCGACGCGCTTTGCGGCAAGGCCGTGCGTCTGTCCGGCGGCAGCCAGGTGGTGCACGATGGCATCGCGCGCGGGGTCGACGCCGACGGCGCGCTGCTGGTGGAGGGCAACGGCCAGTTGCATCGTATCGTGGCCGGTGAGGTCTCGGTGCGCATGGGTGAAGATCAATGAATACGTTGCTGTTCGATGCGGGCAACTCCCGTTTCAAGTGGGCGCTGGTGCGCGATGGGCGGCTTGGTGCGCAGCATGCGGTGGAGCATGCAGGCATGCGCGAATTCGCCGCCTGGCTGGCACGCGCCCCCGCGCTCGATCGCGTTGTTGGCGTCAATGTCGCCGGATCTGCCGTGGAACGCGCACTGCGCGCGGTGCTGCGCCGGGCGGACCAGCCGCGTCCCGTCTTCCTCACGAGCACCGCCGAGGCAGCCGGAGTTCGCAACGCCTACACCCGGCCCGCGAGCCTGGGACCAGACCGCTGGGCCGCAGCCATCGGTGCCTGGCATGGCGCCGGCCGTTATCGCACCGTGTGCGCGGTTGGCATCGGCACCGCCCTGACGCTCGATGTGGTGGACCATGGGGGTCACCACCGTGGCGGCCTGATCGCACCCGGGCCCGGTCTGATGCTCGATTCGCTGTTGTCACGCACCGCCCGCATCGCCGCCGGCGCGGCCGTGGTCCGCGGTGGCCGCCGCAAGGCAGGCACGCGTCCGTTGCTGCCGCCGCTGGCGGGTACAACGCGCGCGGCCATCGAGGAGGGTTGCCTCGCCGCCGCCGCCGCCCTCATCGACCGCACCGTCACCCAGGTGACGCGGCAGCTCAACACACGCCCCGTCGTGTTCATCACCGGGGGTGCGAGTGTCGCGGTGATCGAGCGCATGCGCAGCGCGTGCCGGCCGGCCGCCGACCTCGTGCTGCGTGGCGTCGCCACCATCGCCGAGATCCCCATCCGCCGCAGGGCTTGATAGGCTTCAGGGCATGGTCCGCATTCTCGTGCTGGTGCTGGTCGCCGCCAATCTGCTGTATTTCGGCTGGTCGCAGTGGGTCACGGAGCAGCAGCCGCGCCTTGTGGCCCCGCCTGCCGCGACCGCTGGTGCGCAAGCCGCTTCCGCCGCGGCCGGCATCCCCGCGAACCAGTGCACCACACTTGGCCCGGTGGCTGATGAAACCCGTGCCCTGGTGATCGAGGAACTGCTGCGCGACATGCAGCTGATTCCCTCCCGCCGCGTTGTCACGAGCAATGTGCGCGAGGGGTGGTGGGTGTACGTGAACAATGCCGATGCGGCCGCCCAGGCCCGCACGCTGCGCGCCATCCAGAATGCCGGCATCCGCGACGCTTTCGCCATGCCCGATGATCCCGGGTTTCGCGTCTCCGTCGGATTGTTCATGGAAGAGGCCGGCGCAAACCGGCGTGCGGATGCCGTGCGCGCACTGCAGCTGGACGCGCGTGTGAGCGAACGCATGCAGCAGCAGACCGCGGTGTGGTTCGACCTGCCCGACCAGCCGCCCTCCGCCGTCGACATGGCGCGATTCACTGCCGAAGGCGTGGATATGCAGCGCCTGCGGCTGGAGGCCTGCCCATCAGGGGCAGATGTGTCGATTGACGCCATTCTTGCGCCTCCCGCGCCCGGAACAGCCACTCCGCCGGCGCTATAATCAGCGGTCCGGCCCCCAAAGCATTGTGGTGATGCAGCGGTTTTGTAAACCGCAGAGCTTGGTTCGATTCCGAGTGGGGGCACCACATCGGCTTCCGACGACCGCCCCTCGTCCTCGTCAGAAACCCAATACGTAGCGACCCTCGGGTATTCCCTGTATGACCGGCTGGTGCCACCCCGGATACATCTGCCTAGATCGGGCCGTCATTCTCCATCAGATGCAAGGTAGAACGCTCGGCGCTCAGGGCGGCTTCCACTCGATCAAGCTCGAACTTCAGATCCCGCGTGGCATTTCCGTCATCGATGAGGGCTCTCAACTCCCGCGCCCTGGCACTCAGGCTATCAATAGCCGCCTGCACATCAGAGCGCGTCCGCCCCTGGCCTTTTGAGAGATCCAGTTGAACGAATTTATCCATGGGGGGGAGAGTGACATAACCCCGGCCCGGTGGAATCTGTCGCCATCGGGAAACCACGCCCTGCTTCCCTGGTCGCGCTTATGAGGATCGTGCAGAGAAAATCATATAGGAGTGATTGGCGGCTGCTGCCTGGCACAACCATCGTCGTGCCAGCGGGTTCTACCTCCCCGCTAACGCCTGCTGGGACTTCCACCCAAGGCCGAAAGCGCCAGCACAACCACTGCGGCCACAACGTGGAACACCATGCTTGCCATAATCAAGTCCGTCATATCCAGTACTCCCCTGTCAGTGGAAGCACTATCGGCGCGCAATGTGAAAATTCGGTGGAAGGATTGTGACGAACTGGCTGATTGTGACTCGCGTCTCAAATCGCGGACAGCCGATCAACCCGAACCGTCCCCACCAGACTCAGGCTTCAGCCGGACCACGTTTTCGCGCCCTGCTTTATCCGCAGTGTGAGCAATGGATACCCGTGCGCCCCGCTGCCCGCAGACCTTGCAGCGTAGCCGGTGATGCTTGCCAGCGATGAATGCCGGGTTCATGCGCACGACGCGGCTGCACTTCGGGCAATGGACATGAGCGACGGCCTGCCAGCGGTTGTGTGTCTCAAAGGGCGAGCCCATCGCCAGAGCCTACCGACCGACCCATCCAGTACCGCAAGTGTCGCCTGCACTGGATGAACCTCGCGAAAGGTCTGAGCGGTAACCGCTAAACCTGGCCGCCACCGGCATGGAAGCCGGAAAATTCGCTTACCTTGCTCGCCACTTATTTTATTGGCGGCTTTCCCGCGTTGTCGTCGCCATGGGGAATTTCAGGCAGCCCCCCGCGGCGAACACGGTTCGATCCCTCGTCCTGGTGCCGCTCTGCTTCCAGCGCTTGTTTTTCCCCCGGGGTCAGGGGTGTATCCGGCATCACGGGGCTGTCGGGCGCATCCTGCGGCGGCTTGAGGGGCCTCTGTGGTCGCCCGCCCACAGAGTCCTCACGATCCAGGTATTTTGCAGTGGCCATCTTCCGGTCCTCCGGCTGATGGGGGGGAGGCTACCGGGTGAAGAGGGCAACCTCTGTCAGCCTCTGGACCGAGGCGGTGTGGGAGCGCGCAGCAATTCACCTCACCTGGCCAGTTCACCGATTGCCCGCATCGCCGGCTCGAAGCGCGCATCGCGCGGATGCCCGTAGTTCAGCCGCAGGCAGTTCGCGAACTGACCGGTGGCCGAGAACATCTGTCCCGGCGCGATATTGATGCCGCGATCCAGGGCCTCCCGATGCATGCGCAGCGTGTCCACGCCCTCGGGGAACTCCACCCACAGGAAATAACTGCCAGCCGGTGAACCCAGCCGCGTACCCGGCGGAAAGTGCCGCGCCGCCAGCCGGGCCGCCAGCTCGTGCTGCTGCCACAGGGTGCGGCGCAGGTTGCGCAGGTGCCGCTCATAGCCGCCGTGCGCCAGGTATTCAGACAGGGCCTGCTGCGATGGCACCGCCGTGGAAATCGTCGTCATCATCTTCGCGCGCGCGATGGCCTCGGCGTGCCGCCCGCCGGCCACCCACCCCACGCGGTAGCCCGGCGCCAGGCACTTGGAGAACGACCCGCAATGCATCACCAGTCCATGCGTGTCGAAGGATTTCACGGGTGGCAGCGGCCTGGAGCCGTAATAGAGCTCCGCGTAGACATCGTCCTCGATCAGCGGCACGTCGTGTGCCTCGAGCAGCCGCATCAGCTCGCGGCGACCGGCTTCGGGCAGGCTGCTGCCGGTGGGATTGTGGAAGCTGGGCATGAACCAGCAGGCCTTGATCTCCTGGCGGCGCAGCGCCTCACCCAGCGCATCGAGGTTGAGGCCGCGATGGGTATCACAGGGAATCTCCACAGCCCTGAGTCGCAAGCGTTCCAGCGCCTGCAGGGCGCCATAGAACGCCGGTGATTCCACGGCCACCGCATCACCGGGACGCGTCACGGCCTGCAGCGACAATGTCAGCGCCTCCATCGCACCGTTGGTGATGAGGATGTCTTCCGGCAACACACGTGTGCCCGCGAACTCGTAGCGCAGCGCGATCTGCTGTCGCAGCCTGAGGTTGCCCGGCGGCAGGTCCTCGGCCATGCCCGCCGGCGTGAGTCGCCGCATGCCTGCCGACATGCCACGCGCGAGCTGCTTGAGCGGAAAAAGCTCGACGCCGGGAAAGGCCGAGCCCAGCGGCGCGAGTCCCGCCTTGCGTGTGGCGGCCAGCACCTCGAACACCAGCTCGCTGACGGCCACGGGGCGTGAGCGGGCCGGCCGCGCCACCGTCCTTCTCGCCGGGCCAGGGGGCGAGCGAACGTAGAACCCGGAGCGCGGTCGCGACTCGATGAGCCCGCGCGCCTGCAGCAGGTAGTACGCCTCGAACACGGTGGAGGGACTCAGGTGGCGCCGGCGGCTGGCTTCGCGCACCGACGGCAGGCGCGTACCTGGGGGCAGCTCGCCCCGCTGGATCATGCCGGTGAGTTCGTCTGCATGGCGCTGGTAGCGTCTCTGGGCCACGGGCAATCTGATATGGTTTCCGGGAGCGGAATCTGCTCCCCTGAAACATATCAGATGCTCTTAATATCTGCCCATGGCCGTGACGCGTCGCATGAGTTTTTTCAAGGTCCTGCTGCTGGTGACTACCGCCATGGGCGTGGCCATCGGCCTGCACGAGGCCTGGCGGCTGGCTGGCGGACTGGTGGTGCTGGTGGCCGTGCAGATCCTGCTGTTCGGTGCGGCCGCCACAGGGGTAGTGCGAATGATCCGCAGGGAGGAACGATGATTTCCGTGCTTCTCGTGGCCGCGCTGGCCTTCGCCGTGTTCAGCCTGGGCCAGGCCATGTTCGCAATGGGGCGCGGGCCAGATACCTCCGGCGCCGTGGTTCGTGCCCTCACCCGCCGCATCGCCATCTCGGTGGTGCTGTTCATCTTCTTGCTGGCAGGCTGGAAATTCGGCTGGCTGCAACCGCACGGCGTTTCCTGACGCAGGTCCTGCGCCTCAGCGCGCCACCCCGGCGCCGGACCAGCTCACGCGACGCGTGAGCACCATCACCGCGGCCAGCAGGCCGAACACCAGCAGCGAGCCCATCAGCAGCGCGTAATCCTCGGAGCTGAGGATTCCGTACAGCAGCCCATACAGGCCGGCCAGTCCCGCGCCGAACCCCAGCCCCTGGCTGCGGTTTGCCAGCACATACGTCACGTAGAAGGTGACCAGGCCCACGCAGGCGGTCGCCGATACCGCATAGGCCGCGGCAAAACCGATGTGCTCGCTGAAGGCCACCAGCAGCAGGAAGAACATCGCCAGGGCCAGTCCCACCAGTCCGTACTGCACGGGATGCACGCTGACCCTGCGCAGCACTTCGGTGAGGAAGAAGCCGGCGAAGGTCAGGCCGATGAAGAGGAACGCATATTTCGCCGCCCGCTCGCTCTTCAGGTAATGGTCCACGGGATCGATGAAACTCACGCCGAACTGCCGGCCGGTGAAGTCGGCGCAATCCGGCTCCTGTCCACCGCAGCGGGCGAGTGCCTCTTCCATGCTGGTCGCGAAGAACGAAGTCTGCCACTGGGCCACGAACCCGCTCGCGGAGATGTCACGGTTGCGCGGCAGGTATTCCCCCACGAAAGAGGGATGCGGCCAGTCCGAGTCCAGGCGCACATTGGTCTCGCGTCCCACCGGCGCGACGTTGAACTCGCGCGTTCCGGTCAACGCCAGGCCGATGGCGTAATCAATGCGCTGCGGTGCCGATGCATCAAGTGTCGGCAGCACCGCATGCACTCCGCCCGCCAGCAGGCTGGTGCCCACGCCGGGCTGGAAGGGTATTTCCCCCGCCCCGGTGCGCAACGTCAGCGCGTTGCCGATGCCGCGGATGTCGCTGATGCCCAGCGCCAGGAGCGGCGCCCCGAAGCGGTAGCCCTCGGCGCCCGCGGCCACTCCGAAGCCCGCCGGCACATCGAAATGGCCGGTCAGTCGGGTATCGGCCCGATACACGCGGGCGCGATAAATGCCGCGGCGGCGCTCTTCGGTGGCCAGGCGGCCATCCAGGTCCAGCCGTTCCGGCAGCAGGCGCAGTTCACCGCTGACTTCGCGGTTGCCGGCAATGGTGCGCACATAAGGAATGACCAGCACCGGCCCGGTGATCTCCTGCGCGTAGGCATCACTGCGCGCCACTTCCTGCAGCACGCTGTCGCGCAGCGCCTGGCGTTCACCGATCAGTTGCCGGATATGCGCCATCGGGGCAAGCAGCAGCAGCGTGAGGAAGAGGATGGCGCCGACCTTCACGATCGGCAGCAGCCGCTGGACCAGGGAATTCCAGGTGGGGTTCGTCATGCCCCGACTGTGGCGATGTGCGGGCTGGCCTGCGTGGAGCCTGTATGGAGATTGTGTGTAGCCGGCTCTAGGCCGGCAGCAACAGCTGCGCGTTTACCCCTTCCGACTCATTGGTGATGCGGAATTCTCCGCCATGCAGCTGCGCCACTTCGCTGGCGAAATTCAGCCCCAGGCCCGTGCTCTTGCGGCCGCTGCCAGGCCGGGGCAGCGAGTAGAAGCGCTCGGTGACCCGGGAAAGCGCATAGTCCGGGATGGGTTCGCCCTGGTTGCGTACCGATATCACCAGCGCCGCCCGCCCGTCCGGCAGCGCGCCTGCCGCCGCATCGATGACAAAGCCACGGCCCGCTGGCGTGAATTCGATGGCGTTGTCGACCAGGTTCAGCAGCGCCTGGCGCAGCAGGAAACGCTCGCTTGCAACGCTGGTTCCAGCAGGCACTTCATTGGAGGCTTTGATGCCGGCCAGCTCCAGGCGCGGCGCGCATTCAGCGAGCAGTTCTTCCACCAGCTCGCGGACCGGCACTGGCGTTATTTCCTCCAGCCCGCGCCGCTGCTCCACCTGCGCCAGGCTCAGCAGGCGCTCGCTGAGCGAGCGCAGCCGCGCGGTCTCCATGTCGATGTTGGCGAGGAAGTGCGCACGCTGCTCCGGCGTCATCTCCCGCCGCAGCAGTTCCGCGGATCCCTGGATGGCGGCCAGCGGGCTCTTGAGCTCATGCGTGAGCGTCTGCACGTAGCGCTCCACATAGTCCTTGCCCTCCAGGCGCGTACGCATGGTGTCCAGCGCCGTGGCCAGTTGCGTCAGCTCATTGCCCGGCAGCGAGGGCACGTCGGGCCGCTGCCCGGCGGTCACGGCATCGGCGAAGCGCGTCAGGCGCCGGATCGAGTGGCTGAGCCACCCTGACAGCAGCGCACCCAGTACCAGTGCAGCTGCCAGGGTGCCCAGCGCCAGCAGCACCAGCCGCCGCTGCGCGCGCGCGATGAAAGGCTGCACGCTGGCATTGGGCTTGGCCACCGTGACCGACCCGATGATGCGCTCGCCATCGCGCACCGGCGCAGCCACATGCATCACCGTGGAGCGCTCATCGCCGGGAACTGCCTCGGTGGTGCGCGCGCCGTAACGGCCGCGCAGCGTGAGGAAGACGTCATTCCACTGCGAGTAATCCTCGCCCACGGCCTGCCCGGCGGAATCCAGCAGCACGATGCCGCGCGCATCGGTGACGTAGATGCGGTGGTTCACTTCATCCTTGCGGATGCCCCAGATCTCCGCGCCCGGCCGGCGCCTGCCGTATTCGGCCAGTACGCGCGGCAGGTCACCCTGCGCCAGCGTGCCCTGCTGCATGTCGCGCGCCACCAGCTCTGCGAGCAGGTTGGCGGTATCCACGAGAGTCTCCTCGGTGGACTGTCGCACTGCCGGCTTGATCTCCCCGAGCACCTGGCGCAGCGTGACCCAGCCCGCCGCCGCCGCCAGCAACGCCCCGACCAGGAACAGTCGCAGCGTCAACGAGATCTTCACGCGCCTGTCCTGGGCGAGGGCTGGTAGCTGTAGCCGAAGCCACGGTGTGTCTGGATGGGATCTGCTCCGGCGACCACCTCGCGCAGCTTCGCGCGCAGCGCCTTGATGTGCGTGTCGATGTTGCGCTCGTAGCCGGCCTCGGCCGCGATGCCCAGCGCCAGCAACAGCTGCTCGCGGCTTTGCACCTGCGCGGGATGCGCCAGCAGCTGCTGCAGCAGGCGGAACTCCAGCGCCGTGAGCTTCAACGGCCGTCCCTGGTAGAGGATCACCAGCCGCGCCGCGTCGACCTGGAACTCCTCATCGCCAATACGCTGGCCTGCGCCATTGGTGCGTTTGAGGATGGCGCGCACCCGGGCCACCACCTCGCGCGGACTGAACGGCTTCACCACGTAGTCGTCGGCGCCGATCTCCAGCCCCACCACGCGGTCGATCTCATCCGCGCGCGCCGTGAGGAACATCACCGGCACCGGGCTGAACTGGCGCAGCTGCTTGCAGGCCTCGAAGCCGGTCATGTCCGGCAGCCCCACGTCGAGGATCACCAGGTCGATGCCGCCACCGCGCAGCAGCGCCAGCGCCTCGCGCGCCAGCGTCACACGTTGCGCCGTGAATCCATCACCGGTGAGCGCGAACAGCAGCGTGTCCGCGATCGCGACCTCGTCCTCGACGATCAGGATCCGGTGCATGGCCGACGCTCAGTGCGTCAGCGCATAGACAGCGAAGTTCACTCCCATGCGCAGACCCAGGGTGGCCGACTCGGCCGGGTAGTCCGGGTCATCGGCCCACTGGAAGGAATCGCTCACGTCGTTGTTGAACGCAATCGCCACCATCACGCGGCCATGGTCATCGAGGATGGCCCGCCAGTGCGGCGTATCGCCATCGTCCAGGTATCCCCCACCACCGCCCAGCAGGCTGTTCATGTTGGGCACCTGCGGTCGTTTCGTCAGGTCGTACACCGTGTGGAACAGCGGATGGTCATCCGGCAGGTCGACGATGTCGCGATCCGGGAAGACGCGGCGCATGCCCTCGACGAATCCTTCCCACTGCTGGGAGCCGAAAAAGCTGTCGCAGAACAGGAAGCCGCCGCGTTGCAGGTATTCGCGCAGCTTTGCCGCCATCTCGTCGTCGAGATTCCAGCTGCCGGCCAGCCCCACGATGAGATAGGGCCAGTAAAAGACGTCATCGTCGTCTTCGAGGTTCACCGGCTGCTCGACGGCCCGCACATCGATGGTGGTGAGGCGCTTGAGGATGCTGGCGTGGTAGCGGTCGCCCTTGGGGTAGTCGACTGCCCAGCTGGTGCCGCCCTGGCGCCAGTCGCCGCCGCCGCGGCCGAAGCGTCCGAACCCGCCGAAGCCAAAACCGCCGGGCGGATACATCAGCCGGGCGACCACGAAGCCGGCGGGCTCCCACTCGGGAAGGTCGGTGTAGTCGGCATGCGCTTCAAACCCGCGCAGCACGCGGAATTCCCTTTCTGCCCAGGCAGCGCCCGCCACCAACATCAGGCCGGTAGCCAGCAGAACCGTCCATTTGGCACGGGAGGTCATCCCCGAAGCCTACTGCCTGCGGGGGTAGAATGCAGCCATGGCCACCGGCTGGGCACATGAAGGCGCGGTCCAGGAGCAGATCGACGCCACCGTGAAGGACGCCATCCAGCGCTCCCGCAGCCAGCTGCCGGCTGGCGAAAGCCTGCGGCACTGCGCCGAATGCGGCGAGGAAATCCCCGAGGCCCGCCGCACCGCGCTGCCAGGCGTGCGCCTGTGCCTGACTTGCCAGGCCATTGCCGATCGCGACCAGCAGCCCGTGGCCGGCTACAACCGACGCGGCAGCAAGGACAGCCAGCTGCGCTAGCGCTTCAGCAGGTCCTTCAGCCGGTCCTGCACCTTGTCGCGCACCTTCTCCTCGGCCTTCTCGCGCTGCTCCTGCAGTTCCTGCTTCACTTCATCCTTGCGCTCGTCGATCTCCTGCTTCACCCGCTCCTTCACCAGCCCTTTGAGGTTCGGGAGGATTTGTGGATCGGTCAGCGTGCCGGTGATGCGGATCGGAATGGAGCCGCGCTCGAGACCGGCAATGTCAGCGCCCTCGCCCGGCGGGGTCTTCAGGATGGTGGTGGTCACCGTGAAGTCCAGCGCCTGGGTGTCGAGGTTGGTGCTGCCGGCGCCGGTGATGCGCAGCAGCTGTGAGGCCACGAGCATGTCCTTCGTGGTGGCCACGCCATCGGCCACGTCGGCCGTGGCCTTGAAGCTGTCAAAGGGCGTGCGCCGGGTGTTGGTGACCGTGGCCAGGCGCTGGTTCACGATCAGCGACTGCGCCTGTGCGATGGCATACCACACGTCCATGCCTTCGACCGCGCCGTCCTGCAGTTCCATGCCGATCTTGCCGTTGAGCGTCTTCACCAGGTCCGCGCCGCCGCTGCCGCGGGCGGTGAGCACCATGTCGAGGTTGCCCTTGCCGGACAGCCGCTCGGTGTCCGCGAAGTCCTTCATCAGTTTCGCGATGTCGATGCCCTGCAGGTGCTCGTCCATCGACAGCCGCGGCACGGCCTGGCGCATGTCGAGGCCGATGTCGCCATCGTAGGTGCCTTCGTAAAGCCGCGCCTTCAGCGGACCGAAGCGCGCCACCTGGTCAGCGATGGCCACGCCGGCTGAAAGCTGCGTGAGCTTCGCGCCACCCACCTTGATCTCGCCCACGGTGAAAGTGCCCCTGGCACGCAGCGGCTTCAGCAGGTCCACAGGCAGCTCGATGGGCTCGCTCGCGGCTTCCTCTTCGGGGGCGGGCGGCTGGTAGCGGTCGAGATCGATGCGATCCAGGTTCAGCGCGAAGTCCATCCCGGCGGCCCCGGAGTGGCTGAAGCGGCCAGTGAGCTTCGAGTCATCCAGTACCAGCGCGAGATCGGACAGTCGCGCAGCTCCGCCCTGCCACGCCCAGGCACCCTGCGCGGCGAATCGTGTCAGCACGGCCGGATCGCGGGTCTCGGGCTGCTCGACCCCCAGCTGCTGCATCAGCTTGCGGGGGGAGACCTCGGCGAGCTTGAAGATGCCCTTCAGTGCCGGTGCGTCAATGAGCTGCGCGCCCTCGATCTGGCCCAGCAGCTGCGCATCACCGAAGCCGGCGGTGAATGACGTGCTGCCCAGCGTCTGGGCGATGAGGTCCAGATCGGCGGCGGGAGTGTCGAAGGTCCACTTCAGCTCTGAAGGCGCTCCCTCGGGCTGGATGCGACCGGCCAGCGCCAGGTCGGCCAGCTGGTAGCGCTGCTTCTCCAGGTCAAAGGTGAGGCGAAAGTCGGCCTCCAGCGGCAGCGGCTTCTCGCCGGGCGCGGTGACCAGCTGCATCTTCGCCTGCACCGGAATCGGCACGTTCGGTGCGACGCGGCCGATGTCGATGTTCACGCCGTCGGCCACCATGTCCTGGAAGCCGATGCGGCTGTCGGTGATCGTAATGCCCGCCAGGCTCAGCTGCTGCGGGCCACCGGCCTCGCGCGTGGTCTGCTCTGGCGCTTCGGAACTGCCCCATTCCTCCCAGTTGCCCTTGCCTTCCGCGTTCTGCCGCAGGCGCAGGTCCAGTCCATCGATCTCGATGCGCCCCACCTCCAGCTGCTTCTTCAGCAGCGGCACCAGCTTCACCGACAACTTGGCGCGGCGCAGGGTGAGGAAGGGCTCCTCGCCGAAGCCCGGCGGATTGCCCAGCGTGGCCTCGCCGGTCTCGATGGCGATCCACGGGAACAGCGACAGCTTCAGCTCGCCGGGCAGGGACAGCTCACGCCCCGTGGACTTCTGCACAGCGGCGGCAATGCGGTCCTTGTGGTCATTCGGATCCACCAGCAGCAGTACGGCCACGGCCGCCAGCACCACCAGGGCAACCAGGCTGCCGAGGATGATGCCGATGATCTTCAGTGCGCGCATGGCGGGCTCCCGGTGCGGTCAGTCAGGGCGCCCTAGTTTACGCCAAGGGCACGCGGCCCCGTGGCACTGGCCGCGGCGCTCTTCATGCGCATTCCCCCGCACCCTGTTGCGCTATCTTAGCAATTCCTCCCCCGCGCCCTGCCCGCCGCTTGTCCCACGCCGACCAGCAACTCTTCCGCGACCGCAATTTCCGGCTCTTCTTCGGCGGCCGCCTGTTCGCGAACTTCGCGCGACAGATCGTTGCCGTGGCCGTGGGCTGGCAGGTGTACGAGCTCACAGGCGACCCGTTGCACCTGGGCCTGGTTGGCCTGATGCAGTTCGGGCCTTCGCTGCTGCTGGTGTTGCACGGTGGCAGCACTGCCGACCGGCACGACCGCAAGCGCATCGTGCAGATCTGCCAGTGGATCGAGGGCTGCACGGCAGCCTGGCTGGCCTGGCGCAGCTATGGTGGCTCCATCTCGGTGCTCGATATCTACGTGGCCTCGGCCATCTTCGGCGCCGCATCTGCCTACGAACGCCCCGCCACCGGTGCCATGCTGCCCAACCTGGTGCCGCTGGCCATCCTGCAACCGGCCATCGCGCTGTCCACGGGTGCCTGGCAGCTGGCCACCATCACCGGACCGGCTGTGGGTGGATTCATCTTCGCCCTCTCGCCGGGCACCTGCTACGCGAGCATTGCCCTGTTCTGGCTGGTGGGCGGCATCTGCAACGGCGCCCTGCCATCGTTGCCGCGCGGGTCCTCCGCGCCACAGACGTTGCGCGAGCAGCTCGCCGGCGTGCACTTCATCCGCGGCAATCCCACCATCCTCGGCACCATCTCGCTGGACCTCGTGGCGGTGCTGCTGGCCGGTGCCACCGCGCTGCTGCCGGTGTATGCCAAGGACATCCTGCACACTGACGCCGTGGGCCTGGGACTGCTGCGCTCGGCGCCGGCGGCCGGCGCGCTGATCACCACCGCCATCCTGGCGCGCAAGCCCTTCCAGCGACGCGTGGGCATGCGCATGTTCCAGGCCGTGATCGTGTTCGGCGTGTCGACGGTGGCATTCGGTGTTTCAACCAGCCTCTGGCTTTCGCTGGCAGCACTGGCCGTGATGGGCGCGGCCGACCAGATCAGCGTAGTGATCCGCAACATGCTGGTGCAGGTAGCCACGCCCGACGACATGCGCGGCCGGGTGGGCGCGGTGAATTACCTGTTCATCAGCGCATCCAACCAGCTGGGCGAATTCCGCGCGGGGGTCACCGCCGCGTGGTGGGGCGCACTGCCTGCGGTGGTGGTCGGCGGCGTGGGCAGCGTGCTGGTCGCCCTGCTGTGGATGCGCCTGTTCCCGACGCTGCGCGACGTGGAAAAGCTGTCGTGAATCTGGCCTAGAATCAGCCGCTCACCAATCTGGGGGAACTGCCATGTGCGAATTCGACTCGGGTGACGACATCCTGCGCGGCAACGAGCTGTCCCGTCGCCAGTTCGGCGCACTGGGCATGGGTGCCGCGTTCATGGCCGCATTGCCGCGCATCGCCGGCGCGGTTGATGTTTCGGACTCCGAAGTAGAGATCAGGACGCCGGATGGCGTCTGCGACGCGCATTTCGTGCATCCGGCGAACGCCACCGCGGCAGTGCTGGTATGGCCGGACATCTTCGGCCTGCGCCCGGCCTTCCGCACCATGGGCAAGCGTCTGGCCGAATCCGGCTATGCAGTGCTCACGGTCAATCCCTTCTATCGCAGCTTCAAGGGTGCACCGGCCGCGCGCGACGACGGATTCACCGCGGCCCGCAGCCTCAATGCCACCACGCATGTGACCGATGCGAAAGCCTTCGTCGCCTGGCTTGATTCCCAGAAGGCCGTGGACACGAAGCGCAAGATCGGCACCACCGGCTACTGCATGGGCGGACCCATCGTGATGCGCACCGCGGCCACCCTCCCGGCGCGCATCGGCGCGGGTTGCTCATTCCATGGCGGCAGCCTCAACACCAATGACGCCAGCAGCCCGCACCTGCTGATCCCGCAGATGAAGGCCAGCATGCTCATCGCCATCGCCGACAACGACGACCAGAGCAACCCCACGTCCAAGGACATCCTGCGCAAGGCCTTCGACGATGCGAAAGTGCCGGCAGAGATCGAGGTGTACAAGGGCGCCAACCACGGCTGGTGTGCCATCGACTCGCAGGCCTACAACAAGGATCAGGCCGAGCGGGCCTGGGCCCGCAAGCTGGAGCTGTTCAAGAAAGCGCTGGCCTGAGGCCGGCGCTGTCAACCGCCGCAGGGACGGCGCGTTGTTTTCCCCGTGGAGCTGACCCTGAGCAAAGGCCCGACCTTGCCGGTTTCCGCGGACGCGACCCTGGCTGCGCTGAACCAGTTCCTGGCCAGCGTGGAGCGGCGCGCCTTCCGCATCGCGCGCATTGCATTGCGGCACGACGAGGACGCACTCGACGCCGTGCAGGATGCCATGCTGAAGCTGGCGCAGCGCTACAGCCAGCGCGATCCGGCGGAGTGGCCCGCCCTGTTCCATCGCATCCTGCAGAACAGGGTGCGCGACCTGCAGCGGCGGCGCCAGGTGCGCGGCCGCGTGATGGCCTTGTTGCCTTGGCGACGGGACGCAGACGAAGCCATTGATCCGGTAGCCGAGGCCCCGGACCGCGGCCCGGGGCCTGAGGAAGAAGTGGAAAACGCCACGCTGCTCAAGGCGCTGGAGGCAGCAGTGCATGCCTTGCCGCGGCGCCAGCGGGAGGCCTTCCTGCTGCGCAACGTGGAAGGCCTCGACGTGGCTGCCACCGCCATTGCCATGGGCTGCAGCGATGGCAGCGTGAAGACCCATCATTTCCGCGCACTGCAGGCACTGCGTGCGCATCTCGGGGAGAGCTGGACATGAGCACCGACGAGCAGGAACTGGAAGCATTCGGTCGTCGCGCCGGCGAGCAACTGCGGCGCGACGGACAGGTCGACGCCGCCACACGCTCGCGCCTGGCCGCGGCGCGCGTCGCCGCGCTTGCAGCGGCAGCACCGCGACGCCGGCCCGCATGGCTACTGGTGCCCGCCGGTGCACTGGCCAGTGCCGCACTGGTGGCCGTGCTGCTCACCCGCCCCCCCACAAACCTGCCCGGCGATGGCGTCAACGTCGTGGCGGGCGCGGCGTTGTACGACCTGGAACTGCTCGCCGACGCGGATGCGTGGGCGATCAGCGAGGAAGCAGACCTGGAGTTCATCGAGTGGGCCGCCGGCATGGCAGAACTCGAGGGCCCCGGCGGTTGAAGCCGCCGTTCGCCATGCTGGCCTCGGCCCTGCTCGCAGCGGGCACCGGCGCGACGGCAGCCGAGCCGCCGGCCCCTGCGGTGGATACCGAACTGCTGGAGTTTCTCGGTTCGATCGATGTGGAGGATGAGGCGTGGCGCGATTACCTGGCCGAACGACCCGTGCGCCCGGAGGCTGGCAAGCCCGCCGACCAGGCGCCCGACCCGAAGCAGAAGACCGAACCTCCGCCCCGCGGGAGTGAACAGCGGGACAAGGTGAAGCAGCCATGAAGACGATCATCGCAACCCTCCTCCTCCTGCTGGCCGGCCCGGTGATGGCCAGCCAGGCCGCCGGCGCCGATGCGCCTGCATGGTCCTCGCTTTCCCCGGCCCAGCAGCAGCTGCTGGCACCTCTGCAGCAGGAGTGGGAACAGCTCCCCGCACAGCGGCGCCTGGCCCTCGCGCGTGGTGCTGCGCGCTGGTCGGACATGGACCAGGGCGAGCGCGTACAGGCACGCGATCGTTTCCGCCGCTGGCGCGAGCTTCCCGAGCAGCGCCGCCAGCTGATCCGTGAACGCTGGCTGCAGTTCCAGGAACTGCCCTCCGCGCAACAGGCGCGGCTGCGCAGCGATTTCCGCGAATACCAGCGACTCTCACTGGCTCGCCGCGCGGAACTGCGGCGGCAGTGGCAGCAGAAGAGCCAGGCGGAGCGACAGCAGTCCCTGCGTGAGCTGCGCGAGCGCCGCCAGCAGAGACGACCGCGGCGCTGAGCCGGCGGCTTTGCCGCCACCGGACCGTCGCGCTACAGTCACCCGCATGCGTTGGGGAGCGGCCTTGTTGGTGGCGATCGCCTGGCCGGCACTCGCCGGGCAGCCGCCACAGGGCTGCGCCTGGCTGTGCGGCAACTGGATCCTCGACGTGGTGGCGAGCGAATCGCCCGAAAGCCGCCTCGACCCCGCCCTGGCAAAGCAGAAGCGCGCGGCAGGCCAGCGTGAGCAGCTGCTCGAGGCGCTCGCCGCACCGGCCGCAGTGACCCTGGCCGAACAGGGCCGCCAGATCCTCATCCAGTTCCCCGGCGAGCCAGTGCGCCGCCTCTTGGTGGATCGCACGCACACCAGGGTGGATTCCCGCGGCACCGCCGAGATCCGCTCCAGCTGGCGCTCCGACGATTCCCTGCGCATCGTCGAGAACCGCGGCCGGCGTCATGTGCAGGCGGAGGTCTATGCGCTGCAGCCCGACGGCTCGCTCATCGTCACGCGGGAGGTGGAGCGCCCCGGCCTCAAGCGCGTCCGGGTGCGGTCGGTCTATCGCCGCTCCGAAACAGGGCTAGAATCGACACACAATCAAGCGTCGGGGGTCCTGTGAAATTGCGCAGCCTGCTTCTGTGGTCACTTCTTGCGGCCGGCGGCATGACCGCCAGTGCACACCATTCCTTCGCCATGTTCGACAGCGAGAACCAGATCCGGCTGTCCGGCAAGGTCACCGAGTTCCGCTGGCAGAACCCGCACATCTACATCCACCTGCAGGCCCCGGATTCGAAGGGCAAGATGCGCCACTGGACCATCGAGTGCGCGAATCCCGGCATCCTCAATCGCCTGGGCTGGAAGTTCAACATGATCAAGAAGGATGACCCGCTCACCGTGGTCGTCGCGCCATTGCGCACCGGTGAGGCCGGCGCGCTGCTCAAGCAGGTGAAGCTGGCGGATGGCCGGGTGTTCGGCAATGGTGCCCCTGCCGGCCCGCCCACCATCAGCATCGAAGACGGCAAGCCGCTGCCGAAGGCGGCCACGCCATGATGCGGGCATTCCTGGTTGCACTGGCGGGCGCGGCGCTGCTGTCCACGGCGGCCTGCACATCCGGCAAGGAAGATGCTCCCGCGGCGCTGGACTACGACCCGAAGGACTTCAGCGGCACCTGGGACCGCTATCCCCTGCCCGCCGACGCACAGCGCGATCCCACCACGGTACCGCCCGTGCCCGGCGCCATTCCCGATCCCCCGCTGAAGCCGGAATACCTGGCCGAATGGCAGGCCGAGCGCAAGCGCATCGATGAAGCCAATGCCGCCGGCAAGCCCATCGCCTCGCACTACACCCACTGCATCCCTGACGGCATGCCGGCGATGATGCAGGCCATGTTCCCGATGGAAGTGCTGGTCACGCCGCGGCAGATCACCTTCATCCAAGAGGCCTACAACCAGGTACGCCGCGTGTATTTCAACGACACGCTGCCGGCAGTGGAAGACGCCGAGCCCGGCTTCTGGGGCCACGCGGTGGCGCATTGGGAAGGCAACGACCTGGTGACCGAGACGATCGGCATCAAGGACCGCGTGCAGTTCCGCAATACGCCCCACTCGGCCAACATGCGCATCCACGAGCGCATGCGCATGATCGACAAGGACCACATCGAAAACGAGGTGACCGTCGAGGATCCGGAATACCTCACCGGCCCCTGGAAGTGGAAGTGGGTTTACCAGCGCCGGCCGGATTACAAGATGTACGAGTATGTCTGCGAGGACAACCGCGAGTACGCCGATCCTGAAACCGGCGAGGCGCGGCTGCGCATCGACACGGAGTAATCGGCAGGGCGGCGGCGCTCACTCCACCCACACCCAGCGCCCGCGCGGCGCTGGCGTCGTGTAGCCATCCAGCCCCTGCTTCGCCAGGAAGGTCTCCAGCAACGCAGCCACCTTCTGGTTGTGCAGGTCGGCGAAGGGAATGTGCGTGCTACCGCTCAGCCCCGCGTCTTCCGCAAGCATCACGACCTCGGCCCGGCCGCCATACTTGTTGATGAGCTTCGCGCACAGCCGCGACAGTTCCACGGTTGCCGCGGCCGGGGCGTCCGGTCCGCTGCGGTGGTCGCCCCACACGAACTGGATGGCCTTCAACCGGGCCAGTTTGCGGAATTCCTGCTGCGTTACTCCCACCGGTCCCATGCCGCAGGCCTCGGCATCGGTGCACAGGCGCGGGCTCTCCGGATCGCCGATGGGAAACAGGTAGGCCATGTTCTCGTAGGCCACGATGGCGGCAATGTTGTCCTTCGTTGCCTTGGTGGCCGTCACCATCGCACGCAGGCCTGCCGCCGAATTGGTGAGGTACACGATGCGATCGCCGAGGCGGCCGGAATCGGCTGCCACCGCCGCGGCATCCGTCTCGATATGGATATTCTTCAGGATGTCGAATTCCTCGTAGCGCGCGGCCGTGGCATCCAGCCAGCTCTGCCGGTCATTCACGGGGAACTGCACGCCCGGCCACCAGTTGCCGAACGAGGGGCCGAAATTCCACGCCGTGAAGTTGCGCTCATCGCGGAAGGCCGGCACGTGGGTCACCGTCTCGCAGCTCCAGCTGGCGCGGCCGACGCGGGGACCATCCCAGAGGTACACCGGGTAGCCCCGCCGCAGGAACATGTCCTTGTAACCCTCACCCCCGTCCCAGCGGTTCTGCCACACCTGTGCGCTGGAGCTGTGCCACATCACCAGGCTGGTGCGCCGCGGGCTGGCCGGCAGGAAGTACTCCACGTAGCCGTGGTCGCAGGAATGGTGCTGGGCCGGGTCACGGGGATTGGCGATGACCTTGCCGCCGGCGACGAATCCCCCCGAACGCTCCAGGGCGATCGGGGCCTGCCGCTGCTGCGCCGGCACGGCCCCCACAGCCGCCATCACCAGCATGGCGGGCAGCAACCTGTGCAAGCGTGGCATCCGATCTCCCCCGGGCCCTGTCGGGCCTGCTCTGTTTGACATAACATCGATCCCCGCTCCGGACCGACGCCCGGTTTTGGGGTGGCGCCTCAAGGTATCCATCGCGTATCCTTGCGCGCTTTTTACTGGTCCGGGTGCCTCCCAGGCAACCCCGGTCCTGCCCCTTTTCATCCGCACGGAACCCGAACTGATGGCCCGCAAAACCCCGCTGTCCGATATCCGCAACATCGGCATCATCGCCCACGTCGACGCCGGCAAGACCACCACTACCGAGCGCATCCTCTACTACACGGGACGCAAGCACACCATCGTCGACGTGCACGACACCAAGGACCTGAAGTCCTCGACCACGACCGACTACATGGAGCAGGAGCAGAAGCGCGGCATCACCATCCAGTCCGCCGCCGTCTCCGCGTTCTGGAAGGGCAAGAAGCTCAACGTCATCGACACCCCGGGCCACGTGGACTTCACCATCGAGGTGAACCGCTCGCTGCGCGTGCTCGACGGCGCGGTGGTGGTGTTCGACGGCGTGGCCGGCGTGGAGCCGCAGTCGGAGACCAACTGGCGCCTCGCGGACAACTACAAGGTGCCGCGCCTGTGCTACGTGAACAAGATGGACCGCAGCGGCGCCGGCTTCCTGCGCTGCGTGGACATGATCAAGAAGCGCCTGGGCTCCCGCCCGCTGGTGGCGCAGCTGCCGATCGGCTCCGAAGACAACTTCAAGGGCATGGTCGACCTGGTCGAGAACAAGGCCTACACCTGGGATTCGGATGACCGCGACGCCAAGTGGGCGATCCACGAGCTCGACGGCAACCTGGCCGACAAGTTCGGCATCACCGTGCCCAGCGACCGCGCCATCCTCGACTCGGTGCCCAAGTACCGGACCGAGCTGGTCGACACCTGCCTGGAGCAGGACGATGTCGCGATGGAAGCCTACCTGGAAGGCACCGAGCCCTCGGTCGAGACGCTGAAGAAGTGCATCCGCAAGGGCACCATCGGCGGCGCCTTCAATCCGGTGCTGTGCGGTTCGTCGTACAAGAACAAGGGCGTGCAGCAGATGCTCGACGCCGTGGTGGACTACCTGCCCGCCCCGACCGACGTCGAGGCCATCGCCACCGTGGACGAGGACGGCAACCCCAATGGCCAGCGCGTGTGCTCTGACGATGAGCCGTTCTCCGCGCTCGCCTTCAAGGTGATCAACGACGCCTACGGCGCACTGACCTTCGTGCGCGTGTACTCCGGCGTGCTCACCAAGGGCGCCTCGGTGCAGAACAGCACGCGCGGCAAGCGCGAGAAGATCGGCCGCATGGTGGAGATGTTCGCCAAGGACGCGAACCCGATCGAAGAAGCCCGCGCCGGCGACATCATTGCGCTGGTCTCGCTGGCCGAGACCGACACGGGCGACACGCTGTGCGATGCCAATGCGCCGGTGATCCTGGAGCGCATGCGCTTCCCCGAGCCGGTGATCAGCGTCTCGGTGAAGCCGAAGAACAAGGCCGAGCTCGAGAAGTTCGGCGCCGCGCTGGGCAAGATGGTGCGCGCCGATCCGTCGCTGAAGCTCGAGACCGATCGCGAGACGGGCGAGACCATTCTGCGCGGCATGGGTGAGCTGCACCTGGACGTGACGCTCGACCGCATGCGCACCGAGTTCAATGTCGAAGGCGTGATGGGCCAGCCGCAGGTGGCCTACCGCGAGACCTTCACCAAGCCCGTGCAGGAAAACTACATCCACAAGAAGCAGACCGGCGGTTCGGGCCAGTTCGCCGAGGTGTGGATCAAGTTCGAGCCGCTCGAACGCGGCAGCGGCTTCGTGTTCGAGGACAAGACCGTCGGCGGCTCGGTGCCGCGCGAGTTCGTGCCCTCGGTCGAGAAGGGCCTGCGCATGCAGCTGGAGGACGGCGTGCTGGCACGCTTCCCCACCGTGGACTTCAAGGCCACGCTGGTGGACGGCAGCTACCACGACGTCGACTCCAACGCGATGACCTTCGAGATCGCGGCCAAGGCTGCGTTCCGCGAGGGCATCCGCAAGGCTGGCCCCATCCTGCTCGAGCCAGTGATGAAGGTGGAGGTGGTGACGCCTGGCGATCACCTGGGTGACGTGATCGGCGACCTCAACCGCCGCCGCGGCCAGATCCAGGAGCAGCTGGAGCGTGGTGCCAACATCGCCGTGGTGGCCACCGTGCCGCTGTCGGAGATGTTCGGCTACATCGGCAACCTGCGTGCAATGAGCTCCGGCCGCGCCAGCTACACCATGGAGTTCTCGCACTACGATCCGGTGCCGAAGAACGTGGCCGACGTGGTGATCGCGGATGCCGCGAAGGCAAAGGCCTCCGGCAACTGATCGACCTCACTGCCGCGTGATGATGAAGGGCCCTTCGGGGCCCTTTGTCGTTTCAGGCCAGGTATGCCGTGAGCGCCGACAGGTCGCGACCGGACGCATCAGCCTGCACCCCCAGCTCCTCGGGGGGCGCCCCCTGCCTGTTCACCCAGTACGTCGGGTAGCCGAACCACCTGGCGCCCGCCACATCCCAGCCGGCAAAGGCCACGAACAGGACCTGCTGCTTCGGCAGGCCCAGCACATCCACACCCAGCTGATACGCGCGAGGATCAGGTTTGTAGCTACGTATGCGATCGGTACTGACTACGGCCTCGAACTGGTCAAACAGGCCCGCCGCGCGCAGGCCCTTCTCAAGAGGTGGTGCGGTCATGTTCGAGAGGAAGATGAGCCGCAGTCCCCGCGCGCGCAGCGACCTGACTTCATTGGCCGCATCCGGCCACACCTTCAGCTCCGACCAGGCCGCCATCAATTGCTCGCGATGGGCAGCAGGGATGCGCAGCTGCAGCTGGGCTGCAGCATGATCGAGCGCATTGCGCGTGGCCTGCAGAAAGTCCACGTATTGCCCTGCCAGTGCCCTCAGCCACTGGTACTCGAACTGCCGGATCCTCCAGGCGTTCATCAGCGCCGCGCCATGCTCCGGGATCAGGGACTCTGCCAGGGCCTGTATTGGCCGAGGGTCGAAGATGGGAAATGCATCAAAGGCCACCGCCCTGATGGCAGTCCCCGGCGCTGCCCCATGCACCGCACTCATGGCCGCCACGCCGGCCAGCAATCCGCCGGCACTGCGCAGCACTTCACGTCGATCAACTTTCATTGGGGAATCCGTTCCGCAAGAGGCACGAAAGGCTATGCACCTTCACGCGCTGGGGCAAGCGGGATGCCTGCAATCGGGTCAAGTCGCGCTATCACACCCCGGCAAGCCCGGCCGGTCGAACTCCCGCGCAGCATCAAGGATGGCCTGCACGATTTCGACTACAGGCCCGGCTGCGCCCTTGTCAGCGAACAGCTCATGCACCTTCACGGCCAGCACCGCGGCCGCCGTTGCCGAATGCGCCCGGATTTCCGCCGGAAACAATGGCGCATTCGAACGGATGAACTGCGCAGCCCGCCGTACCGCCGCGAGCCGCGCGCCTGCGGCCTGGTCGGTGATTGCGAAGCGCCACTCGCGCACCCGCCCGCTGATCACCGGCCGCTCCCCGTCGGGCACCAGGCCCGCGGCAGCGTAGATGCGGCAGTCGTAGTCGCGGCAGGTCTGGGGCCGGTCCGCATAGATGCTGCAGCGGCCCGCCGCCAGCATCGGACAGGTGCCGTCGTCACGATGCAGCATGCGGGCTGCATCCCCGGGGCGAAACTGCAGGTAGCGGTCGGGCACCTGCTCCAGAGCCACCCGATCGGCCGGCCGCAGCGGTATGGGATACGAAGAAACGCAGCAGCCCACGCAACCGGCACAGGGAACGTCGGCCACCGCCTCGCCCCGCAGCACCGCGCGCATGCCTGCCAGCCACTCGTCGAAATCGCCCGCATTCCTGTCCACGCGAACGGATTATCCGCGCTCCATGGTGCCCCACCCACAAAAAAAGCCCGCAGCGGTGGGACCGCGGCGGGCTGATGGCAGGCAGCAGTGCCCTGCAGTCTGGTGGATCAGCGACTGGCCAGGGCCGGCTCCCGATGCCGCATGCCCTCCAGGTGCAGTGCGGCCACCAGCGGCACCTTCACCTCGCGCACCGCGCTGCGCAGCGCTGCCTTCACGCAGCTGGCATAGGGAGCCATTGCCGAAAGGCTCGCCGGCGACATCCCGGCTGGCTCCTCGCATACCCGTGCAGCCGCACGCTGCAACCGCGCGTACAGCGCGGCCGCGCCCTCCGGCGTCTGCGCCTCTTTCGGGTCATAGGTCACCACTTCCGAACGGGTGATGGTGTCTGCCGGGGGCATCGACCATGCACCGGCCGAGAACAGCACTGCACCAGCGAACAACGCGAACCTGGAATTTCTGCTTGCGGATTTCATGTCACACCTCTGTCAGCAGGTTGGGGGTCAGCTCGCCGCAGGCCGGGAATGGGGAGACCTGCGACGCCCCCAACACTAGGCGGGCAATGTTGAAGCGGCATTGCGCTTGCATGAATTCGTGTGAAACGCCCTGACAGGCGTTGGAGACTGCCCTTTGCAGCACGCGGTCTACCTCTTCGACCGCTTCCGGCTGGACGTCACGCGCCGGAAACTGCTCTCTGCCAGCGGCCTGGTGCTGCCGCTGAACTCACGCGCGATGGAGGCACTGCTGCTGCTGGTGGCCCACGCCGGCGAAGTGATCGATCGCCGTCGCCTGATGCAGACGATCTGGCCGCATACGATTGTCGAGGACAACAATCTGAACCAGTGCATCCTGGCCATCCGCAAGGCACTGGGCGAGGTGGCAGGCAGCAACCAGTTCGTGATGACCGTGCCGGGGCGCGGGTTCTGTTTCGTCTGCCCGGTGCATGTGCGCCACCAGGAGTCCGAGGATGAGGTGCAGCAACCCGCTGCGGCGCCATCCCCGGCGGATGGGAACACGCACCAGCATGCAACGGCACCCATGCGTATCGGAAGCCTGCACTGGCGGGCAATGGCGGCACGCCATCCGTTCCTGCTTGGCGCCATTTCCGGCGGCGGCATCGTCGCGATGGCCCTGCTGCCATTCGCGCTGCACTAAAAGACAAAGCCCCGGCCACTTGCGTGACCGGGGCTTTCAATAGGTGCCTGACAGTGACCTACTCTCGCATGGCAACAGGCCACACTACCATCGGCGCAGAACGTTTTCACTTCCGAGTTCGGAATGGGATCGGGTGGTTCCCGTTCGCTAATGCCGTCAGGCGAAAAGGGAATCCAGAAGAAGCTTCGTCTTGACGCATGTCGCGTTCGCGCTGTGATGCTAAATGTCGCTTGCACCACCACAAACAGCAAAACTGCTTGAGGTTATATGGTCAAGCCTCACGGGCAATTAGTACTGGTTAGCTGAGCACATTACTGCGCTTACACACCCAGCCTATCAACCAAGTAGTCTTCTTGGGCCCTTCAGGAGGATCAAGTCCTCAGGGAGATCTAGTCTTGGGGGGGGCTTCCCGCTTAGATGCTTTCAGCGGTTATCCCGTCCGGACATAGCTACCGGGCAATGCGTCTGGCGACACAACCCGAACACCAGCGGTCCGTTCATTCCGGTCCTCTCGTACTAGGAACAACTCTTCTCAAATCTCCAACGCCCACGGCAGATAGGGACCGAACTGTCTCACGACGTTCTAAACCCAGCTCGCGTACCACTTTAAATGGCGAACAGCCATACCCTTGGGACCGGCTTCAGCCCCAGGATGTGATGAGCCGACATCGAGGTGCCAAACACCGCCGTCGATATGAACTCTTGGGCGGTATCAGCCTGTTATCCCCGGAGTACCTTTTATCCGTTGAGCGATGGCCCTTCCATACAGAACCACCGGATCACTAAGTCCTA